>CANNQU010000032.1 GCA_947507965.1 Bacteroidota bacterium
CAATAGTGTCCTAAACGTTTTTAAATCCTTACAAATTTACTGATTTTATTGACTTGTAGCTTGCAAATTCTGCTTTTCAAAAAAGCACCCCTTGTATTTGATTTATACCAAGTGGCTTTTCACATGATTCAAATGGACTATCTAGCCAACTTTGCAAATCTATTTTAACGAATAAGTTCAATCGTATAAAAGCAACAAGATTTGAAAGGTGCCAGTTATATTTTGCCATTGCCTTTAGGAACTTTAGAATCAAGATTGTTATTAAAGCCGTCCAGACCTGAATCATTACAGCATTTTCCGAGGTTCCAATAAATGACTTAATATGCAGTAGTTGTTTGATTTCTCTGAAGAATATTTCAACCTGCCACCTGCTTTTATACAACTCTCCAATCGTGTTTGCTGTCCATGTGAGTTGATTGGTGATTAGTTCGATGACTTGCTGGTTCTTCTCATCCCAAACGCTAACCCGACGAAGACATCTTGGGTACTTTTTTTTTGATGCTGTCCCCTTGAGCTCTATTATTTCATCCTTAAGGATATGTTCGTGACGATTTTCAGGCAATGAATTTTCTTTAATTGACTTAAATTGTATGTTTTCCTTATGCCTAACAACAAAGAACACTTTGTTGCTGTCCCAAATATTAAGCAATGCAAAATCATTGTAATACCTATCAGCAACAATCACACTCCCTTTCAGTAATGGTACGTCATACGCCCCTTTATTATCTGCCGTTTTACCATCTGTGATATTTACATAAGCTGGCAAGTTTCCATCATAATCAAGCAAGGTATGGAGTTTTATTGCTCCTTTTGCGGTTTTATATTTTGCCCAATCAAAAAGAGTGAGGCATAAACTGATAGTGGTAGAGTCAAGTAGAAATATTTTTGACTTAATTCTAAACTTTACCTGCTTAAACTGTGCCTGCTGTCCTAAACTTCCCAGCAACTTAAAATAATAGGCTTTGAAGAGTTCCCAATTGCGATTCTTGTTTTGATAACTAATACTAGATTTGGATGGTGCCTTCTCAACCCCTAGATGGTTCAGATTACCCGTCGCGGATCTTAAACCATTGCTGATATCTCGAACTGACTGACTTTTGGCAAACTGGCAAAACAGCATCGAGACCAAATGTGTCCAACTGTTATAGCCCTTATTGTGTTTATCAGTCTCTTTCTCATTTACAAGTGAATTAAATCTAGATCGATCTAATTTAGAAATTATTTGAGAAAACAATGTTAGATTTGCCATAGGAAGGGGGGCTTTTGAAGAACCTCAAAGGTAACTCTGAGGAAAAGACTTCCCTTTCCTTTTTTTAAACGTTTAGGACGCTATTGATCTAAAATTAGAAATAATACATGATTACCATTTTCACTGCCTCCTACTCAGGTATAACACGACGGATTTTTGGAAGACTACAACCCATGGGGAATTAAAAATTCGAACCCATTAATGGTGGTATTTCTCATGGTTTAAGATCGTGAAAACCCGGTATATTTGTTCTGCAAGAAGCAGCCGTATCATTTGATGCGTAAAGGTAAGCCGTGATAAACCGATTTTTTTCTGACTGCGTTTTTCTATGGTTTCATCAAAGCCGAAAGCACCTCCAATGAGGAATACTAAATTCGATACGCCACGGTTCATTATTCCTTGAAATTCATTCGCAAATTGAACCGATGTAAATTCTTCACCTCGTTCATCAAGCATGATTACGATATCGGTATCTTTTAACTTGTCTAAAAATATTTTTGCCTCCTTACGTTTGAGTTCCTCTTTAGGCAAAGAGGCTGCATTCTTAACCTCATCGAGCTCCAGCCAAACCAGACTTGTGTATCGCTTTATTTTCTCTAAATAAACAGTAAGACCTTCCTTTAAAAAAGGTTCTTTGGTTTTGCCCATGCTGATGACGGTAATCTTCATGTAAAAAATAATATTCAGTAAATCGTCAATAACACCTGCTATATTAATTAAAATTTACTATGGTTAAAAGGCAATAATAATTTATTTTCGCGGGATGGAGGTAACAAAGAATAAACAAGGATTGTTTATTGATCGCGACTTAAGCTGGTTGTTTTTCAATCAGCGTGTACTTCAAGAAGCACAAAATACAGCTGTTCCTTTAATAGAAAGGTTAAAATTTCTGGGTATTTTTAGTAATAACTTGGATGAATTTTTTCGGGTGAGAGTCGCCTCACATCAACGTATCAGCCTGTTGCGTAAAACGTTCTCACTGAAATACAACCCGGAAGCCCTTCTCAAACAAATACAAGAAAAGGTACTACAACAACAAGATGAATTTGAAATTACCTACAAGAGTTTGATCACCCAACTCAAGAAACAAAAGGTTGAAATTATTAACGAATCACATTTAACGACAACAGAAGCAAAAGAAATTAAGGACTATTTTAAGACCGAGGTCTTGCCACATATTCATCCGATTGTGTTAAGTCACAAAACGGTTTTCCCCGAACTTAATGATAAAAGTATTTATTTGGCAGCCCATTTGTACAAGCAAAGTAATCCACTCAACAGGATGTATGCTTTAATTGAAATCCCTACCAAAGTACTCTCTCGTTTTTACACATTAGTTTCCTCTAAAAAGATCACTCGGATTATTATGCTCGACGATATCATACGGTATTGTTTGGTCGATGTTTTTAATATTTTCGATTATGATTGTTATAAGGCCTATACGGTGAAACTTACCCGAGATGCTGAGTTGTCGATTGTAAACGAAGGTTTTGAAAGCATGTTGGTTAAGGTTTCGAAAAGCTTAAAACAACGAAGCAAAGGCAAACCCGTTCGTTTTGTATTTGATGAAAATATGCCTGCGGAGTTACTTAAAATGTTCGTCCGTAAATTTGCCTTAAAGGAACAAACATTAATTCCAGGTGGGCGCTATCATAATTTCAAAGACTTTATGAATTTTCCTTCCATTAAAAGCCCGAAGTTAGTTTATCCTGAAATCAAATCCATTCCTTACCTGCCATTCGACCACGCTCAGAAAATTGTGCATGCGATACGTGAGAACGATCATTTGATTATGCATCCATACCATACCTTTGATTATGCCGTACGTTTTATTCGCGAAGCGGCAATCGATCCCCAGGTTACAGAAATTAAGATTTCATTATATCGTTTAGCTCGGAATTCAAATATTGCCAATGCCCTTATCAGTGCTATTAAAAACGGGAAACAGGTTACGGTAATCATGGAGTTAAAGGCCCGGTTTGATGAAGAACATAATATTTTTTGGGCCAATAAAATGCAGGAAGCAGGGGCCAAGGTTATTTTTACATCCCCTAATCAAAAAGTGCATTGTAAACTTTGTTTGATAAAGCGAACGGAGAAGAAAAAGTCGGTTTATTACTTGCAATGTGGCACCGGTAACTATAATGCCGATACCTCAAAAATTTATTCCGACTTGTCGCTTTTTACCGTTAATCCAAAATTAACAAAAGATGCACTTGAAATTTTCAAGTATCTTACCACAAGCAATTATAAGCCGAAGACGAGTCATATTCTTACGGCTCCATTTGGCTTGAAAGAGCAGATTTTAAAATTTATCGATACGGAGATTGCAAATGCCAAGAAAGGGAAAGAAAGTTTTATTTATGCGAAGCTTAATAGCCTTTCCGATACGGTAGTAATTGAACGGCTTTACAAAGCCTCTGCCGCTGGAGTTAAAATTAAACTTATAATTAGAGGCATCTGTTGTTTAGTTCCTGAGAACAAGCTATGCAGCAAGAACATCGAATGTAAGAGTATTATAGGGAGATATTTGGAGCATTCCCGTTTCTTTATATTCAATAATAATAACGATCCTCATGTGTTTATGTCGAGTGCCGATTGGATGGAAAGAAACTTTTATTCACGAGTAGAATCGGTGATTCCTATCTTAAATAAGAAACTCAAGAAACAGATTTTTCGCATTTTTGATTTGCAGTGGAGCGACAATGTAAAAGCACGCCACATGGATTTGCTGAATTACAACAAACATTATGAGGAGAGTAAAAAAGGCAAAGTAAATTCTCAGTTGGAATTATTCAATCTATTAAATAATGCAAGCTAAATAGCTTGTTGTTGAAACGCACTAAATCAACTCAACGTATATTAAGGTATAAAGTAATGGAATACCTTGTTCGATAAATCGCAAATTACATCTGCCAGGTCAGCTACTTTTGCACCTTTGGTCATTACCGTGATAAGGTACGTATGAGCACCTGTATATACGATTCCCGACTCATGTAATTGACGTATTTCGCCTGAAACGCTTTCTCCAAATTTATGAGCAACCATTACATTCTTTGGTAAATCTCTTGTTAAGCCACGGGTAAAGGTAGAATTGGAAAGTAGGCTAAGGGCATATTGAGAATTTTTCACATTTAAATATGTGGCATTGTATAATACCCTCAAAAACTTGGAATAGTCGCTGGCAGTAATGGTGTATTGAAGATTTTGCATATCCATTTTATGTATTCCTAAAGTCATAAAAAGCGTATTTAATTCGTCAATATCTAACTCACGATTTAAAAGCAAGGTTGCAAAATTATCAGAACGCACGATCATTGGATAAAACAAATCACTAACCTTATAGGGCACATTGGGCTGTATCACCTGATCTTTGTAGGATTGCCCTGGAACAACAGCGCTTTTCTCAAGTATAAGTGTTTTCGATAATATTTCAGGGCTCTCTTCCGACTTTTTAAGGTAACAAATAAAAACAGCTAATTTCATTAAACTCCCTGGATAATATCCTTCTTTATCATTTACATCCGTCCACCTATCATTATCCAAATCCATGATATAAATGGAAGCCGATTGAACCTTTCCATTGCTCTTACCATCCTTGATAATTTGCTGTAATGATGAATCCAAGGTAGAAAGCTCTGGGGCCGGTGATGGAGTTTCTACTAAGAGAATAGGGTGAGTTAACCCATTTACATTGGCTCTTACCACTTGCTTCTCGTTTTTATATGACGAAGTATTACTCGTGGTAGCATTATTTCCCAGGCCATCCGATTGACTTACGGCAGTATTGGCATGGTTTTGCTCTGCTAAATATTCAGCCGTATTTTCCTTGATTTTTAAATGGTAGGTTTGGTTCGTGTCATTTTGTATACTTTCTAATATCTTCTTCTCTTGTTTCGATAGAAAATAGAAAAATACCAGAGACGTTAATAGTACTGCGATTAGCAGATAATAGGCAGGGAATCTTTTATTGAAATAATCTACCATGTTTTTATGTTTATTGTTTAAAGTCAATGCAAGCGAATTTTCTACATTCAGACGAATGGTTTTCAAAAGGTTGCATTATAATTCGTTTAATTTTAAAAAAACCTCAAAGAAGGTATTCTGCCAATCGATCGCTCTGTAGGAGCTTGATACAAAATAAATTTAATTATCCCGATAATAATCGAAATCAATCGCTCGCTTTATGGTAATGACCTATTGAAAATTTAAATATTAAAATTTAAATGCGGTTCGGATCTTAAATAATTCATTATTTTGCATTTCTTTCATGCGCCAGGCTGCTAATATTCTTTTTTTCCTCTTTTTTATTCTAACGATCTGTTATTCTTGTCATCATAACGGCTCTTCCGAATTGGAGGTTTCACCATACTTAAACCATAATCCAAAGGTTGGTTACGTAGGTAACGAAATTTGCAAAGGTTGTCATCCCGATATCTATGCTACGTTTTCAGAAACAGGAATGGGTAAATCCTGGGGGCTGGCTACACATCAAAAATCGGCAGCTCAATTTAAGTCGAATACGGTGGTTTACGATACCTTAAAGAACTTATACTACCATCCTCAATGGCAAGGCGACACGTTGCAAATCGTTGAATTTCGGATGGTGGGGAAGGATACCGTATTTCAGCGTAAGGAGAATATTAAATATATTGTAGGCAGCGGACAACATACCAATTCACATCTATACGAAGTCAATGGGTTTCTTTATCAAGCACCGCTAACTTTTTACACGCAATCGCAACAGTGGAATTTACCCCCAGGCTTTAATGAAGGTAATAATACTCGTTTTGGGCGAGCCATAGAATTAGAGTGTATTACCTGTCATAATGCACTTCCTGCTTTTGATTTTCAAAGCCAAAATAAATACGATAAAGTGCCTCTTGGCATCGGTTGTGAAAACTGTCATGGGCCTGGTAGCCTGCATGTACAGGAGAAACAACAAGGTAAGGTGGTGGATATCCGGAAAGAAATTGATTATACCATTGTAAATCCGGCGAAACTTCCTTGGCAGCTGCAAATCGATGTATGCCAAAGGTGTCATTTGCAAGGCAACGCCATCTTAAAGGAAGGGAAATCATTTATGGATTTTCGACCCGGCATGAAACTAAGTCAGGTGATGGATATTTATATGCCTCATTTTGAAGGCGACGATAGTAAATTTATTATGGCCTCTCATGCCGAACGTCTGCAAAAAAGCAGCTGTTTCCTAAAAAGCAATAAAATAGACGAGGCAAATAGCCTTGGAATGACCTTAACGTGCATTACCTGCCATAACCCTCATGTGAGTGTGACCGTGACAGGTAAAGAAAAATTCAATAAAATTTGTGAAAATTGTCATCAACAGAAACGTTGCGTGGAGGCTCCCGAAATATTGAAAAAAGCAAACAATAATTGTGTTTACTGCCACATGCCTAAAAATGGAACCAGTGATATACCTCATGTAACCGTGCATGACCATTATATTCGAAAACCTATTTCTACGCAAAAGCTTCAGGACGTGCGGAAGTTTGTAGAGATAAAATGCGTTAACAATCGAACCCCAACAGCAGCATCGAAAGCAGAGGGCTATCTTAATTATTATGAAAAGTTTGACTTAAAATCGATGGTTTGTTTAGATTCGGCCTATATTTATTTGCAGCAATGTGAAAACAGGGCTGATTTGTGGGTGCACTATTATTATTTAAAACAAGATTATAAAAAGGTATCTGATGTTGGAAAAAATTTAAATCTAAATACCATACAAGATGCCTGGACAACCTACCGGGTTGCCGAAAGTTATATAAAGCAAGATGATTTTAGCTCGGCAGAAAAATGGATTGACATTACGGTTGCATTAAGGCCTAAACAGCTTAATTTTTTGCAGAAGCAAGGTATGGTAAAGTATAATTTACTAAAAATAGCAGAGGCAAAGAAACTCTTCGAAACGATGGTTACCTATAACCCGAAGTACGCGGAAGCCTGGAGTAGCTTAGGTTTGATTGTATGCAATAGGGGAGAGGGCAACATCGTACTAGCCCTGCAATACGATGACCAAGCTTTACGTTTGGATCCTGATTTGGAAAGTGCCCTTATGAACAGTCTTGATATTTTTAATGCCACCGGCAACACGGTCGAATTTCTAAAGTATTTACGGCGGCTTTACAAAATCTCACCTCATCAGGCGAAGCTTTTACCTATGTATAGGAAGTTTAATATTCAATGACAATGCTTTAAGCCTTAACTTTGCAGCAGCATAACAAATGATTTATAGTCAAAAAAAAATAATTATCATCGGGTCGATTGTTAAAACACACGGAGTTCATGGGGCCTTGATGGTACGATTGATCGCTGGGTTTAACACCTCCATTTTAAACAAGGCCAGCTCGTGCTTTCTCATGATAAGAAACAAGCCGGTACCCTTTAAAGTTTTGGAAGCCATAGAAAGTAGTAACTGCGAAGTGATTCTTCTTTTTGCAGATATCCAATCGAAACCCCATGCTGAGGAATTTCTTAATTTGGAGATTGCTGTGGAGAGAAACAGCCCTATTCGAAAGAAGAAAACCGATAATATACTTTTATTGGTAGGGTATAAAATTTATAATGATGGGGTATTAGTAGGGACCGTTCAAAACATAGAAAATCCGGGCAAACAATTTTTATTTGTACTAGAAAACGACTTGCTTCTACCGGCACATGATGATCTAATTGAGTTTATTGACGACAAAAAAAAGTCAATCTTTATGAAATTACCGGAAGGGCTGATTTAGTTTTTTTTTGATTATTATTGTAGCACCATTAAACGATGCTCTTAATTACTTTTTTCAATCATTTTGGCAGGTACCTCCTGTTTCTCAAAGGGATATTTAGCAAACCCGAGCATTTTCGTGTTTACGTACGTCGTACCTTAGATGAAATGTATGTCATTGGAAATGGATCGCTTTCCATCGTGGCTATTATTTCCATTTTTACCGGCGCCGTTACCACCGTTCAAACCGGGTATCAGCTCACCTCCGAATGGTTGTCGCGTACGGTAATTGGCGCTATCGTTTCCGATTCTGTGATACTTGAATTGGCTCCTACGATCACCTCCTTGGTACTTGCAGGTAAAATAGGATCCAGTATCGCATCTGAAATTGGCACGATGAAAGTTACCGAGCAAATAGATGCCTTAGACGTAATGGGAATAAATTCTCGCGCATTTTTGGCCTTACCCAAAATCACCGCAGGGCTCATCATGATTCCGTGCCTTATTATTATTGCCATGTTTTTAGGAATATCCGGCGGGTATTTTGCCGGTAAATTCTCCGGAATACTTACTCCTGAACAATTTATTGAAGGAGCTCAAAGTTCCTTTAGAACCTTCACGCTCCAGTTTTCTATCATCAAGAGTTTTACCTATGCCTTCCTTATAACCTCGGTTTCGGCCTACCACGGGTATCAAGTTACCGGTGGTGCACGCGAAGTAGGTCAGGCGAGCACACGTGCCGTGGTTTATAGCTGTGAATTGATTTTATTCAGCGACTATATTTTGGCTCAATTAATGTTATAACGCCGTCCTAATCTTTCTAGGAAAAATCATACTTTTTAAGGGTTCTATTTATCGCTGGGTGTATTCTTTCTCAAGAGGCTAAAAAAGAGCGGAAATGTTAGTATCTTTTAACCTAAAAGTGCAATAAAATGAGTACTTTTGAACCTTTTAGAAAGAGCTTTAACATTTTATATTTAATATTAACAAAAGCCTCTATTTCCGATACGAAATCGACAGGAAAAAAGAGCGTTTAAAGAAGTATGGCAGAAGATCGAATTATTAAGATAAACATTGAGGATGAAATGAAGACCGCATACATCGATTATTCGATGTCGGTTATCGTATCACGTGCCTTACCTGATGTGCGCGATGGTTTAAAGCCAGTGCACCGCCGTGTGCTTTATGGTATGAGTGAATTGGGAATGGCTTCCAATAAACCCTATAAAAAATCGGCACGTATTGTTGGTGAGGTTTTAGGTAAGTATCACCCGCACGGCGATTCATCTGTTTATGATACGATGGTGCGTTTAGCGCAAAGTTGGAGTGTACGCTACCCTTTTGTTGATGGCCAAGGAAACTTTGGTAGCATTGACGACGATCCTCCGGCTGCCATGCGTTATACGGAAGTACGTATGCGAAAAATTGCCGAAGAGATGCTGGTTGACCTAGAGAAAAATACGGTAGATTTTAGGCCTAATTTTGATGACAGCTTAACGGAGCCTACTGTTTTACCTTCAAAAGTTCCGAATTTACTGGTGAATGGTGCTAGCGGTATTGCCGTTGGTATGGCTACCAATATGGCACCTCATAATTTGTCGGAAGTGTGTGATGGGGTGATCGCATATATCAACAATAACGAAATTACGATTGAGGAGTTGATGAAATACATCAAAGCTCCTGATTTTCCTACGGGTGCCATTATATTTGGCTATGAAGGGGTGAAAAAAGCTTTTGAAACGGGCAAAGGAAGGATTGTGATGCGCGCCAAAACAAATTTTGAGGTAGCACCT
Source organism: Bacteroidota bacterium (assembly GCA_947507965.1). GTDB lineage: Bacteria > Bacteroidota > Bacteroidia > UKL13-3 > UKL13-3 > CAINMV01. Next base: position 9,770 of record CANNQU010000032.1, read on the forward strand.
AACGGAAGAGAGCAAATAATTATTACTGAAGTACCCTACCAAGTGAATCCTGCGACACTATTAAGTAAAGTAGATAATTTGGTTTCGGAAAAAATAATTGACGGCCTCCATGCCGCCCGAGATGAGAGTGATCGAGATGGGATGCGCATTGTTTTCGATCTAAAGAAAGATGCCATTGCTAATATTGTTCTAAATAAACTGTTTAAATACACCGAACTTCAAACTTCTTTTAGCGTTAATAATATTGCTCTGGTAAACGGCCGACCGATGTTACTGAACTTAAAAGAGATGATTCACTATTTTGTGGAGCACCGCCATGAAGTTGTAAAGCGCCGTACTCAATATGAGCTGGAAGAAGCGCAAAAACGGGCCCATATTTTAACCGGCCTAATCATTGCTGTTGATAATCTGGATGAAGTAATTAAAATAATAAGGGAATCGAAAACCCCAGATGAAGCAAGAGATCAACTCGTACTGCGTTTTCAATTAAGTGAAATCCAATCTAAAGCGATACTTGACATGCGTTTACGTGTGCTAACCGGTTTAGAGATAGAAAAACTTCGCGCAGAATATGCCGAACTGATGCAAATAATTGATAAGCTAAACGCAATTTTGGCAGATGAAGGATTGAGAATGAACATCATTAAAGATGAACTTTTAGATATAAAAAGTCGATTTGGGGATGAACGTCGTTCACACATCGAATACACCGCCGACGATTTAGATATTGAAGATTTAATTGCCGACGAAGCCGTGGTGATTACCATCTCGCATCTTGGGTATGTAAAACGAACCAACGTTGGTGAATATCGTACGCAAACCAGAGGAGGACGGGGAAGTAAAGGGGTTTCCAATAGGAGCGAGGATTTTGTTGAATATTTATTCGTTGCTACCACACATAACTATCTACTTTTGTTTACCGAACAAGGCAGGTGTTTCTGGCTTAAAGTTTACGAGATACCTGAAGGTGAGAAAAATAGCAAAGGCAGGGCCATACAGAATATGGTTAATATTCCACCCGACGATAAAATAAAAGCATATATCAATGTAAAAAAGCTAACAGACCAGGAATATATTAAATCAAACTTTGTAGTAATGTGTACTAAAAATGGCATTATTAAAAAAACAATGTTAGAAGATTATTCTCGTCCGCGTACCAATGGCGTTAATGCCATTACCATTAGAGAAGGCGATATGTTACTTGAAGCACGCCTTACTTCAGGCAATGATGAACTGATCATTGCAAAGAAATCGGGCAAAGCCATTCGCTTCAATGAGAGTTTGGTGCGTGATATGGGAAGAACCGCCAGTGGTGTGAAAGGAGTGACTTTAGAAAATGCGGATGATTTTGTGGTAGGAATGATTGCCATCAAAGAACAAAGTGATACCATATTGGTGGTGAGTGAAAATGGCTATGGTAAACGTACCGATTTGGAAGACTATCGAATTACTGGAAGAGGTGGAAAAGGGGTTACTACCCTGAAAACGACTGATAAAACAGGAAGTTTGATTACGATAAAGAATGTATCGGATGTAGATGACTTAATGATTATGACCCGAAAAGGTATCACGATCCGTTTGGCAGTGAAAGAAATGCGGGTCATGGGGCGTGCCACACAAGGTGTACGATTAATTAATTTGCAAGATAAAGACGCGATCGCGTCCGTAACCGTTTTGGAATCGGCAGTTGAAATAGAAGGAGAGGAGCTGGGAGACGAAAATTCGATTGATGGTATTTCACCTATCGACGTACAAACTACGGCTATTAGTGAAACGGATGCAACCCCATTGCCTGAAAATCCTATTGATTAAAAGAAGGAATTAAATTTAATAGACATTCGTATTAATTTCTGTTAAAAATTTCCATTCGCATTGTTTTGGATTTTAATTTGATGGTAGAAAATAAGTACAACATTATATAGAATATGAAATCTCTTAAATACCTTTTTATTTTTATTTTTTTCGTCATTTCAATTGCAGCATCAGCTCAAAGAAATAACGTAGAAACTGCAAAAATCAGCCTTCGCGACGGAGACTTAAAAGATGCCAAGAAGTATATTGACTTGGCGGCGGCGCATGAAGAAACCAAAAATAACGCCAAAATGTGGCTCACTCGTGGCGATGTTTATTTTGCCATCGCCATCGACACCACGCTTATCGGAAAAGCACTGCGACTGTTTGAGGCTGAACCGGCCTATAAGTCATTGGAATCGTATATTAATTGTATTAAGACGGGTGACGTAAAACTATCGAAAGTGGCATTAGATCAAATTGCAGGCGAGACCGGTAAAGTTTTAGGTATTGCCCCCGTAGTTTATAACGAGGCTTTAATCGCTCAGCAAAACCAAATTGATAGTATTGATCGCAATGGATTCGCTACATCGATTCGTTATTTTGAATTGATATTGAGTGCCTTCCCTTACGATAAAGAGAATAAAATTAAAGCAGCCAATACCGACTTAACGGAAAATACCGTGGTAAAGAATATCGGTAAAATTGCATATTTCAAAAAAGATTGGGCTCTGGTAACAAAATATTTAGGCAAGTTGGCGGCAGATAATTTCCTAGATGAAGACGTTTATATTACGCTTAGTAAAGCATTTCAAGAGCAAGGCGATACCGTAACCGCTATTAAATATGTAGAGCAAGGCCGTGATTTATTACCCGAAAAACAAGTGTTGATTGATGAAGAGCTGGCGTTGTTTAGTTTAACCAATCAAGGTGATAAATTAATTGAAAAGCTCTCAAAGGCTATAGAAGGAGATGCCAGCAATGCAAAATATTATTATTATCGTGCTATTACCTACGAAGGACTTGCAAAAAATGATACCAAATTAGTAGGCTATGCTGAAAAGGCTGAAGCCGATTATTTGAAGTCGTTAGAATTGGAAGCCAATAATTTGGATGTTAATATCAGACTTGGGATTATGTACTTTAATAAAGCGGTTCCTATTATTAACGAAAGAGAAAGCACCGATAATATAAAACAAAAAAAGAAATTTGATGACCTAAACACCCAAGCCAATTTACTGCTAAACATTTCTTTAAAATATTATCAAGCAGCAAATGCAATTAAAGCCGATGATATTGAAGTGCTCACGTATATGAAACTTTGTTATGCTCAGCTAGGCGACGAAGCTAAAGTGTTGGAATTAGGAAAGACAATTAAATTGCTGGAAGGCACACAGAAATAAAATGGATGCCGGGATAACTATTTATTCCGGTATTTCTTTGTTATTATTATTTAACATAATATAAATTATAAGACAATATAAAGCTTTTAATTATCTCTTGTAACGTAATGAAATCAAAGCTTTAGGCTACTTGTTGAAGAATCGTACAGAACGTAACCAAGAATATTATTCAACGTTAACACGTACATTAAGGTGAACGACTTGTTTTTTTCGATCGGTAGAAATTAAGGTGATTAATTTATTGGTTACTCCTTTTGAAACTCCGGCGGTATTAAAAATAATTTTCAATTGCGCTGTTCGTCCTGGCGCAATTTTATCTTTACTTAAAATAGTTTGCGTACATCCACATGAAGCACGCACATTTCGTATAAATAAGGTATCCGTCCCCATATTTTTAATTTCAAAAATATGCGTTTTAATATCCCCAATTTTAATGGTGCCAAAATCATATTCTGTTTCTTTTAAAAACAGATTGGCATTATTTTGTTGTAAGGTATCAAAATATTCCAGAATTTCTGCACTGGCATAAAGTGTTTTATTGGCATAATCTTTATCGTTAGTAAGCATTAAAAATTTGTCGATTTTAAAACCAAAATCCGGGTTTAAGGTGGCATTATAGTTTATATAGATTACGCCTTCCTGATGCGGTTTAATAACATTGGGAGCACAGGCGCTTTGGATATAAACGGGAGGCTGAAATTCGAAGACAGTAATGGTATCATCGCTGTTATTAAAGAACCGAATCTCTTTCTGCTGGAAGGAATCGTTACTATAAATTTTATCGAAATGAACATGGGTCATATCAAACAATAAACGGCCTGATGGCAACGTGTATTTTTCTTTTTGCGTTTTATAGATATCGATACATTTCCCGCGTATATCAATATAATTTAAAGTGGGTTCGGCATTACTTTCCACCGTAATTGATTTGTTGAACGTTTTTTCTAGAGGAAAACATTCGAAGATAACCGTAAAACTACCTCTTTTTCCGGGCGCAATGGGTAATGAATCCCATTGTGGTGTAGTGCACCCACAGCTGGCGGTAACTCGTTTAAGAATTAACGGATGCTTTCCGGTATTTGTAAAATAAAAAATATGACTAACTTTTGTGCTAATTTTAATATTTCCAAAGTCAAACTTTTCTTCATCAAAATGGAGGGTTGTGGTGGGTATGGTTTGAGCAAGAATTGCTGAAGTACAAAAAAATGAAAATAGAAGAAGTTTGTTAGCCCACATCGTGTTCAAATTTAGGTGAATTATTTTGATATCGAATTGTTAATAGATTTTAAAAACAACGTTAATGCTTGCCATGATGAAGAAACACAACATAATTCATTAAGTTTGCGGAAGAAATATGATGGAATGGAATAATATTACGGATACGAATCAGATCGATTTGCTTATTAAATCTTCGTTTGATAAACCACAAGTAATTTTCAAACATAGTACCCGATGCAGCATTAGTTCGATGGCATTAAATAGATTTGAGAGACTCTGGAATTATGATGAAAAAACCGTAATTCCTCATTTCCTCGACTTAATTGAGTATCGGCAGTTATCAAATGCAATTGCAATTCAATTTAACATAATGCATGAATCGCCCCAACTGCTGCTGATTAAAAATGGCGTTTGTATCTATAATGCAAGCCATAATGGGATAAGTGTAGCAACGATTAGTGGTTATCTTAACAAGTAAATAAAATGCGCAAACGTACCGTACGCCTTATTATCTTATTAGCGTTAGTATCCATTATAGGTATTACCATTACCCAACTCTATTGGGTGGTAACGAAATACAAACAGGAAACCGAAGATTTTGAAAGAAAGGTTGAATCGGGTTTGCGTAAAGTGGCTGAAGATATATTAAAGGTAAAAGATAAAGAAAGCAAGCTTCACCCAACGACGGTAAGGCAATTGGCTGGCGACTACTACGTCGTAAATATTAATGACGAAATTAATGCGAATGTGCTTGAATTTTACTTAAAGAAAGATTTTTTCGATCTCAGTATTCATTCTTCCTTTAGTTACGCCATCTATGATTGTGAAGGCGATAAAATAGTGTATCGAAGTGCTTTAAATGAACAAGGAGAAAAAATCGAAGTCGTAGTACCACGCCGCGACTTGCCTGTTTACGAGCACGATAACTACTATTTTTCAGTGTATTTCCCCGACAAGAAAGCAGATATTATTTCGGGTATGGGGGCCTGGATTTTTTCCACTATCGCGGTTCTTATCGTTCTTTTTTCGTTTGTAATTATTGTTTATATCGTACTGCGGCAGGAACGGCTATCCGCCATTCAAAAAGATTTTATCAATAATATGACGCATGAATTTAAAACACCGATCGCCACTATTTCTATTTCGAGTGATGTATTAAAAAATCCGAATATTATTAAAACCCCGGAACGGCTTGCGAGCTATGCAACCATCATCCAAGAGGAAGCGCTTCGACTCAAAAATCAAGTGGAACGGGTGTTGCAAATGGCACACTTAGACCGGGACGATATAAAATTAAAATGGGAGGTGGTTGATGCCCATGAGATCATCAAAAAATCGATTCAAAATATACAGCCCACTTTACATGATAAAAATGCAGTAATCAACTGTACGCTTTCCGCTAATAATCCAAATATAATGACGGATAAATTGCATTTGACCAATATCATCTTCAACCTATTGGATAATGCTTTAAAATATTCAATTAATGCACCGGAGGTGAGAATTGTTACCAGCAATTTGTCGAAACGATTTGAAATAATAATCATCGACAACGGAATTGGCATTGCCGATGAACAACGCAAAAAAATATTCGATAAATTCTATCGTGTTCCAACCGGGAACTTGCATGACGTAAAAGGTTTCGGGCTGGGATTAAATTATGTGAAAATTATGATGAAGAGTTTGAAAGGAAGTGTTGAAGTGGAGAGCGAACCTGGAAAAGGTTCTAAGTTTATTCTAACCTTTCCTTCGATCTGATATAAAAATATAGACTACTCCCCTCTCAAAAAGTAATTCCCCGATAAAAGAAATATCTTTGCACCCATCAATCCATTTACATTATGCGACAATTTTTTAAATTTACATTAGCTTCCATGCTTGGCTTGCTCTTGTTTTGTATTTTATTTTTTTTCATCGTCATCGGTATCGCTATCGGTATTAGTAAAAAAGATGCTGTAGAGGTAAAGGCGAAAACGATATTACTCCTTGATTTCAAGGGTGAAGTATTCGAGCGTGCTGCCGATAATCCGTTCGCAAAATTGCAAGGAGATGAAAATAACGCCATCGGATTAAACGAGTTGTTAGAGAATATTAAAAAGGCGAAGTCTGACCCCAACATAAAAGGAATCCTCCTCGATTTAGGCCCGGTAAATGCTGGTGCAGCAACCAAGGATGAAATTAGATCCGCCTTAATTGATTTTAAAACTTCAGGCAAATTCGTGTATTCGAAAGCCGACTATTACTATAATGGCAATTATTATATAGCCTCCGTTTCCGATAAAATCTTCCTCACTCCTACCGGAGAAATGCTGTTTAATGGTACCTCAGCCCAACCCACATTTTACAAAGGGATGTTAGATAAAATTGGCGTGGAAATTCAAGTAATTCGTCATGGTAAGTTTAAAGGTGCGGTGGAACCTTATATTAAAGATCGCTTGAGTGAAGAAAACAAAATGCAGATTCGTAGATACAAAAGTGCGGTTTATAGTAACTATATAACCAATATTTCCAACGATCGAAAGATTAGCCTGAGTGAAGTATATGCCCTCGCTGATGAAATGAAAATACGCAGTCCGCAAGATGCTAAAACATACCGGTTAATCGATGAATTAGCCTATTCTGATGAAGTAGAAAAAGCCATCCGAGAGAAACTTGAAATGGGTGAAAAAGAGAAAATAAATTATTTAAGTCTGAGTAAATATAAAAATGTTCCTGGCGAAAAGAAAGAAACCGATTCAAAGAACACTATTGCTATTATTTATGCTCAGGGTGAAATTCGAGATGGGGAGGGTGATGATGCCACCATTGGTGGCACACGTTTCGCACAAACGATAAGAAAAGCTCGTACCGATAACAAGATAAAAGCGATTGTTTTAAGAATAAATTCACCCGGGGGGTCGGCACTTGCCAGCGACATTATTTGGCGGGAGGTGAAGTTAGCTGCGGAAACGAAGCCTGTAATTGTGAGCATGGGTGATGTGGCTGCCAGCGGGGGGTATTATATTGCTACTCCGGCTACCTTCATCTTTGCTGAACCTAGTACGATCACAGGTTCTATTGGTGTATTTGGATTGTATCCGAATATGCAAAAATTATATAATGATAAGTTGGGTATCACGGTGGATACCGTTAAAATAGGAAGGTATAGCGATTTAGGAAATACAGCACGTCCTTTTAATAATGATGAGAAACTACTTTTACAATCATTTATTGAACGTACCTACGACAATTTCATCGCTCGGGTGGCGGAAGGCCGGCATAAAAACAAGGCTGATATTGATAGCATTGCTCAAGGTCGTGTGTGGGCGTCATCCGATGCACTCGCCTTAGGCCTGATTGATAACATCGGTTCGATTAATGATGCCATTACCATGGCTGCACAAAAAGCCAATATTTCAAGTTATCGAATCAAAGAAATGCCGACATTGAAAAATCCAATAGAAGAACTAATTAAAAGTCTTCGTGGCGATGCCAAGATAGCGGCTACTCTTAAAACGGAATTAGGAGAGAATTACCAATTCTACGAACAGTTAAAATATGCTCAACAAAATCAAGGAATTCGGATGGAATTAATTTGGTGGTAACGGCGTATTTAATTTTATTTACCCCTCCCCTGTACCATAATAATTGCAGTATAGAACATAATTTTTAAATCCATAGAGGTACTCATGTTCTCGATGTATAGAATATCGTATTTCAATCGTTCTACCATCTGTTCTACATTTTCGGCATAGCCGTATTTTACCATTCCCCAGGAGGTAATACCGGGCTTAATTTTATAGAGATGCTTATAATGGGGTGCTAATTTCGTGATTTGTTCAATAAAATAAAGCCGTTCGGGTCGATACCCCACAATGCTCATGTCGCCGATAAGCACATTATAAAATTGAGGTAACTCATCTAATCGAACCTTACGTAAGAAAATACCCAAGCGTGTTCTGCGATCATCGTGTTGGTTAGAAAGTTGAGGAATATCACGCTCCGCATCTACCTTCATCGTTCGAAATTTATGTATAAAAAAAGGTTTTGCATGAAGTCCAATTCGTTGTTGCTTATAAAAAACAGGGCCTTTCGAGGTAAGCCATACGGCGATTGCGGTGAGAACAAAAAAGGGTAAGCCAATTAAAAGCACAAGCAATGCAAAGAAAATATCGATTAGGCGCTTTGTTGCCCGTTGCCATTCGGGCATAATTTCGGTGTTGACTTCAATCAAAGCCGAACCCCATACATTGGTCATTTTTACACTCCCGGTAACAATGTCGTACATATCTGGCGTTATCTTAACTTTTACGTTTTCATTCTCAAGCAGCGTAAAAATGGGGTCTAAATGTTCGTGGTCTTGGTTTTCAAGAGCAATGATGACATCTTCCACAGCCTCCGTGACGAGTAGTTTTGGCAGCGATTGATAATTTCCAAGATTACGTGTTAACGATTGTAATTTATCGTCAGATAGCTCATTGGTTGTAATATATCCTTTTACCCAATTGCCTTGTATTTTTTTACCAAACATTAATTCATTATAAAGAAGCAGCGCCTTATTACCATTGCCAATAATGATGGTATTAAATTTTATCTTACGATGTGAAATAAAATATTTAGTAATCGAGGTTTGAATAAAACGGAAGAAGGCGGTGAAAAAAAAGTGTAATGCAAAAAGCACGAATACCGATTTATAATAATCTTTATACGTTTTCACTTCATCATCAAGTAATAACACAAAGAACAAAACAATAACACCAAGGGCAACAGTATTCATTGTTTTCGATAGTTCCCATAATCGCGATCTGCGATAAATTTTTCGATAATGCCCTGTTAAAGCATAAAGAGCAATCCAATACAAACTATAAAGCATAGCAGAAGCGAAAAATTTCTGCTGAAAATCAACGGGGATAATATATCCAAACTTTACCGATTCAATATAGTTTTTTCGAAACCAAAAAAATAGTCCCCAAGTAATTATAGCAGCAAGGATATCAAAAATAATATATTGTGATGTTTTGAGTAATTTATTCAAAATGTAATATTTTTATATTGTCAACAAATACGTTCTTTACATTGATATCGGCATTTGCAGCCGAAATAAACAAGCTATACTTTGTGCCAAAAGGGCGTGCCGAAACCAAGCCGGTTAAATTAATATAGGCCTTCGACCAGCTTGCTTTAGCGTTCAAAGTTACGACTCCAGTTTTAATAATGGTTGTTGGTTCATCAATATATAGGCCGATGGCAAGCGGCAATTCCGATTTGTAATTAATTTCCAGAAACGTTTCAGAAATAGCACTTGAGGGTAAACTATACTTATTTCGGGTAGCATATTCCATTAGAATTCCATTTTTAATTTCGAATAAAGCACAATGTCCAGGCTCCATATTGTCGGCAGGGATACTATCTCTGGTTAAGGTGTCGATGGTATTATACGTTGTTTTTGTGAAAAGTGGCAACGGATTTTCAAAGTCTTCAATTAATGCGAATTTCACACTACTCCGATAACCAATAACGGGAAAAATCGTTACCGGATTTGCGGCGGTAAAATTGATGATGGTGTCGAATGCCGTTAAAAAAGTATAGGCATGTCGTGGGTTAGAAGCGATGGCATTTTCAATAATAGCGGGGGCAATTTTAATGGAATGAGAGCCCGTTAAAGCGAATGGTATGGAAGCCGGTAAATGATATACCCCAGCAATCTGGTCGTCGATATACACAAATGCTTCCGTAATAATTTGCGATGAACTACCTTGTGTTGCTCCATTGGTTACCACACTAAAATGGTTAATTAATAAATAGGACGGCTCCATTGCTTTTTTATTGCATGAGTGGAAGACGACCATAATCGAAATGAAAGAGACGTAATATTTTATCATCTGGCAATAAGACAGCAGAAATTTAAATTATAATTAGATAATGCAAAAATAACTGTTGTAAATGAGTTGCTATCATTATTTTTACAAACGTAATAAAATACAGAAAGGTTGCATCTCAAATCAAAAATATCGTGCGTATTATTACTTTCCTTCTTGCTGTGTCATTCATCGATAAATGCTCAAGCGGATAGTATTTACCAACGTAAAAAACAACAACGCATTCGCGAAACGTATGTATATAGTGGTATAGGTGTGTTTTATTGCACTTTGAGTTATGGCTTATATACAACCTGGTATAAAAAGTATACGACCAGGGCTTTTCATTATTTTAATGATAATAACGAATGGTTGCAGATGGATAAAGTGGGTCACTCTTTCTCCTGCTACTCGGAGGCAGTAAATGGCATAAACCTTATGAATTATGTGGGACTACCGAAGAAAAAAGCCTTATTTGTTGGAGCATTCATTGGTTTTGGGATGCAGAGTATTATTGAGGTGATGGATGGCTATAGCAATCAATGGGGTTTTAGCTGGGGTGATATGGGAGCTAATTTATTAGGCACTTCCTTAGCCATCTCTCAACAGCTTCTATGGGATGAGCAACGAATAAAAATTTGTTATGGCTTTCACCAAACAAGTTTACGAGCCTTGCGTCCGGAGGTATTGGGGGATAATTATGTTACCGGGGTACTAAAAGATTATAATGGGCTCACCGGCTGGCTTAGTGTTAACGTCCGAAGCTTTGCCCCCAACTCAAAAATTTCAACATGGTTAAATTTGGCCGTTGGAATAGGGGCATATAATATGGTAACCGGAAATCCGGGTGATAACATTGTATTTTATGACTCCAAAGGGCAAGCACACCATTCTGCCGACTACCATCGCTACCGTATCCTGTATTTTGCCCCTGATATCAATCTTCAGAAGATACCCTTTATTAAAAAACGCAAAATATTATTTGCTCTTGCTCGGTTTCTGGCTCCTTTAAAAGTGCCTTTACCAACGTTGCAGTATGATAAAAACAAGGGGTTCGGTTTTCGAGCATTTTATTTTTAGTTTTACAATTTTAGTGTAGGTTTGCATGATGGCAAAAGGGAAGCGGATATGGCTAGTAAAATCGGAGCCGAATGTTTATTCATTTGACGATCTACTAAAGGACAAGCAAACGGCTTGGACTGGAGTACGTAATTATGGTGCGCGTAACAATTTGCGTGACATGAAGATAGGCGATACTTTATTTTATTATCATAGTAATATTGGCAAAGCGATTGTAGGAATTGCCACGGTGGTAAAGGAATCCTATCAGGATCCAACAACAGACGATAAAAACTGGCTATGTGTTGATATCGCTCCGGTGAAGAAACTAAAAACAGAAGTTACCTTGGAGGATGTAAAATCTCATCCACATTTAGCAACTATGGATTTGGTACGGTTGGGAAGATTAAGTGTGCAAACCGTGAAAAAGGAAGAATTTGAAGAAATCATTAAAATGAGTAACGAATAAAATAATATTTCATTATGTCAAGAAAATTTTTGGATTCCAGAAATATCGAAATCACCACACAACGGTTATGTTATGAACTAATTGAGAATCATGATGACTTCACTAATTGTGCTATTATTGGATTACAACCACGTGGGGTGTTTTTTGCGCGTAAATTACGAGATGCCTTGCAAAAGAGTATTAATAATAAAATCGCTTATGGAGAGCTCGATATTACGTTTTATAGAGACGATTTTAGAACCAAAGAATTAGATATTGAAGCGAACGAGGTGAAAATTGATTTCACCATTGAGGGCAAGAAAATAATATTGGTTGACGACGTATTATATACGGGTAGAAGTGTTCGAAGTGCCTTAGATGCCCTCAATGATTTTGGTCGCCCGAAGCAAGTGGAACTTCTGGTGCTAATTGACCGTCGTTATAACCGAGAATTCCCCATCGAAGCCGACTATATTGGTAAACAAGTGGATACCAGAGCTGACGATAAAGTAAAGGTAGAATGGGACGAAGATGCCGTTTGGATATTAAAGCGGGTATAGTCGAAACACGGATTAAGTAAGGATCAATTTACACCACCACATTAACCATCTTCTTAGGAATAATAATGACTTTCTTGGGCGTTTTACCATCAAGCCATTTTAGGATGATATCATTGCTTAATACTTCTTGCTGGATTTCCTCGTTGGTGGCGGTAAGTGAAAAAATTAATTCGGTTCGTACCTTACCATTCACAGAAATTCCATAGGTAAATGAGTTTTCGGTTAGGTATTGTAAATCACAAACCGGGAACGGTTCATAGGCAATACTATGGCTATGATTCATGGCTGCCCATAGCTCTTCTGTAATATGAGGGGCAAAGGAGGATAATAAAATAATCAGAGGTTCTAAGATACCTTTTTTAGAACATTTTAAGTCCTGTAGTTCATTTACGGCAATCATAAAACTACTGATGCACGTATTATAAGCGAGAACTTCAATATCACCTTCCACTTTCTTTATGGTACGATGAAGTATTTTTAGCTCGGCTAGGGTTACCGGTTCATCGTTAACCATTAATACTCCTTTATCATTATAAAACAACCTCCAGAGTTTACGTAAAAACCTCGACACCCCTTCAATACCTTTGGTATCCCAAGGCTTACTTAACTCCACAGGGCCTAAAAACATTTCATACATTCGAAAAGCATCGGCTCCATATTGTGCAACAATATCATCAGGATTGACTACATTATTAAGGCGTTTACTCATTTTCTCTACTTGAGTACCACAAATATATTTTCCATCTTCCAGGATAAACGTAGCGGTTTCAAATTCCTTACGCCAATGTTTTAACTTCGAAGTATCTAATTCCAAACCATCACAGCAATTCACGTCAATATGAATTGGACTTACCTCATACTCGTGTTTTAAATTGAAGGAAACAAAGGTGTTTTCTTTGTTTTTAATGCGATAAATAAATTTAGAAGTTCCTTGAATCATACCTTGATTCACCAGCTTTTTAAAGGGTTCATCAAAGTCAATAAATTTTAGGTCATGCAATACTTTCGTCCACATACGACTATATAACAAATGGCCTACGGCGTGCTCTGCACCACCAATATATAAATCTACTTGATTCCAATATCTTGTTGCCTCCTTACTTGCAAATTCATTGGAATTGTGTGCGTCCATATAACGCAGAAAATACCAGCTACTTCCTGCATAACCGGGCATTGTATTGGTTTCGCGTCGCAAGCCCTCCGGCAAATAAACCCAGTTGGGTATCGTGGCTAAAGGCCCTTCTCCGGTTCCGGTAGGTTTGTAGCTTTGCACGTCGGGCAAGGTTACCGGAAGTTCCAGTTCATTAATAAGGTATGGTATATCATTTTTATAGACCACGGGAAATGGTTCTCCCCAATAGCGTTGGCGGCTAAAGCCAGCATCACGCATACGAAAGTTTACTTTGCGTTTGCCATTTTTGCGTTTAACAATTTTATCTAAAGCAATGCTAAAGCCCGTTTTATAATCCAATCCATCTAAAAAATCGGAATTGATTAATTTGAAGTTTTTATTAGTATATGCCTTTTCACTAATATCTACCCCATCAAAAATATTAGTTATCGTAATATTAAAATGTTTAGCAAATGCATAGTCTCTATCATCACCACAAGGCACAGCCATAATAGCTCCGGTGCCATAGCTAGCCAATACATATTCGGAAATCCATACCGGTACCTTTACTTTTGTAAATGGATGTTCAACAAACGCACCGGTAAAAACACCGGTAATTTTCTTTACTTCGGTTAACCGTTCTCTATCGCTGCGACTTTGAACATATTCGAGATACGTTTCAACCTCATGTTTTCGTTCGGCTGTTGTAATGTCATTCACCAAGGTATGCTCGGGGGCAATAACCATAAACGTTACACCAAATATGGTGTCGGGGCGTGTGGTAAAAACCCGAAGACCATCCGGATGATCCAATAGTTTAAATTCAAGTTCAGCGCCTTCACTTCTACCGATCCAATTTCGTTGCATTTCTTTAAGTGAATCACTGAAATCAACCTTGTTTAAACCTTCCAATAGTCGGTCGGCATATTCGCTGATACGTAAAAACCATTGACGCATTTCTTTTTTCACAACGATATGGCCTCCCCTCTCACTTAAACCATTGATTACTTCATCGTTGGCAAGCACGGTACCGAGTGCTTCGCACCAATTTACCGATGAATACGCACTAAAAACCAAGCGATAATCCATTAAAATAATTTGTTTCGTTTCCTCATCGTAATTATTCCATTCGGATGCGGTGAATTTTCTATTATTTTCTTCCGGACATTCAATGGTATAATTACCCGTCTCACTAAAACTATCAATTAATCGCTTCAACGGTTTTGCATGATTATCAATTCGATCGTAATAGCTATCAAAAAGCTGCATAAAAATCCATTGAGTCCATCGATAGAAATCGGGTGATGCCGTGCTTATTTCTTTATCCCAATCGTAGCTAAAGCCTATGTTTTTAAGTTGTTGTTTATAGCGGTCAATATTTTTCTGAGTAGATATAGAAGGATGAGTACCTGTTTCGATAGCATACTGCTCGGCAGGCAGGCCAAAGGCATCGAAGCCCATCGGGTGTAATACATTAAACCCTTTGTGCCTTTTATAGCGCGACATAATATCACTGGCGATATAACCCAGTGGATGACCTACATGCAGGCCGGCACCACTAGGATAAGGAAACATATCCAATGCATAATACTTTGGTTTGGACGGATCAATTTGGGTTTCGAACGTTTTATTTTCGAACCAATATTGCTGCCATTTGGCATCCAGTAGGTTAAAGTTGAAATCGATCATTATCCCGTTGTATTAATACGCTTTATTGTTGTTAATTTTATATTCAAAAACAGAAGCCGCAACAACGAAGGCTGATGCGGCTTTGAAATATTATGATGAGGTACTCCAAGCTTTTGCCGGGATAATTCTTTGCGATACTTCAAGGATACTTATAACCAGTCGTTCGCCAAAGCAAAAGCAGTAACTAAAATTGGAAGTGGTAACCAAAATGCTTCAGGACGGTAGATGGTAATTAAAACCATTGCCACCAAACTAACGATGAAGATAATCCAATATTTTCCTTTTGATTTGTGCTGTGTATTTGATGATTCAGTCATAGAGATGCAAAAATATAAAATTATCCCAAATCAAGCGAAGAAAAACCACATTTTATTATATGTTCATATTAAAAGCAGGTTTGGACTTCAATCGCCAAATAAAAAAGATATTTTTACCCACTTTATTATTTTAAAATATTGACAACATTAAACAATATAAAAGACTACCTAAAGTACTTGTTGAAGTCGCATAACCTTCATGGAGTGCATTCTCCGTTTATTTATGACCTTAATGTCAACGTATTAAATCAACGAGTTGCAGGAACAGAACTTTCTAACGTTAATAAGTACAGAAACACTTTACAGCATCAAAAGGATTTTATTGATGTGGAGGATTTAGGGCGTGGCTCGCATCAATTAAGGAATAGGAAAAGGTTAATCTCTGCTATTTACGCTACGGCCAGCTGCAACAAACGAATGGGAGAAGTTTTATTTCAACTCATCCATCATTATGATTATAAAAATATATTAGAACTTGGTACTTGCCTTGGCGTTGGCACTGCCTATATAGAAAGTGCTCTTCGTGATGAAGTTAATGCTCAAATTACCACCATCGAAGGGAGTTCATCCTTACATGATTTTACACAAACAATATTCCACTCGGTTTTTAAAGAAAACAAGGTTCATTTTGTATGCGGAAATTTCGATTCTGTACTCCAACAGGTGGTGTCAAACATTGCTCCAATCGATTTGGTGCTCATCGATGGGAATCATACCTATGCTGCCACGATTCATTATTTTAATATACTCGTTAGCCACCTTAACCATACTAGTGTGCTTATTTTCGACGATATTTATTGGAGTAGTGAAATGAAACGAGCTTGGCAAGAAATAAAACTTCACCCGGAAGTAACATGCACTGTTGATTTGTTTCGCTGGGGTCTTGTATTTTTTCGGAAGGAAATGCAAAAGGAACATTTCACGTTGCGCTTTGATGGCTTTTTACAAGCTCATATAGGTTAAGGAGGTTATCTTGTCTTTGTACATCCCTTTCACATCGTAAAGAACCGCTTGTTTTTTGGATATGCTTTTAAAATAAGCGTCACCAAGATTTCGATATTCATCATGCGACACGGCCACAATAATAGCATCATAATTTTTAGTGATTTTAGCAGCTAACGTAAAGCCATATTCTCGAAATATTTCCTCACTATTAGCCCTAGGATCAACCACTTCTACATTAACATGGAAATTTTTAAGTTCATTTATAATATCCACCACTTTACTGTTTCGTATATCTGCCACATTTTCTTTGAAGGTTGCTCCCATTACCAATACCTTAGCTTTCTTAAGCGAAATATCATGGTCAATCATCTCCTTTATTACTTCCTTGGCAATATAAGAACCAACGCCATCGTTGATATACCTACCTGCTAAGATAACCTTGCAATGGTATCCTATTTCACTCGCTTTATGGGTCAGGTAATAGGGGTCAACACCGATACAATGACCACCGACTAAACCGGGTTTAAATTTCAAAAAATTCCATTTGGTAGAGGCTGCTTCAAGCACATCAAACGTGTTGATATTCATTTTATTGAAAATAATGGAGAGCTCATTCATCAAAGCAATATTTAAATCGCGTTGGGTATTCTCAATTATTTTTGCACTTTCCGCTACTTTAATGGTCGGGGCTTTATGAATCCCGGCAGTTATTATACTACCATAAACATCGGCAATAGTATCTAATGATTCTTGATCGCAGCCAGAAACAATTTTTAGAATCTTAGTCAAGGTATGCTCTTTGTCGCCTGGATTAATTCGTTCGGGAGAATATCCCACCTTAAAATCTCGTATAAATTTCAAGCCCGATTCCTTTTCCAATACAGGAATGCAATCATCCTCTGTACAACCTGGATATACCGTAGATTCGAATACGACATAATCGCCTTTTTTCAATGCTTTACCTACCGAAACACTAGCTCCCAGTAAGGGCCCTAAATCGGGACGATTATGGTTGTCGATAGGCGTAGGAACGGCCACTATGAAAAAGTTTGCTTTCCTTAGTTCATCAATTTTGTCGGTAAAAAAAATATCACATCCTTCAAAATCTTTACTCTCCAGCTCTTCACTGGGGTCGGTTTTGGTACGCATTAACTTTAACCGATCAATATTTATATCGAATCCAATGACACTAAATTTCTTAGCAAATTCCAACGCGATGGGTAAGCCAACATAGCCTAATCCAATTACTGCGATCTTTTTTTTCTTATTTATTATACCCTTAATCATTATTTCCGTCTTCGAAAAAACACATTCAATATTCGACTAAAAAAACGCTCCTTCTTCTGTTCTTCATAATATCCATATCCATTACCGTACCCATAGCCATAACCATAGCCATAGCCATAACCGTAGCCATAACCATATTTGCTATTACTCAGGTTGGAGTCGTTAACTAGCAAGCAAATATTCTTAATATTATTATCATTGGTATGAAGTTCGTTAATCGAATTTACAAAGAGCAAGCGGGAATAATTTTCACGAATCACATAAATATTAACATCAGCATGCTTCATCAGAAGCAGTCCATCGGTTACTAAACCAATTGGAGCCGTATCAATGATGATATAATCATAGATTGTTTTCAATTTCTCTAAGAGTAAGATTAAGTTATCACTCATTAATAATTCCGACGGATTGGGAGGTATAGGGCCCGAAGTGATAATGTCAAGGTTATGTAAATCGGTTTTTTGAATAATCTGCTCGGCCGTTGCTTTGGATATTAAAAAAGTACTAACTCCTACGTCATTGTTCAAACTAAATTCATCAAAGATTTTAGGCTTACGCATATCCATACCAATAAGCACTATTTTTTTATCACTTAAACTTATTACAGACGATAGATTCATGGCCACGAAGGTTTTGCCTTCGCCACTAATGGTGGAGGTAACTACAATTACTTTCGGACCATCGCTCCTGGTGAAGTATTGCAAGTTGGTTCGAACACTTCTAAATGCTTCACTGATTTGCGATTTGGGATTATCGCGTACCACCAACTTGCTGGGTTTATGACTATGACTAATAACGCCGATAACCGGAACATTCGTGCTTTTCTCCAATTGTATCTTACTTCTCAGCTTGTCATCAAAATACTGTCGGAAAACAATGATCAATAATGGTATCGTAAGTCCGATAAAAAAAGCAATAATCAGATTGTTTTTCTTATCGGGTGAAACTAATCCATTTAAAACAGCTTCATCCAATACCTTATTATCCGATATGGTACCTGCTTTTGCAATACCTATTTCGGCTCTTTTCTCCAGCAGGTAGGTGTATATTTTTTCATTTAAAGATAGTTTCCTGTTTAAATCCAGAAATCTTCGTTCGGCTTCCGGAATACGGCTTAATGAAAACAAAAACTTCTGACGAAGGCTTTCCATGCTACTCAGTTGTATTTGATAGTTTTTGCGCAAATTAAACATTCCATTGAGCAAGGTTGCACGTACTCCTTCTATCTCTTGTTCAAGGGTAATAATTTGAGGGTTGGTCGATTTACTTTCATAGAGTAATCGCTGTCGTTGGGTTTGAAGTTCGTGTAACTTTTGTATCTGTAATGAAATCGTAGCATCTCCAATGCCCATCGTGGAAGGTGATAAATTGGTAAGATCTTTATTGGCAAAGATATAATCGTAAATGAACGATAGGATTTTAAGCTCCGTCTCCAACTTGTATTTTTCCGTTTCAATGGCTTCCACCTGCGTGGATAATGACTTCGACTCTTCGCTTAAATTAACCACCCCCTTTATTTCGCGAAAACGCTGAAAGCTATCCTGACCTATCGTGAGCAATGCTGAAATGCTTTTTACCTGTTCATCAATAAAACGAACGGTATTGTTGGCAATGAGGTTTTTTTCATTAATGCCATAGTCGATATAGGTTTGACAAACCATATTAATAACGTCGATACCACGTTGTGGGATTGGATCATT
Organism: Bacteroidota bacterium; assembly: GCA_947507965.1. Classification (GTDB taxonomy): domain Bacteria; phylum Bacteroidota; class Bacteroidia; order UKL13-3; family UKL13-3; genus CAINMV01. Next base: position 29,135 of record CANNQU010000032.1, read on the forward strand.
TATCTGAAGCTCAAAAATGCTTGTTTCTTTTACGATACTGATATGTACTGCCGATTTATAATGGTTTACTAATGATTGGGAATTGTTGTACTTAAATTTAAAATTTCTTTGCCCTTCGGTTTTGAAACTGCGATGGGTAACGGCATCATTCTTGAATATTTTTATGTCGAAATATCTTGTTTTGATCGTCTCACCAAATTTATACACCATAAAATCCTTCTCATATTTAAGTTCGAAGGTTTCATCGTCGATTAAGTTGAAGAAGAACCATTTTCCATAATAACTGCTATCCAATAATTGGCCAGATACAACGAAAGAATTTTCTTTATATATTTCCGCTTCTTGAACTCGCCCAATAGCAATATAGGTGATATCTAAATCAAGCTTGCTTATTACATCCTTGTATAAGGTACGCGACCGAAGCACATTTAATTCGGTAGTAAGAGGTCTTTTCGCGTCGGGTAAGCCTAAATCTTCTTTTATCACATCGGATGCACTTCGGGAGGCCGCTTCCTTTAATAATAACGTGCCACTGATGCTATATTGATTGATGGAATAGTAGTTCACCAAATAACCAATGGTAAGAGACACGGTGATAAAAGATACGAACATCAACCAATTACCTTTGATCAAGTTTATTAACGGACGAATATTATCTTTTTCCTCAACGATGCTTTTCGGAATATCTTTTTCTTCTTCGAACATTTTTATTTGGTTAATAATATTAGGGTAGTCGTCAAGGTAATTAACACCGATGCAAAACTAGTTACCACCATGGAAGTCGATAAATTGGATAACGTATTTTTCTTTCTCAGTGGCTGTACATAAATGATATCATTGGATTGAAGGAAGAAACCATTGGACTTGAACAGTGTCATTTCTGTGAGGTTCAAGTAAAAAATAGAATCTCCACGAAGCACCTTAATATTCGACCGATTACCGAAGCTTGTTAGATCTCCCGAGGAAGCTAAAGCATCGAGTAAGGTGGCATTTTCTGAAACCAGTGCTTTAATACCCGGTGAAAGAACTTCACCCAATACCGTAACTTTAAAACTTACCAATTGCAAGTTTACATAGGGTTCATTAAAATAAACTTTTGCTCTTAACAACAAAGTATCCTTTGCTGAAGTAGTCGTGAGGCCTGCCAACGTAACAATACCAATTACCGGTATTTCAATGGTTCCATCTGCTTTTATTAAAAAGCCTCCACCCTCTTTTAGGTTTAGCAGTTGTGCGGAGGTTTGCAATGGGGTATTTATATTTAAGCTTATAACATCCCCAGCCGAAAGAATATGCGATGATATTTGAGTTGTTTGGTTATTTACTATCGGAGGTGTTGTGCTTTTCGTCTGAAAATATACGGTATCTTTCAACGTACTGCAGGAAGCCAATGTAAAAACAATACAAATAAAAGCGAGGTAAAATCGTGACTTCATCATAAGATTGGCAAATATAGCAACTTTTGAAGCTAACACCGACTATTTATAAAGAATGGAGCGGTTAATAAACCAATATTAAGTACGAAAAAAGAGAAGGTATTATTTTACTTCCTGCATTAATTTACGAACTAAAGGCGAGAGAACAATTAAAATAATGCCTGCTATAAGTGCATATATTGCCAGCTGATGATAACCTTCGGTATAAAGCTGGAGTTTCTTAACCAAGGGGGCACTGTCATCGGGGCTCGACATTCCTGCACCCAACAAACCGGCCGCATACTGACCGTAAGCACTGGCTAAAAACCATAGCCCCATCATCATTCCCGATAATCGTTTCGGTGAGAGTTTCGTCATAATGGATAAGCCAATGGGTGAGAGTGCCAATTCACCAAATGTAATAACCAGATAAGCCAGCGTAAACGTATTTAATGATGTTAATCCATTGGAGTCGGCAAAGAAACGCGTATAGTAAAAAAGGTAAAATGCACCGGCTAAAAACAGAAATCCTATACCGAATTTTATCACGGTATTCGGTTCGATTTTTTTCTTTGCCATGGCCAGCCATAGTAAGCCTAAAAGCGGACTGAAAATAATAACAAAAAGTGCGTTAGAAGTATTGTTTACAATATTTGGATTGATTTGAAAAAAGAGTAAATCGGAATGAAGATTATTTTTAGCAAAAAGAGCCAATGAGCCACCACTCTGCTCAAAAAATGCCCAAAAAGCAATGGAGAATAGAATAAATATTAAGGCGGCTAAAAGTTTCTTTTGTGCTTTACGCTCTTTTTCTTTATAGGTTTCATATAAAAAATAGAAAATGGCTACCGGCCCGATGGAATACATGAAATAATCGGTATAATCGGTATTTTTAATCATGATGAAGATCAGTGGAATACATACTAAGGCGCCTAGGTAAACCATGATTTCTTTTGTGATACGAGTATTTTTGGGCAATGCGAGCAATGGAGAATCGCCTATTGGACCTAATGTTTTCTGCGTGAATAAAAAGGTAATCAACCCGATAATCATAACTATCGCTGCCGAAAGAAACGCGTAACTCCAACCAAAATCCGCACTCGTTCCTAAATACACGCATACCGCCCCTCCTAGCAATGCCCCGATATTAATTCCGGAGTAGAATAAGCCAAACCCCGCATCTCTCCTATCATCTCCCTCTCGGTAGAGTTCGCCCACCATAGAAGAAATATTGGGCTTAAAAAACCCAGTCCCAATAATGGAGAGTGTAATTCCAATGAAAAAGAAATTTTGAGGCGCAACAGCAATTATAATATTACCGGCAATCATTACCAATCCTCCAAAGAACAGTGATTTCTTAAACCCTAATATTTTGTCAGCGAAAATGCCTCCAATAAACGTAAAGGCATATACAAAGGCTTGAATGGCACCATATTTTAAATTGGCTTCTTTATCGGAAAGCGACAATCCTAATACCTGATCGGCCATAAATATGGTTAACACCCCTCTCATCCCATAGAAGCAGAATCGCTCCCACATCTCAACCAAAAATAGATACCAAAGCTGTTTGGGATACTTGCCTTTAAAATTCTGAATTTCTTCTAATGTTAGATTGGACATGATATATTAATTAATATTTTTCTCCTGGATAATTCTATTAGACCATTTTAATATGGTAAGCATGAGAAGTGTGGCTCCTAAAAGTAACCCGCAATTCAATAAAAAAAAGTTAGTCTTATCTTCATATCTGTCCCACATGCTGGCCAATACCCCACTTAATTTATTGCCAATGGAAGTTGATAAAAACCAGCCCCCCATCATTAGAGCGGTTATTCGTGGCGGACTAAGTTTTGAAACCAAACTTAATCCCATTGGGCTAAGAAAGAGCTCACCGATGGTAATGACTCCATAACAGGATATTAGCCACCAAACGCTAACCTTTTCGGCACCATTGGCACCCGCTTTTACCGCAGCAAACATAACAAGGGCCGATAATGCAGAAATAAAAAGCCCAAATGCAATTTTTGATGGGGTGGAAGGTTCTTTTCCTTTTCGGCGAAGCCAGGTGAAAAAAGCAACAACCAAAGGTGTTAACAGGATAACCCAACCAGGATTAATCGATTGACTTAAATTGGTAGACCAGACACTGATAGACTTTCCCTCTGCCGGAATCTTATCTTTCTTTTCGTTTCTAAAATAAATGGGGTAATCGTATTCTTTCTGAACTTTCCCATCCAACCTCACCAATCTGAAATTGGCATCGTATTTTTCTACCGAATCTTTTTTATAAACAATGGATTTGGATTGTTTTAAGGCATTGAAAACCGTTTCTGTATTTCCTTCTACGGTTCTGGTTGTATATCGGTCGGCCCAGGTATTTAGTGCCGAACCATTTTGTTTAAATACAGCCCAAAAAAGGATAACGACCACAAAGATAGCCAGCATTACAGCGATCGGACCTTTTTCGTCTTTTTGGGCTTTGAAATAGAGATTACCATAAAAAAACATGACAGGGATACAAGCAAAAATAAAGGCATCGGTGCTATCACTTCCAAATATATTTCCTCCCGGATTATTAGAACCTGTAGTACCGTTAATCAAATAACCCAATACTCCAGCTATAACCGACGGAACTAAAATTAGCATGACGATCTTCCACATCGGCATATCGCCGGGTACAACTCCTTTTTTCTGAACGAAGTTTTTGAAATGCCTGGAACCGTATAAAAACACCAGAACCCCAATAAACATACCAACTCCGGCGGCCATGAAGGCCCATTTCCAACCCAACATAATTTGCAAAGCAGCACCAAAAAAGTTGCAAATAAATGCTCCCACATTTATTCCCATATAGAAAATATTATAGCCCTCGTCCTTTTGGTGTTTGTGTTCAGGTACCGAATAAACATTGCCCAATAAGGTAGAAATATTAGGTTTAAAAAAACCATTTCCCAAAATAACCAATGTCATGGCCAAATAAAGCATCGGTAAATTATGAATACCCATCATGCAATAGCCTATTCCCATTAATACACCTCCAAAGACGATCGATTTTTTATAGCCCAAATAACGATCGGCTAATAAACCACCGAGGAAAGGCGTTAAAAAAACAAGGGCAATAAAGGTTCCATAGAGGTCGGCTGACTCTGCTTCGTTCATGGCAAATCCATCCTTTACATCTTTAAGATATAAAGTAAAAACACCAATCATCAGATAATAACCGAAGCGTTCCCACATCTCACTAAAGAAAAGAAAAGGAAGCGCCTTAGGATGTTTACTCCATATACTCATTTAGTTTTCTGAAATTAATAACGCATATGCTGAACTATTCATAAAGCAATAATAAATAAAAAAGCCTTGTAAAAATAATTTACAAGGCTTTTGATATGAATTTTAAAATTTACGCATTCTGCTTCTCATTTCCACTCATTTGTTCTAATTTATTACTTAAAAAGTAAAGAATCACTGCGGCGACACCAGTCATTATAATAAAAAGCATAAAGAAATTAAACAAGTTATCAATCAGCATACCCATAAATTTCGGTTTTTCTGGTTTCAAATCCCATACCTGGACTACCTGTTCCTTAATTTGAACTTTATCTACGATCTTCTCTACAGAATCTTGTGTTAGCAGTTTGGTTCCATTGTCAAATAATATAACTCTGTCAACATATTTATTTCCTCCTTTTATAAGCTGCAATTGGAAGTTCGTAATCGCTACTTTATTTTCATCTAAAACAATACTGGCTATACTATCAGGACTTTTTGAGTCGTTATTCCTTTTTACTAAACTTACATGGGCAGAATATACCAAGGTCGTTTCTTGAGGATTGGCTTTCCAAACCTTTGCATCTAACATGGCCGTGTCCAATAAGGCAACATTAGTTTTGTCAGTCGTATTAGCAAATGATTTCTCGATTTTTACATCTTCAGGAATTAATGCGCTCAAAGTACCTGCAAATTTATTAGCTGCAGCGTTAGCTAAAAACCAAGTCCCCATCATAAGTGATGATAAACGAATGGGTGATAATTTTGAAACCATAGATAATCCTATCGGTGACAAACATAATTCCCCCATGGTATGAATAAGATACAAGGCAACTAACCACCACATGCTTATTTTTTCACCACCAGCCAAACCACGCACTGCAAAAGCAATAACAACATATCCTAAAGCCACAAACATAAGGCCTATAGCCATTTTTCTTGCGGAAGACGGCTCGGCTTTACGTTTATGTAGAATACCCCAAAGTATCGTAAAAATTGGGGCTAATGCAATAATCGCCAGCGGGTTAATTGATTGAAAGTAGGATGCAGGCATTTCCCAATTACCTAACGTACGATTTGTTTGTTGGTCGGCAAATAATGTGAGTGATGCACCTGCTTGCTCAAAGGCTCCCCAAAAGAAAATAACAAAGAATGCTAAAATAAAGATTACAATTATTCGGTTTCTTTCAACTGTATTTAAGCTTTTATCAGATAAAATTAATGCGGGAACAGCAATCATAGCACCGTAAATCACATAACTCACGATATCTAAATCCATCTTAAACATCTGTTTAAAATTTAACATAAAGAAGACTATTCCAATAGATCCAATAATCGTAAGAATAGCTTGAAAATCTAATTTCTTTACTCGCAATCCTATTTCTTTTCCTTGCTCACTTATGAGCATCTTTTTTTGAAACATAGCGAAAGAAATTAAGCTAATAACCATTCCGATACAGGCGGCTAAAAAACCCCACTTATAATCTACCTTTTCTGCCAAGGTACCGCAGACTAAAGGTGAGAAAAAGGCCCCTAAATTAATCCCCATATAGAATATTGTGAAAGCACTATCTATTCTTCTGTCATTGGCAGGATATAACTGACCAACCATTGTAGAAATATTTGGCTTAAAAAAACCATTTCCTATAATCAGTGAAGTGAGTCCTAACCACATCATCGAAATTGCAGAAGCGCCGGAAGATGACGCACTTAAAAACATAAAAAATTGGCCTATGGCCATAAGCAATCCACCAATCATAATACTTCGTCTGTTCCCTAAAAACTTATCGCTTAAATAGCCTCCTAACAATGGCGTTAAATAAACCAGACCAGTATAGCTTCCATAAATATTAGAAGCGTCGGATTTTTCTAGAAAAAGCATCTTAGTCATAAACAAAATGAAGATTGCTCTCATTCCATAATAACTAAATCTCTCCCACATTTCAGTGAAAAAGAGGAAATAAAGCCCTTTCGGGTGACCTGTTGATGTTGTGTCTGCCATAGATTGAATGATTATAAAATTAAATTTGTTGCAAGTAAGTAAAAAAAACTAATTAATCAGATCAAAACCACAATAAGGTTGTAATACTTTAGGGATTTTTACCCCATCCGGGGTTTGGTAATTCTCTAATAAGGCGGCTACAATACGTGGTAATGCTAAAGCCGAGCCGTTTAACGAGTGTGCTAAAACATTTTTTCCATCTGAATTTTTATACCGGCATTTTAATCGGTTGGTTTGAAAAGATTCGAAATTACTTACACTACTCACTTCCAGCCATTTTTGTTGTGCTGCACTAAATACCTCAAAATCGAAGGTGAGGGCACTGTTAAAACTCATGTCGCCACCACACAAACGTAGAATACGATAAGGCAGTTCAAGTTTTTGCAATAAGCCCTTTACATGAGCTACCATGGTATCCAATATTTGATAGGATTCTTCAGGCCTAGCAATTTGCACCAGCTCCACCTTGTCAAATTGATGCAAGCGATTTAAACCCCGCACATGAGCCCCATAGCTCCCGGCCTCTCTTCGAAAGCAAGGTGTATAAGCCACATTTTTAACCGGCAGTTGCTCTTCTTTTAAAATTACATCCCGGTACATATTGGTTATGGGTACCTCAGCCGTTGGAATTAAATACAAATCATCGATGCCGATATAATACATTTGTCCTTCCTTATCAGGTAATTGTCCGGTGCCAAAGCCACTCTCCTTGTTAATAACGATGGGCGGTTGTACTTCAATATAATTAGATTTCAGTGCCTCATCCAAGAAAAAATTAATGAGCCCTCGCTGCAATCGGGCACCCTTTCCTTTATAAAATGGAAATCCTGCTCCGGTTACCTTATTACCCATTTCAAAATCTACAATATCATATTTAGAGGTAAGTTCCCAATGAGGCACAGCGCCTTCATGCAAAACAGGCATTACCCCTTCCTGGAAAATATTTTCATTTTCTTCCGGTGTTTTACCAAAAGGCACCGATGCATGAGGCATATTGGGAAGCTTAACCAATGAGTCGAACAGGGCCTTCTCTAATCCATCTAAATGATCTTCCAGTCCTTTTTGAGATTCTCGAATGCCCGTACTTTTAATTTTTATGGTTTCGGCTTCATCAAGCATACCTTGCTTCATTAGATTACCTATTTCTTTCGATAACGCGTTTAATTCACTTTTGTTACGTTCGGCTTCGGTTTGATACTTTCGTTTCTGTTCATCCAATGAAAGAATTTCTTCCACCAGATTTAATTCCTTAAAGTTTTTTTTCTGAAGACCAAGTAGTACCGCTTCTTTGTTGTCGCGTAGATATTGTAGTTGTAGCATTTTAATATGGTAAATAGGAGCAATAAATGGAAGGCATTTCGAATAAGGTAAATAGGAAATATAGGTTGTAAAAATATTAAAAAAAATTGAAATACGGGCTCTACTTTAGTCGAATGACACGTGAGAAAAAGTACCTGGGGTATTTCAGTATTTGATGTGCTGGCGAAAATAAAATGATCCGCAAAGACCGTATCAATGCTGTTTCGTCATTCCTATTCTGAAGCCCTCCTTTCGCAGATCCTAGGTCCATGAACAAGTTACCATTGACGTATTTTGATGCTAACG
>CANNQU010000033.1 GCA_947507965.1 Bacteroidota bacterium
GAATTAAATCTAGATCGATCTAATTTAGAAATTATTTGAGAAAACAATGTTAGATTTGCCATAGGAAGGGGGGCTTTTGAAGAACCTCAAAGGTAACTCTGAGGAAAAGACTTCCCTTTCCTTTTTTTAAACGTTTAGGACGCTATTGTTTTCAAACCATTCTTTCATGGCATCAGGTGTTTTCATAAGTTCTTTCATTTTATTCATTGCCTCAAGATGTGCTTTGTTTCCACTTTGGAACATTTCTATTGCGTGACTTTTACTTTGATCAGTCTCTACCTCCAATCGCCATACAACACAAAGGCTCCCCAGAAAAAGGGATGAACATATTGGGGGTTCTTCGAAAGCGTGGCCTGTGCTTGTCGTAAGGCCTCTGCCTTGGGCATCGTCCTTAGGTTTTTATAAAACTCCGTCATCAATAATCCCGTGGCGTCATCATCAACACTCCATAATGAGGCTACCACCGTTTTAACACCGCTTTCTAAAAAGGAATTGGCGGCCGAGTAGTACCATCCCTTTATGGAGTCGTTGGTTACCGCCGTCTCACAGGCCGAAAGTACGACCATATCACAATCCGTGAGCTCCAACCCCTTTATCTCTGTGATGCTTAAATTCCCATCATTAGAAACATCGGTGTTGAATTTTATATATGAGTTTTTGAAATTCGAGTTGTCTAAAATTCCATGGGTGGCGAAATGAATGTAATGCTTGCTCTCTAACGATTTTTTTGCCTGTATCTCGGTGGCCTCCTTGCCATAAAAATAGTCACCGGCAATCAGCATTTTTTGTATTTCTTTTACCTCCTTCTCTGCACTGGGAAGGTTTTTTTGGGTGTTGTTGAAATCGGGGTTTCCAAACGCTGCTATCGATGCCAGGCTGTCGTTGCCCAACGAATGATTTAAAAATACATCCAATTTCGTGATGTAAAAGATGGAATAATCTTCTACTAAAAACCTGAAATCGCCTTCCGTAACACTGCTGCCTAATACTTGAAAGGGTATATTGCATAGTTTCCCGTTGGGGATAATGCATAGTTTCGTTTTTCCTTTGAGGTCGGCAACAATAGGCTCGATGAGTATTCGATAAAGATCTTTTGAGGTTGCCAACAAACTTACACCGCTTTGTTTCGGTTCTTCTAATAAGGTGCCTCCCCTTAATTTAAGGGTATGTGCACCAGCCGATTTGTCGGGTACGTTAAGTAGCGCAATAAATGTTTTAACCTTCGCCTCTAATTCACTCTGCTTTATCTTTACAATGCTTACCTTCTTGGTTTCATTGGTTACTGTAAAGATGAATAAGTTATTATCGTTGAGTATATAGAGTACCACCGCCACATCGGAAGGAATCTTTTTCTTATACGTCTTAAACTCTTCCGGGTTGGCATGCTTCGCGAAGTTTTCGGTTAAATTAGGATATACCGTCACCAACGAGTCGATATAATTATTGTAGTTGGCTTCTACATTTAAAATGGTTCGTTCGTACGATTTAAGTATCTCTTTGTTCTGTTCTTCTTCGGGTTTGGCTTTTTCTTTGGATAGGTTTTCTTTGACGGTTTTTATTTGCAGGTCGAGCTGCTTTGCTTTTTCAATTGCTTCCAATTTCTTTTGATCATTGATAATAACGCCTCCCTGTGAAACTTTATCTTTAAGCCCCTGGATATTACTTCGGTTGGCATAATTGAATGCCGCATCGGTATCGTGTAAGGCAATAAATGCGGCTATTATTTTTGAGTACAGATCGACCTTACGGCTATCACTTGAAAATTTATTTCTTACCTTCTCATCGTCGAATACTTTACTCGAATTTTCTTCTACGATGGTAATGGCTTGATTGAAAAATACGACCGATGAATCGTACTTTTGTTGTGTGTAATAAATAACGCCTAAATCGTATAACGCCTCCCAGTTAAATTTAACGATATTGTATTTCTTTGATTCCGACACGCATTTTTGCAGATACGACACCCCTTTTTCTTGGTTATTTAATTTTAAATATACACGTCCCAAGTATAACGACGACTCTATAATCTTTTCGCGTTCTCTTGACAGTATGCCATATTCATTGGCTTCCAACAGATACGTTAAGGCCATAGGGTAATTTTTTTTCTCGTATTCTACCTTTCCCAATACCACACACGAAACTGCAATCATACGGTTGAGTTTTTTTTCTTTGGCTATCTTGTAGGCCGGTAAAAGGTAGGCTATGGCGGTGGCATAATCCTTTTTGGCTAAATACGCTTCCCCTAAGTTTAAGGCAAAGAGAAGCCATGCTTCGTTTCGTAAATTTATTTTTTCATGGGTGGAATATGCATTTTTTATGTACGGTAGGCATCCATCGTAGTCGGCCTGCCAATAGTAAAGTGTGCCCAGGTTATTTTGTGAGGTAGCCCAGCTTACTACATTATTCTCTTTAAGATAAATACTATCAGCCTTACTGTAAAAGTAGTTTGCCTTTTTATAATCGGAGAGATGCTGATAGATGCCACCCTTATTGAGGTAAGCATTGGCCAAGTAGGTGTTGTTTTGGATGGTTTTTAATAGGGCAATCGAACGATCGGCATACGTTAAGGCATCATCAAAATTTCCGGTTAAGGAATAAAGATAGCCGATGGAACTTAAAATATCCGACTGGTCGAGTTGGTTATCACTCTCTTTTACGATTTCTAAGGCCATAAAATAATATTTTTCGGCGGTGCTGAAGTCGCCTTTGGCGATATAATTGGATGCGATAGCTGAATACAGGGTCGAATTCTGGGTTACTTCACCTAAGGAGTCAAACAGATGAATCGCCTTTAAATAGTAAACGTTGGCTTGGTCAATATTTAATTCAATGGTGAAAATGCGAGCCATGTATTTGTAGCAAATGGCTCGTTCTCGTTCATTCGCGTTTTTGTTGATGATACGAAGGGCCTCATCAATTTTGTTTTTCGACTCGGCAAACTGGAAATTGGATGATGCCAGACTGGCTAAGTTAAACAAAGAATAAATTTGATTGCTCACATCGCCCATACTTTTTGAAAGGGTATAACATATGGCAAAGTAATTACGTGAGGTGGCTGTATCATAGGTATAGGCAGCCGAGCCCATATTGTAAGTACAGGCTATGGTGTTTACCGTGTTCTTACTTTGTAATGCTATTTGATAGGCTTTATAATATTTTTCATAAGCCTTGATATTATTCTGTTCTTTAACAAATAAATCCCCGTGGGTAATATATACATCGTATAGGTTGGTAGAGTCTTGCGTGAGTAAGTAATAGCTCACCGCACTATCCAAGGCTGCCAACGCGTTGTTTTTTTCGCCGATATCGGTATATAGGCTGCCTAATTTGTTCCAGCAATAGGCCACACCGGCATAGTCGTTCTCCAATTTACGATAGCTCAAGGCTTCTTGATGAAAGAGTATCGCGGTATCATATTTGCCTAGTCGGTAATACGCTTGCGCTGCACCCGATCTGGAAAATCCTGCGGAGGAATACGAGTTCAACGATGAGTATAGGTAAAAGGCTTGATTATAATTTTCAATGCTTTGCGTTAAATTCCCCAGGTTGAAAAGCACGGAGGCTATACTATTGTGAGTGTCAGCAACTTTCTCCTGATCGCCTAAGTTTTTATAACTCTCCAGCAAATTGGTATAGGCAGTAAGTGCTTCCTGGTTTTGCCCTTGCTCTTTATAAATGGTGGCTACCATATCATAGTAGGTAATATTTCTTTTTTTGCTTTCTAATGTGTTTTGCTCGTTATTTACCCGAATGGCATTTTTGAAATTTTCGAGTGCATTATTAAAATCATAGATTCGGTAGTAGGAGAAGGCTAAGAAATAAAATATCTTTGGTTCATTAAATTCCTTATCCGATTCGCTAAATTCGTGCTTAAAGAGGTAGAAATCTTCCACTATCTTTTTTTGAATGAGTATCGCCTCCGAATATTTTTTTTGCGAGAATAAACAAAACGATTCCTTGCTATTGGTTTTTAATATTCCGGGATGGTTGTTTAATAAAGCGAAGTTTTCTCTCGACTTCCTGCTGTATCGTATGGCTTCAAGATAGTTTTCCTGATTCTGGTATATCTCTGCTTTATACAAATAGGCATTGGCTAAGCCGTTGGTGTCGTTCAACTCTTCGCCTACCTCAATAGCCAAATTGGCTATTTTAAAGGCTTGATCAAATTTTTTAGTGGGTATGAAATCAAGGCAACTGATAGCCCAATAATAAACCATTTCTTCATGTAAGATGGTTTTTGCATTGGCTCTAATAATTCGCTTTCTTTCGAGTTTGTTATTCTCGAAATAGTTTAACGAGTCTTGTATTTCATTTTTTGAATAGGGTGCTTTGTTTAATACCCAAGTGGCAAATATCTCCGGGAAATTCCAATCGTTCGATGAATAGGTATAAGCATAGGTATTCACATATTTTGCAAAGGCCAATATATCCTTTGCCTGCGCTTGATTAAGCATCTCTATCACACTCTTCCCGATATATCTACCCTCCTTTAAGGGCTCAAATAAAACAGGATATTCTTCTTTTTTATCTTTTACTCTTTCATAGATTTCTTTTAAACTGGTAGTGCAAATATCGATAATGCTGTCTTCCATCTTCTTACTGTCGTTATACAGCAAACGGTTGATATCGAAAAGGTCAATGGTATTAACAAGGAAATGGGTATTGCGTTTAATTAATTCAAAAAATATGGAATGATAGTTAGAAGGTGGAAGCTTAATATCAGCAATGGTAACATAATCGTAAGGCAGTACCACAGAAACAGGGTCGTTATTATTGTATCGAATAATGGTAGCATAACTGCTATCGCCAAATACGTGGGTGATAATGGCATAGCCCAGCGAGATATTGTCTCGGCCTTCTATTTTGTTTTTATTCGAACCGGAAACGAGGGCGGAGGTATGGGGCTTTACGCCTTGGTTACTGCCTGCCCCTAGGGTTGCAAATACCGTATCTTCCTTTACTCGATGTATCGAAGTAATCCAAAAATCAAATGTGGCATAGTCGTCTTGTGGTTCTTTTTGTGCATTACTTTCAAAAGCGTTCAACAGCAATAATACGGTTAAACTTAATAACATTAGTTTTGAATTCTTCATCAATTGCCGGGTTTTAGATTTAATTTATTTTTGTTTAAGCGAGAACACAAATATAATTCAAAGCGTAAAGCTAAAAAATACCTCAACAAGGGTATTCTTGGGTCGTGATGAAACTAAATATTAGTTCAGATAGGTGGCTACAATTGGCAGCCTTCGTCCACTGCCAAAGGCTTTTGGTGATACCCGTAAGATGGGTGGTGTTTGGTGTCGTTTATATTCGTTGGTGTTTACCATCTTTAAAATGCGATGTACGAGTGCGGCTTCAAAACCCATTGCTATAATTTCATGAGGACCTTTTCTGTTCTCTATATATTCAAATAATACCTTGTCTAAGATGGCATAATCAGGTAAGGTGTCGCTGTCTTTTTGGTTGGCACGTAATTCGGCACTTGGGGCTTTGTTAATGATTGCTGCCGGAATTATTTCTTCATTTCTGTTGATGTATTTTGCGAGTTCATATACTTGCGTTTTATATACATCGCCAAGTACGGCAATACCTCCACACATATCGCCATATAAGGTGCCATAGCCCACAGCAGCTTCACTTTTATTAGTGGTATTAAGTAGTATGGAACCAAACTTATTGCTTAGGGCCATCAACACCATACCTCTTGCTCGTGCTTGAATGTTTTCTTCGGCAACATTGGGCGTCGTGTTTTCAAATTGCTTTTGAAGGGTATGCTCTATCGTGTTTACAATGTCTTCAATGGCGATGGTGTCGTTGGGCGATTGTGTGTTTTGTAGCATCTGCAAGGCGTGGGTCACACTTCCTTCACTACTGTATTTGCTCGGCAGTAAAATGCTACTTACATTTTCTTTACCAAGTGCTTTTATGGCTAAAGCCAATACAATGGCACTATCAATACCACCACTAAGGCCTAGAATGGCCTTTTTGAACCCTTGTTTTGAAAAATATTGTTGTATGCCTAAAACTAAGGCGTCGTGAATTAATTCAACGGTTGAGAAGCCAAAATCTAAGACTGGTGCATCAAAATCTTCGGTATCGATTACGTTGAAATCTTCGGTGAAATATTTCATCTCATTTACGACCTCGGCTTTATGGTTAAATGCTACACTTCCTCCGTCGAAGATGAGTTCGGTTTGTGCACCTACATGATTTACATAAAAAAGAGGGATTTTATATTTTTCAGCATTATCTCGTAATGCTTTTTTTCGCTCCTCAATATGCCGATAATCGAAGGGTGATGCCGCAATATTTACCATTAAGGTTGGTTGCTGAAGTATCAGTTGATCCATAGGACATACGACATACAACGGGTTATCATTGATGTTCCAAAGATCTTCGCAAATGGTTAATGCAATTCTCTCGCCCAGGTATTCGATACATTCGAAATGGGTATTGGGTTCAAAATAACGATATTCATCAAAAACATCATAGGTAGGAAGTAATGTTTTGTGTATTATTTTTTTTATCCCTTTATCGGCTAAAAAATAAGCCGAATTAAACAAGTCTTTTCCTTCCTTCTTCGCATTTACTGATGGCCCCCCTACAATGGCAGCAATGCCATCACAGTATTGGGCAATGCTATCGATACTGTCGGTACAGCGTTGTATGAAATCTTTAAACTCTAAAAAGTCTCGAGGAGGGTACCCACAAATGGAAAGTTCGGAAAACACCACCAGATCTACTTTCTTTTGCTTTGCTAAGATAATGCTATCAATAATTTTCCGGGTGTTCAATTCAAAATTTCCTATATGGTAATTCAATTGGGCTAATGCTATTCTCATAATGTGAACCAACTAAGCAAGACAAGTTTATTTTTTTTCAATATTAGGTGCAAATAAGTATATTTTCAGCCTCTGTTTTTTTTTGATCAATGAAATATTAATCAAGGTATAGGCCATTAAAAATTTGTTTTGTCAGCAAGTTATTGAAACGTAACTTATCGTTTGCTACGTTTATTTCACTCACCCACTGAATTCCGCGAGTGGCATTCGAAAGAAAAACTTCCTCGGCATCTAATATCGATGCTAAAGGATATTCTCCTTCGTTGAGCTCGAACTTGTTTTTGGCTAAATCGTTTACGATCGATTGCCGCATTACCCCCAGTATGCAGCCCGATTCACGAGAAGGCGTATAAACTTTATGGTCTTGTATCCAAAATAAATTACTGCTGATGCTCTCACATAGATTGCCTTCGGTATTCAAAATAAGGCACTCATCCCAACCCATCTTCTTTTTATATAACCCTGCTTTTACATAAAGCAAAGCATTGCATGATTTTATAGTACTCAATAAATTCATTGGTTTTAGTATGTTTTGATAAACTCCTAATTCCAAACCGGTACCATTCAGTTGATAGTTGGCATTTTCAACCGGCGTGGCTTCTATAATAAAACCGGCATTATTGCTTTCCGGCTCGTAGTTTCCGGCACTTTCGCGAAAAAGAAATATTCGAATTCTCGCATGGCATAGTTTATTGGCATCTCTCAGGCGTTCTATCTCTAACGCAATATTTTCTGAATTTAATTTTTCGGGGAGTAGGAGTTCTAAAACTTCAGCACCTTGTGCTAATCTGCTGGCATGTAAGGAAAGAAGTTTTACTTTATTGTTAAAAAGTGCCATGCTTTCAAATAGGCCGTCGCCATAGCGAAACCCTCGATTGCTAGGATGCAATATGGGGTGCTTCGATGCTATGATTTCTCCGTTGAAATTGATATACATACAGTATTTATAGGGGTGCCACGATGGAATTAAAGGAGGGTGCTTTCTTTCGCCTGCGAAACGAATTAAATTCCTTACGCCAGTAAATACCGACTCCACTGGTTAAAATATTTTGATTGTAGGTAAAGGTATTTGTTTTTTTACTAAAAACGGTAAATCGCAGTTGACCCGATTTATCCAATAGCACCTGAGCCGAAATATTGCCGGTAACATTACTTGTTGCTTCTCCATTGAGTATGTAATTACCTTCTACAACCAAGCGGTCGTTAAAGAATTTTTTACTGAGTTTAAAAATCCAAATGCCGGTACGGGTTGGATCCGATTTGTTATAGTCGATTCCAAATGGGTTATTGCTAAATACCTGCCCAAGCCAATTGGTAAGTTGTGCAGTTAAGAAATCGCCCAGTGCCGTGTAACCTCCTGTAGAGGCGAAGGTTGTAGCGGAGTTGTCGAGTGAGAAAAACCTTTTGAAGAAGAGCAAACTAAATACCTGTCGGTTTAATTCATCTGGATTTTGCTGCCAACTGGCAATATACGTTTTTACTGTGTTCTCCAGTTGTGGGTCGTTGAAATTTTGAAGCTTTGGAATTTCTAAATTGAAGGTGATATCGGGTTTAAATAATAGTCCTTTTAAATATAAGATGCAATCGACAGGAATATTTTTAGTTTGAGCATCAGAACTGCTCGAATTGTTGGCGGCAGTACTTACCTGAGTTTGAAGCAAGGAACTAACATTGGCCTGCGTAATATTATATACCGCTTCCAAATTTACTTTCGCCCCGTAAGGGTCGCCATCCCATGAAATATGACCTCCACTTTTTACGATAAAGGGCTTGTTGAATACATCAAATTTAGTGAATAGATATTTCCCATGCTTAATTTCATAGTTCCCATACATGGAAAAATCACCACTTGGTGTAATATGCATTCGAATATTTCCATTGCCCGATCCTTCAATAATATCACCTAGCTGCGAGTCGAAAATAAGTTTAATATAAGCGTCTTCATTGATGTCCAGATTCATCGTTAATTCCAGCCCACCCAATTCCACCTGGTACGATTTATTCGCTTTCTGACTCTTTTCTTTGAAGGTGATATAGCTCGATTTACTACTATACTCCGGGTTTGTAAGTGGTATATTGATCAACGTTCCTCGGTTCGACTTTAAATTCATAACCATTTTGAGGTCATCAATGCCACCTTTTATCGAGATATTTCCTGTGCCATAACCGGTGCCATAAAACAAGTCATTATCATGCGAGGTGGTATTTAATATCTTATAATTCGAAAAGTTCTTAACGGTGATATCAAGAAACCATTGGTCGAAATTATGGTGAATTACCTTTATATTAGCCAGCGCCATTTTTTTATTTTCGTCATATAGCTTGGCATTTATTATTTCAAAGCTGTTTTTATTGATTGCGATCTCATTCTCCAGCTGGTAGTGTGTTTTTAAATAGTCTATCGTGAAGCCACCACCCTTTAAGTATCCTTTTCCACTGATTTCGGGATTATTAAAGGTTCCGGTAAGTTTTGCTTTGGCGGTTAATTGACCTTCGAGCTGGCTGGCAATACCTTTAAATACAAAGTTTAAAACTTTGGTAGGGGTTTCATTTATTACGATATCAAAATCGAGATAATTTGTTTTTTTGTTCGAATAAATCTTGCCTTCAAGCATTAAATTCTGTAAATCGCCATCGGTAAATCGAATGGAGGAATAAATTATATTATCGTCTTTGTTATAGGCCGAATTTATTCTAAGGTTGCCAAAGGTATCCTTATCTACCTGAAATGTTTTAACGGTAATGCCACTGCTGTCGGTCGAAAAATAAGGATTGTTAAATGGATTGGTAATGCTAATGTTGCCGTTTACTTCACCATAAAGTTTTACCCCCATATTCTTCACCAGCGTGTTCAGGGTGTTGAGTTGAAACCTATGAATTCCTATATTTAACGGCTCACTGCTCGTCTTGGACAATAAACCATTCACTACCACTTCTTGTGTCTTACCGATGACTTTGAAGTCATAAAACCGGGCACCTCCCTTGGATAAAAAGATGGGTTCTGCTTGCGCTACATTGAAATCAACAGCGTTAAAGGTGAACGAATTCTTGTTTAATTGTAAGGCGATGCCATCCTCTAAAAAATCGAAGGTGCTTTCCAGGTAATACGCATCGGCGGCAGCACGGTTTAGGGCTTTAATCGTTGCATAAATTTTGTTTTCAATGCATTTGAAAATAAGGGTATCCCAGGTAATCCAAGGTTCTGGTGAGCCCTCTTGCTGAATCTTTTTAGTGGAAGCGTACACGTAAAATGGTTCCTCCGGTTTCTTTTGCGAATGAAGGAGAAGGCTGTCGATTACCAGGGTATTGAAGCTGATTTGTTTCGACTTTAAATTGAAGGCGTATCGATGCGATTGATTATTAAAGTAGCCGTCGATAAGGGTCGGTTTCAGCCTTAGTCCTGGATTGATGAGCTCAATAAACTCCTCGGGCTTCTTGAGGTCAAATTTGAACACAAAATCTTGGATGGATCGTGTTGCAAATTGCTTGAAATAGGAGGGATACAAAATTGCAGCTTCGTTTTCAATAGCCTTCATGAGCTCATTAAAGTTATAACTGCCATCGATGCTGGCATCTAATACATCCGATGTGATATTGATGGAACGTTTATTAGAAAGTATCTTAGATGATAATGCTAACGTTTTAAATTCGTATTTTTTACTTTCTCGTTGATAGGAGATGTAGGGGATGGTTGCATCACCATAAATATCGGCAATGTTGTTACCACGCAATTTCATTTTCACCTGCACATTCAAAATCGATGGGGTGCTGTCGAGATGAAGCTGATGTAGGTTCGCATTTTTTATTTTGGCATCAAAATCGAAAACCGATTCGGCCTTGCTATAATCTACGATGCCATCGAAATTTAAGTTTATGTTATCATCTTCAACAATGGCTTTGCCGCTAAATTTCTTATCTGCAATGATACCCTCTGCCGTGATATTTTGATAGGTATAGCTATTCCATCGGATGCTTTCGAGGTCTGCATCAATTTTGGTGGATATCGTTTTTAAGGTAAGGCCACTTCCTTTTACGGTAACCTCGCCACTAACCCCTTCAAGCATCGTATTACCGGTTAGCTTACCCAAATTAAATTCTTTAAAAAAAGCGGAACCACTATAGCTTTCAATTTTCTCTTTTGGAAATTTTAAATTAAGATCTGTTTTTACGCTACCCAAGGCGGTATTAAAATAGCCATCGAGTACAAAGTCACGTACAAAACCAATGGCTTTCATTTGATAGGTAATCGTACCTAGTTGGTATATCTCTTTGGGTAATTCCTGTGCGATTAAGTAGTCGAGGTCGTCTTTTTTCAGCAAAGCATCTTTGGTAGAAACTTCAAAAAAAGTTTCATATACATCAGGTAATCCTTTAAAGGTGGCACTGCCTTTAAAGTAACTCTCTTTCCCAAATTGGGCCGTTACATTTTTGCATTTTAAATTATCGATCGTGCCTTTGGTGGTAGCACTGAATTGAATTTTTTGATGCATGCCCCTTAAGTCGGATGCGAAGTAAGCTAAGTCGTCGAAGGATAGGATGCTATGATCAAAATGTCCTTCGATTTTTACCTTGGAAAGGAAATCATCAAAATCATCAATACGGTCGAAACGCATTACAAATTGATCTTTAATAACACTATTGGGCGTAATAATCTGTAGTTTATTAAAATTCATCTCACCTGAAGAAAGTGTAAGCAAGCTATTCAGCTCTTTAATTTTAAAGCCACACCGTTCTACCGCTTCCAGGTTTGAGATTTGCATTCTCGTCGTATCGCCATCGAGGGTTAAATTCGTGATATTAAAGGATAGATGCTTTAGTTGAATATGATTTTCATCAAATTGTGTTTCATTGCGTGTCGAATGCCCGTCCTCATGCTGAAAGGTGCCATCGTTGAATTTCACTTCCGCAATTTCTATCGACCAGTCTTTTTCTTGATTTGCTGTTTTCTTGTTTTTGTTTTTGAAGTTGTCGAGAAGCAACAAATAGGCCCAACGCGTATCTTCTTTATGTCGTTGCAGCTCAATATTGGCTTCTTCAAGCAAAATATAGTTAATGGAGAGCTTTTTCTTCGACCAATTTAATTCCTTAATGTCAAGCTTAATTACTTTTGAGTAGAGCACCGTATCCTCATGTAAATCACAAAAAAGAACGTCTTCCAATTTTAAGGCATGAAAAAAATCGATATCTACATGTCCAATTTGTACTTTTGTACCTATTTTATCCTCCAATGAGGTGGTAATTTTTTGAATAATAAAGTTTTGTACCACCGAACTTTGCAGGAGTATATATACTAACCCAATTAAAAAGAGCGTGATTAGAAGTAAGGTTTTTAAAAATCGTTTCATTACAAGTTTCAATACCGGTTCAACGTATTGAAGTTTAATCTCAATTATTGTTTAGGTTACATACGAATATGATGCCACAAAGTAACGAAATTTTTACACTATCTATAGAGTCAAGTTGCGACGACACCTCGGCAGCTGTTTTATGTAACGATACCGTTTTGAGTAATATTGTTGCAACGCAAAAAATACATGAGCTTTATGGTGGTGTGGTACCTGAGCTGGCCTCCAGGGCACATCAACAAAACATCGTGGTAGTGGTTGATACCGCCTTACGAGAGGCTAACATTTCGAAAAGTCAGTTATCGGCCATCGCGTTCACCAATGGCCCCGGGCTTATGGGTAGCCTGTTGGTAGGCACTTCGTTTGCCAAAACGATGAGTATGGGTTTAGCTATACCTTTAATTGAGGTGAACCACATGCAAGCTCATGTAGCAGCACATTATATCGACAATAAGCCCAATTTCCCTTTTCTTTGTCTTACGGTCTCCGGAGGTCATTCTCAAATTGTATTGGTGAAAGATTATTTATCGATGGAAGTGCTCGGTCGTACCCTTGATGATGCCGTAGGTGAAGCCTTCGACAAGGCGGCCAAAATAATGAAGTTACCCTATCCTGGCGGTCCCTTAATCGATTATCACGCACGATTGGGCGACGCCACCAAGTTTAGTTTCCCTATGCCGGCGATGAATGGTTTCAACTACTCTTTCAGTGGAGTGAAAACATCATTTTTGAATTTTATCTCCAAAAATACCATAGCAAACCCAAATTTTGTGGAGGAGGAAATGCCACATATTTGTGCCTCCTACCAGGCGCATCTCGTAAATTATTTATGTAAAGTGTTTTTATTGGCATCACAGCATTATGATATCAAGGAGTTGGCTATTGCCGGTGGGGTATCGGCCAATAGCAGTTTACGATCGGCCTTGATGGAGTTCGGCAAACAGGGTTTTAATACGTATATCCCAAAAATGGAGTATTGTACCGATAATGCAGCCATGATAGGCATTGTAGGCTATTATAAATACCTCAGCAAAGATTTCACCAACCTACGCATTACCCCATATTCCAGGTCGGAACAATAAGATATTTGGGTAGCTCTCGCCTCTCCCTATTGGGGTTGATGGGTTAGGTGTTACGTTTAATTGAATACGGTTTTGACAGGGCCTCGCCAATATTAACTATTTCAAGGTGTGCAATAAGGCGGCGGCTTCTAATTGCATTTTTCGATTACGTAATAGGATGGTATTTAAAGCCACTTTAGCATCTTCGTTCTTATTTTGTTTAATTAATACCTTGGCTTTTAAAAATAGGCCTTGTTCGAAATACATAGAGTTTGTGTTATGTGTAATGAAATATAAGTTCACCAGGCATTTGTCAAAATAGCTGGAGTCGAAGTTTCGTTGTGCCATGCTATAGTCAGCCGAATCAACGGCATTCGAGCTTTCGAGAAGAACTTTAGTGTTCTCAGATTGGACATTATAGTTTGAATTGTTATTTGAATTACCATTTGAAGCCGGGTAGGTTTCATGCTGTCCTTTTGCTTTTCTTTTTTTATTCTCGGCTTTGGCAAGTGCAATCTGTTTGTCAGCCATATCCACGGAGGATGCTTTGCTTTTATCTGGCCTTGTTTCTGAACTAAAAAGCACCTCCTTTTCAACAGCATCATCCATCGTGGCATTGGTGTTTATGGCAACACTCGGTGCCAAGGTATCTAACGCGATGGCCGCTTTGCCGTTAGCGGAGGTCTCCTTGCTTTGATCAACGACCTCCGGTGAAGGTTCTGTATCTTCGGCATTCACCGGAGATGCTTCTTCGCGTATCTTTAGAGCCTTCGTGTTGCTTTCCTTCCAATGATATTCGGTATCTTTACTTTTACTGTTTTGCTCAGTTAAACCGATGAGATCCGAATTTATTTTATGCGTATCCAATGAAAGCGGTAACTTTTCTTTTTCTTTTGCAGGCGTAGGGTCAGTGGTAGGTTCGGTCATCGACGTGGTATCTGCTATAACATCTTTTTTATTCATTAGCATCCAACTCAATCCAACGCCCAAAATAAGCATCGCTGCAGCACTCCAATACCAAAAGGTGATGCGATTTTTTTGCTTTGCTAGAATGGCGCTATCGACTGCTTTGTTTAAGGCCTTTACCTGTTCACCTAGTTGCCCGGAAAAGGTCATCGCATCAATTCCTTCCTTTATGTCGGCACATATCTCGCACCCACTTACATGCTCTCGAATGAAGTTCAATTCAGGCTCACGCAGCGTTTTGGTGCTGTAGCATTCCCATTGATAATTAGTTATACATAATGGAGTATCCATGTGATCAAAGGGAGCCATAAACGGATTCCCTTATTACTTAATATTATTTTTAAATTTCGTTTGCCATTCTGAATATGGCTTTTCACTTCATTATCTGAGTATCCGGTAATGGCACTTACCTCATCATAACTCTTCTGTTGTAAGTAAAAGAGTTCGATGCATTTCTTTTGCTTGTCTTTTAATTCGTGTATGGCATATTCGAGTGTCTGTAATTTCTGCTCTTTATCGTCTGTGTTTTCTTGTTGATGTAAAAACTGCTCTAATTCCATAAAGCTGGTTTCACTATCTCCTTCTGGTTCACTCATCCGTATCGTTAATAACGGTTTTCGTAATTGCATCAAACAATAGTTGCGACATACGGTATGCAACCAACTTCTGAAATTTTGTATCTCATGTTTCAATAAATCGGAGAATAATTTTTCAAATACCTGCATCGCGGCATCTTGGGCCTCATCATCATCTTTTAGGTATTTATTGCAAACGGCATAACACATTAACGAATGTCTCTTAAAAAGCTCGCCCACAGCATTCTTATCGAAGGTGGTTTGGTACTTTTTTACCAACTCCTCATCTGTTCCGATGGTAAGTTTGATCGACATCAACAGCAAAGATTAAAAAAAAATGGAAGTCTTTATGGATTTTTTCAAACAATAACATCTACCTATCAACTAATTAAATTATTCATACCATGAAACGCACCCTCTTTTTTCTGCTGATATTTACTGCTACACACGCAGTAGCACAAAATGCAAAGGTTTTTAATGCCAAACTGCAAAAAGCCACCGTTTATTTACAAGGAACTCATCTGTACTACAATGAGAGTATAAATTTGGTTCCGGGCAACAACGAATTTATTTTTGAAAATATCTCCCCATATATCTCCGATGCCTCGTTGCAGGCTAGCAGTAAAGCGGGTGTGATTATGGAAGTAAAGCATCTTCTTAAATACAAAGAAAAGGTAATCGTCACCAGGCAATACGACAAAGAAATTCAAAATGTACTCGACTCGCTGGAAGATTTAGGCTACCTCATCAAAGATGTCGATAATAAAGCAAATGTGCTTGCCACCGAAAAGCACATGCTTCTCAATAATCGAATCATCAAAGGCGAGCCTCTTCGTGATTCACTTGCTTTATTACGCGATGGGATGCAGTTCCTACAGGAGAAATTGAATGCTATTTTAGAATCAGAATTGAAGCTGGAACGAATGAAAAATAATTTACTGAAACAAAGAAATAAGCTGAACGCCAGATATAGTTCCCTCTTGTTATTTCAAACCGGCCATAACGTTTCGAATAATTCGGAGGCACAGCCTATTCACCAGGTAGTTGTTATGCTTTTTGCTGAAACCGCCACGAACACCACCATAAGTTTTAATTATTTTGTTCAGCAGGCCAATTGGGTGCCTCAATACGACCTGCAGGCAACGTCTTTAACGAGTAATTTCCAATTGAAATATTTCGCCAACGTAACCCAAAATACAGGTATCGACTGGACTCATGTGCCTCTTACCTTAAGCACCTCCAACCCATCGGAAAGCAATACCAAGCCGGAGTTAAATCCTTGGTACCTTAGTTTTATAGCCTATAGAAATCAGGACTCCTATGGCATGTCGAACGGTGAAATGCCGGTTATGGCGAAATCAAAAGCATTGAGTAAGAAGGAGTCAATAGACGATGCTACCGAAGATTATAAAAGGTTGGAGCAGTACATCTCCATTACCGAAAATATAATTCGTACCGAGTATGAAATTAAGTTGAATTATACGATAGCCTCCGATGGTAAGGCTCATAAAGTACTTATCAACCAACGCGATATACCGATGCTTTTACAGTTTGCCACTGTCCCAAAAATAGGTACCGATGCCTTTTTGTTAGCCAAAGTTACGGGTTGGGAAGACATGAATATTATACCGGGTAACGCAAGGGTGTATTTTGATGGCACCTATGTAGGCGAAATGTTTTTGAATGCCTCTACCACCACCGATACCTTAAATATAAATTTAGGAAGAGATAAAAGTATCGCTATATCGCGTAAGAAAATCAAGGACAACTATAAGGAAAAAATTATTGGAGAGGAAAAAACAGAAACACGTACGATTGAATTGGTGGTACGTAATACCAAAAATATACCAATAGAAATTGTTGTTGAAGATCAAATTCCGGTGGTTCAAGGAACCAACGATATTAAAGTAACCCTCCTAAAAGGCGATGGTGCCGAACTCGATGAGGTAACCGGTAAGCTAACCTGGAATGTGAAGCTAGGCGTTAAAGACAGCAAAAAGATCGTCTTTACCTATGAAATACGTCATCCAAAAAACAAGCCGGTGGCAGGGTTATAAAGATCAATAATTTTCTCTGTAAATTGCGCCGCAAATGGATGATCTTAAAAATACGATAGAAGCGGCATGGCTCGATAAAGCATTACTTCAAGAAAATAGGACACAGGAATGTATTCGTGAAGTAATAGCGCAGCTCGACAAAGGAATAATTCGGGTGGCTAATCCTACGGCTAATGGCTGGGTAGTGAACGAATGGGTTAAGAAAGCGGTGTTGATGTATTTCCCTATACAAAAAATGCAAACCATTGAATTAGGGCCCTTCGAGTTTTATGATAAAATGGCGCTGAAAAAAAATTACGAACAACTGGGCGTTCGGGTGGTACCTCATGCCATTGCACGATATGGGGCCTATTTGGCCAAAGGGGTTATTATGATGCCGAGCTATGTAAATATTGGCGCCTATGTTGACGAAGGCACTATGGTGGATACTTGGGCTACCGTTGGTAGTTGTGCGCAAATAGGTAAAGGGGTTCATTTGAGTGGTGGAGTTGGCATTGGTGGCGTATTAGAGCCCATTCAGGCGGCACCGGTTATCATTGAAGACGGTTGCTTTATTGGCTCTCGCTGTATTGTAGTGGAAGGTGTTCACGTAAAAAGTGAAGCCGTATTAGGTGCTAATGTGTGCCTTACGCAAAGCACCAAAATTATTGATGTAACCGGTATCGAACCCATCGAAATGAAAGGCGTTGTGCCCGAACGATCGGTGGTGATACCGGGAAGCTATTCAAAGAAATTTGCGGCCGGTGAATTTCAGGTAAACTGTGCTCTTATTATTGGAAAACGAAAAGCAAGCACCGATTTAAAAACGAGTCTTAATGAAGCCTTACGCGACTTTGGCGTGGCTGTTTAAATAATAATAAAAAAAATACGTTAACCTCATTTCACTTCCAATTCTCATCTACATCTCATCCCCAATTGTATGAAATATTTTTTGCTCTCTCTCATTACCTTTATATCCTTGGCTACCCATGCCCAAGTGAAAATGCTGAGCATCGATGATGCCGTAATCGGTCACCGATCGTATTTGCAGCCCAAACGATTATCGCAATTGCAATGGATACCCGGAACAACGAAGTATAGCTATATTTTAAAGCGTAATAATCGTGAAGAAGTAATGGTAGGAGAGGCCGGGATGCAAGAAGCTTCACCCTTATTTGGCAGCGATTTGGTGGGTGCCCGGCTTGCCGAATATGGTGTTGACAGCTTTGTGAATTTCCCGCCTATAACCTGGGAGAATGCGAATACCATTCGTTTTATTTTCAAAAACCGATTCGTGTGGTTTGATATTATAGAACAAAAGATACGAACGAGTGCTACCTGGGTGAAACAAGCTGAGAATTTAGATGTGGATTCGAAATCGAAGCAAGTGGCCTACACCGTTGATAATAATCTCATTATCATGAACGCAAGGGGAGAACATTTAATGGTTAGTAATGAGGAAAACAAAGCGATCGTATATGGCTCATCCAACGTACATAGAAATGAATATGGCATTAGTAAAGGTACTTTTTGGAGCCCTCAAGGAAATTGTTTAGCCTATTATCGAATGGATGAAAGTATGGTTACCGAATATCCTATCTTAAATATTGATACCAAGCCTGCTACGGTGCAAATGATACGCTACCCAATGGCAGGTGGCACAAGCCATAACGTAATGGTAGGGGTGTTTAATTTAGAAACTAAAACGTCATCTTTTTTGAAAATTGATGGCGATAAAGAACATTATATCACCAATATTAGCTGGAGCCGAGATGAGCGTAAGATTTACCTTGCCTTATTAAATAGAAGAACCGATTCGTGCTGGTATCAAATTTATGATGTAAAAACGGGCAATTTAATCAAAACCTGGGCACTCGTTACGGCACCCACCTATGTGGAACCTCAACATCCATTAATGTATTTAGGCAATACCAATAAATTAATTTGGCGTACGTTGGAGTTGTCAGCCGATAAAAAATCGACTACTGAAATTATTAAAATAATGGATGAAGCCGGGGTTGAAATAGATAAGAATTACTATGACTTTGGTAACTCGGTGGCCGATATTTTTGCATTTAATGATAAAGGATATTATTTCACCTACTTCTATGATAATAGCTTAAACAAAGGAATCGCTTACCAACCTTTAGGTAAGGCCAAAGGAAAAGCGGCCTCTGCCGTTAAAATTAATTCCGATAATGGTGTACATACTCCCGTATTCTGCGATAATGGAACGTATTATATTGATCATTTTCAAGCCATCGACGAGCCGCGTTCGATTACGATCAAGGAGAGTGAAACGGGCAAGACCATTCATACCTTATTAAAAGCCGAGAATCCTTTGATGAGTTATAATATGCCGGTGTGCGCGTTAAAAAGCATCAAGGCAGCCGATGGTGTTACCGATATCAATTGCAGAATAATTTTTCCCATTAATTTCGATGCCTCTAAGAAATATCCTTCGATTACCTATGTATATAACGGGCCTCATATTCAATTAATAAATGATGGCTGGCTGGCCGGTGCCGACCTATGGCTCTATTATATGGCGCAACAAGGATATCTGATTTTCACGGTAGATGGAAGAGGCAGTGGTAATCGTGAAAAAGCATTTGAACAAGTGATCCATCGCCAATTAGGTACCCTTGAAATTGCCGATCAAATAAAAGGGAATGACTATTTGAGGTCGCTTCCATATATCGATGTCAATCGAATGGGGGTATTTGGATGGAGTTTTGGCGGTTTCATGACCACCGGATTAATGACACGCACGCCCGGGAAGTACAAGGTGGGCGTGGCTGGTGGCGCCGTCATCGACTGGAGCCTTTATGAAATAATGTACACCGAGCGTTATATGGATACCCCGGAAGAAAACCCCGAAGGTTATGCCACCTCTAATCTCCTCAATTATATCGATTCGCTGCAAGGCAAACTACTAATGATTCATGGTACCAGCGACGATGTGGTGGTATGGCAACATACGTTGATGTATGCCAAGAAATGTGTAGAGAAGAGAAAACAAATCGATTATTTTATGTACCCCGAACACCAACATAATGTACTCGGTAAAGACCGTGTACACCTGATGCAAAAAATTACCGATTATTTCAATCAAAATTTATAGGCAATTAAAAAAGCCGCATCGGATATTCGATGCGGCTTTTTTATATTGCTTTTCTTTTTATTGTATATACGTAACGGTGCCTTTGGTAATGGAGGAATGGGTGGCGTCCTGAATATCGGATTCTGCTTTAGAAATAACCATGGTTTTATTGCTTAATTCTTCTAAAACCCAAGTGCTAGGGTTGTCGGTATTACCGGAAGTAGAAACGGTGGGACCAAAAGTATATTTAGTAAAATGCAGAACTACGGCTTCTTTCTTTTTTAAATCAGCAGCCTTATCCGCTCCTAAAAAAGCCCAGTTTCCTTCAATTAAATAAGTGACTCCCGATTGAATAATCGTTTCTTTGAAGGTATTATCTTTTGTAATTTCCATGGTTTCCGAATAAGCATAAGATGACGTATCGGTTACTGCTGCCGAATTTCCGATTTTGGTTACTTTCACTAATTTTATTCTGTTGCCATCATACGTGTAATCACGGGTGGTATTGGTATTACCCGAAATTTGAGTAACATTATACGTTTGCGTCGAGAATTTCCAAGTGCCTTCGAGGCGGCTACTACGTGATCGTAAGGATAGAAATGGATCATTAGCTCCTTTTTTACAAGAAGATAACGGTAATAGCGTAGTAACAATTATAGCCACTAGGAAATATTTAAAGAATGATTTCATGATTGAAGATTTTTTTTATACGGCGAATATAAATAATTAAATTTGAAAAATTAAAATCAGAATCTTATTATGGCCACCTCTATCGTATTATATCAAGGCAGCTTACGTACCCAAGCAACGCATTTAGCATCCGGTAGCAATGTTATTAGCGATGCGCCCATCGATAACCATGGAAAAGGGGAAGCGTTTTCGCCAACCGACCTAATGGCCACCTCCTTAGGGTCGTGCATGCTCACCATGATGGGAATAAAAGCAGATCAAAGCCATTGGAATATCGAGGGAACAACGGTTGACATCACCAAGATTATGGGCACTGAGCCACGCCGTATTATTCAAATAGATGCCACGGTTACTTTTCCTAAAGGAGAATTCGACGATAAAACCAAGAAAATTCTGGAGCATATCGCGTTAACTTGCCCTGTGAGCAAGAGTTTGCATCCCGACCTCAAACAACATATAGTATTTATCTGGAGTTAAAAAGAACTGGCTTTTCCTATATTTTTTTCACATTTCCATAAGACCGCAGCGTTTGATTGGTGTCCACTTTATTCAAGGTAATTCCAAGAATCGTTTATTCTAATTTTTAATTCGTAATTAATTCTATTCGTATTTATATTTGCCCCATGGTTAATATAAAATTTGGTACCGATGGATGGCGTGCCATCATTGCACAAGAATATACGGTTGATAATGTAAAAAGAGTAGCCGATGCTACTGCAAAATGGCTATTGCAAAACGAAGCAAAGCCTAGTGTGGTGGTAGGTAATGATTGTCGTTTTGGCGGACGATTATTTAGCGAAACGGTTACACGCGTCATGGCGGCCAATGGAATAAAAGTTTTTTTGGCCGAGAACGATTTCGTTAGCACGCCGATGATTTCATTAGGTACCGTAAACCTAAAAGCCAATCAGGGAATTATAATAACGGCAAGTCACAACCCGGCAAGCTACAACGGTTATAAGTTAAAAGGAGCGTATGGAGGCCCTACCACACCAAAAGAAACGGAAATAGTAGAATCTTTAATTCAAGCATCGGTTGACTACGATTTAAAATCTATTGAAGCATATCAACTCGATGGTCTCATCGAATATGTTGATTTAGAGACGATGTATTGCGACCATGCCGAGGCGAACTTCGATTTAGATGCCATTCGTAAAAGCAATTTAAGTTTTGCCTATGATGCCATGTATGGCTCCGGACAGAACGTAATTAAACGATTACTGCCTGATGTAGATCGTTTGCATTGTGAGTATAACCCAGGTTTCAACGGGCAAGCGCCGGAGCCTATTCATAAAAACTTACAGGAATTTAGTGAGATGATAAAAATAAGCGGTGATATCGCCTGTGGTTTAGCCACCGATGGTGATGCCGACCGTATTGGGTTATATGATAGCTCCGGAAAATTTATCGACTCACACCATATTATTTTACTCCTCATCAACTATTTGCATACCTATAAAAATTTAAGAGGAAAAGTGATTTTCACGTTCAGTTGCTCACAAAAAATAAAAAAATTATGCGAGTTATTGGGTATCGAATATGATATTAAAAAAATTGGATTCAAATACATCTGCGAAGACATGATTACTCAGGATGTATTGGTAGGAGGGGAGGAGAGTGGAGGTATTGCCATTAAAGGTCATATACCGGAACGTGATGGGATATGGATGGGATTGGCCTTATGGGAGTTTATGGTGAAAACCGGTAAGAGCCTTGAAGAGCTTATCGAAGAAGTGTATGCACTCGTTGGAACTTTTGCGGTAGAGCGCCTTGACCTTCATCTGACAGAAGATAAAAAACAGCAGATCGTAGCATCGTGCAAAGCGGGGAAATATACCACATTCGGGAATTTAAATGTAGAACACACCGAAGATTTGGATGGTTACAAATTTCATTTGGGTAATGAAGAGTGGGTTATGTTGCGTGCCAGCGGCACCGAGCCAGTATTGCGGGTATATTGTGAAGCCGCTACAAGCAAGCGTAGTTTCGATATTTTGGCGATTGTTGAAGGAGCTATCATAGGGTAGCGATAAGTGGAATCCATTTCATAATTTTTTTCTTTTTTTTTGGGGTAATTCAACATTGAGATTCCCTTACGTACACGCTTGAAAAATATTCTCATTCTCTCCGACACGCATAATTATCTTGATTCGCGAATTAGTAGATATGTTGAGGCGTGCGATCAAATTTGGCACGCAGGTGATATTGGCACGATTACGATAACCGATGAATTGGCTAAATTAAAACCGGTACACGCTGTTTATGGTAATATTGATGGGCAAGATATTCGTATGGTGCATCCGTTAATCCATCGCTTTCGATGTGAAGAGGTGGATATTGCCATGACTCATATTGGAGGTTATCCACCCCGGTATAATTCCGATGCATTAAAATTGCTCCACGAAAAAACGCCGGATATTTTCGTATGCGGACATTCTCATATTTTAAAAGTAATGCGTGACCCGACGCATCATAAAATGCTTTTTATAAATCCTGGGGCAGCCGGTGTTCATGGCTTTCACCCCATACAAACCCTCATCAAAATAAAAATAGATGGTAAGCGGGTGTACGATTTGGAGGTCGTGGAGTTGAAGCGGGATAGGGTGACATAAAAAAAGGCTGCAGTTTTTTCTGCAGCCTTTTTGCGATTCATAGAAAATTTATTTGTCAACCTTAATAAGCCGGCTTGTCGCCTTCCCATATCCGTTAACGGCACTCACAAGGTAAACCCCTTGAGCCAGAGAAGCAATGTTTAATGTGACCGATGCCCCACTAATTAGATTGATCGGTTGCTCTGCCACTTTAAATCCAAATATATTATAGATATAAAGCGTTGCCTTTCCCTCGAAATTTGGCATTACAATCTTTATCTGATCAAGAGCTGGATTCGGATAGATATTTATTGCCGTTGGTTTATTGGTTCGGTTGTTAATCATTATCGGGTTCGAATAGGCCATTCGATCCTCTCCGTTATGTTGAATTTTATGGGTGATAGCGGTAAAGGTCCATTCGCTTCCAGTGTCAACAACATTGAATTGAATGGCATTAAGTACGCTATCGGTAATGCTTGTGGAAAGCTCGGTCGCTGGTTCCGTATAAAATCCACAAGGAGGTTCTGCCCCAACCGAAACACTCCAATCGCCTACCACCGATTCATATACTATCGGTAGGTAGGAAATAGAGTCTGTGAACTCGATCGTCATAGGAGAAACAATCATCATCAATGAACCGTGTTCCTCGTGCACATCTCCTTCGGTGCATTTTCCTGTTTGGTCTTTCATAACGGTATGATACCTTAACTTCGAGTTGGAGCAGGCGGTTAGATTATCGTCATTATCATCATCGCGGTCGTAGTTATTGCCATCAACATCTTCATGCCCGCCTATTTTTCTGCCAGTGTAAATAGTGCATGTCGTTCCACCACATTTCGTCGAAGCAACGGTTGATTGCCCTATGATAAGATAGTGCCCATTGGCTGGAACTCTAATAATATATTTATAGGCTGGGCCACCACCCACAGATACTAATACACCACTACTAATGGAAACATTCGAGATCAGGTAATTGGTACCATTCCATAAAGTTGAATAATGGCTTTGATTCCCGTCGCGTTTGCCCGCGCTACTTCTATTAAATACTTTAAGGTTCGATGCGAGAGCCGATTTTGATACGCTAGGATGATGACCTGTTCCTGTTGTATATAACGATGAATAGACCGTTATGGTCGCGCTTGGTATTACCGTAATGGTTTTACTTGATGTGCCGCTGCAGCCATTGGAATTGGTAACCATTAATGTTAATGTAAAGGTGGTGGTGCTGCATGAACTTAAAACGACCACTGAAGATGCACTTGAACTTCCAACGATACTTGTACCACTGCCACTTATGCTCCAGCTATAGGTGGATAAACCGGATGGTGCGGAATAGGATGTGGCTAAAGCACCTAATACCGATGAACTTCCAGTTATCGTACTGCTTGGTGCTTCTGGTTGTCCTACCGTGGCAGAACCATTAGCCTCGCCGCAGCTATTGGTCACCGTAAAGGTGTATGTACCGGCAGGCACACCCGTAAGATTTGCGGTGGTTGCTCCATTACTCCATAAATAGGCAAGCGTTCCCGATCCGGAAACATGAGTTGTAATGGTGCCATCGCTATTGCCAATACATGTTACTGGTGTTGCAGTGGCATTGGAGATAATTGCCGGGGCGGTACAATTAGCAGCAAACGTAGCACTTATAGTATGGGCGGTTGTAACCGCAACAAATATCTTTTCGGTGAGTGTTCCTGCACTGCTTCCATCAATAATGACGTCTGCGATATGATATCCACTTGAAGGTGAAATGGTATAGGTTTGGTCGTAGCCCAAACACACACTAGTGGTACCCGAAGGTGAAATATTGCCGTTGCTTCCTGCTGAAGCAGTTAAAGCATATAATGGCAATACGGTTTCTGTAATAGTCGATGAAGTAGCCGGATTTCCTGTAGCACAGCCAATAGTTGAAGTTAATGCACAGGTTATATAATCGGAGTTTGCCAGTGCTGCATCGGTATAAGTGTCACTATTGGTACCCACATTAATACCGTTTTTCTTCCATTGATACGCGGGGGTTGAGCCACCATTAGTTGGAGTTGCCGTAAAGGTAACGCTCGTTCCGGCGCAGATGGTGCCTGATGGAGAAGCGGCAATACTAACACTAACGGGATTGTTTGCATTGATCGTTAAATTGGTCGTAATGGCACTATCGCAGCCCTTATAATTGGTAATATGTGATGTCTGAGTCCCGCTTACGGACATTGAAGTTCCGCCAGGTGGAGTATAACTTTGTCCGTTGCATATGGAGATAGAAGAACTGCTACTGCTACTATAACTGCTACAAGGGAAATAGCAACCACTAATGGTTATAGACTGATAATTATTTCCAGTGGATGTTCTAAAGTTAAACATCACAGTTCCTGCTAGTAATTCCATCTCCGGCTTAGTAAAATATCGGCCATCTCCTGCGCCTGAATACGCTATATCATAGGCAGAGGTATAAGTTACATGAGTCGTTGTCCAGGTTAATAAGGTATTCGAATTAGGAATAACAACACTACCTTTAACTTGTGCAGTACTTTGGTAATTCATCACAAAGGAATAGGTACCCGGAAAAAACTCAGCATGCATTTCTCCATTGGCATCGGTAATGTTCGGAGCTGGAAAATAAGATGTTCCCCAAGTTGCACCATAACCCCATCCTGCCGTTGCTCCCGACAATCCGGTGAGATCACATTTTTGAATTCGTAATGTTAATGTATTGGTTTGGAAGAGGTAATATGAGTTTGTCGTTGGATTTTGCGGACCTACTACTGCGGTAGTTCCATTAACTCGTGCCTCATGTGCGATACTACTTGGACTACCATCATAAAGGGCCGCGAGCAGGCCAAGGGCACCGGTGGTTCCAGGAACATACCAGTTCGTTCCGGTAACAGGACCTCCCCTGAATGATATTCCTGAAATGGGGTTTTCAGTACTATTAAAAACTCGAAGAATGGTAATGGTTTTGTTTATACTCGTCATTCCTTCATAATCAAAGGTAAAGTTAACGCCACGAACTTCGTACCACTCAAATCCGGTATGAAAAGTTAAAGGCGCTCCAGTTGAATTCTTAGGGAATAATTCTCTTGAGTTCCATACACCACCTGCTTTTCCAAAGGAAATATACCCACCATTATCACTTCCGAAATCGAGATAACCACCAGAAAAGTGAAAAGTTACATTGGTGGTTTTAAAAGTAAAGGTATTGCCTTCTGCAGCGGAAACAAAAGTAGTAGCGCTGCTTCTTGTGTTTAAATATTCTGCATAAACCGTATAGGTAACACCGGCAGTCAGGCTGATGGTACTTCCAGAGGCATTGGGCCCGGTGTAGTTCCCCCCACCATCGAATACTTTATAGATTGCGCCATCTAATACACCATTTGTACTTGTACTAAGATGTACTGTTAGGTCTCCAGCG
Organism: Bacteroidota bacterium; assembly: GCA_947507965.1. GTDB lineage: Bacteria > Bacteroidota > Bacteroidia > UKL13-3 > UKL13-3 > CAINMV01. The sequence goes on from CANNQU010000033.1 coordinate 26,613, forward strand.
TAAGCCGATAGCGATAATAAAAGGGATAAAACAGAAAATACTGATTTTTTTGAAGCAACGCCTTTCTTATAAATTTCAAGAAGGGTGAATTGCTTTAGTTTGGTAAGGATTTTTTTCATGATGTGATAAAATAGAGATTAAATAAATAAAATTTGTTAGCATCCTCTCAGTATATAGAATAGTATATTTTAAAAAGGAATTAGATTTGATCAAGAAGTTTTTATTGAGCGTAAGCGTTAATTTTGTATTGTTATTTCTTCACATTTATAGAATGTTCAGCCCGGTTTCAAAAGCCCAAAGCAACATCCCGATCATGGTCGGGATGTTGCTTTGAGTTTATGAATTATTTTATAGATATCATTGTTCGGTTCATTTGAACTGTATTATTATCTGCTAATGACGTGGTTTGGAGTTTTACCAAGTAATTACCAGCAGGCATATTCGATGCGTTCCAGAACTCCTTGTATTCACCGGCTTCTTTGTTTTCATTCACAAGTACAGCAATCTCTTTTCCAAGCATATCAAAAACAGTAAGCCTTACGTTACTTGCTTCGGTAATAAGAAATGGAATGGTAGTTCTTCCAACAAACGGATTCGGGTAGTTTACACCAAGCCCAATTTTGTTGTTAGTCCCGTTTTGGGCCATGCCAGTAGTTTTCGATAAGGCCGAACCACTCCAAAGAAAATCAATCGTATAGGTTGTACCTGAAACAGTTCTATATTTAGATAAAGAAGTAGCTGAATAACCCAGCGTAAAATAGTAACTACCTGGTAAGAGCTCTTGTGAAACTTCTCCATTAATATCCGTGGTACCAAAAGAATTGGTAAAATACTGATAGTCGGTAACCACTCCACTGCTTAGAGGGGAGGCTGCCCCATCTTTCAACGTTACGGTAGTTAAAGTTGTAGTGAAGGTAACGGTTGGAGTCGTTCCGATATTCTGATAGATTGAGCTCCTGCCGGAATTAAATGCGATATTAAAATAATAGTTACCCGGTAAAAGTTGCATTGTTGCTGTACCGCCTACGGTAACGCCACCTGCAAAGGTTGCTGTCTCGAATTGGTAATACGTCAGGCCAGTTGCATCTGATAATAAATCGCCATTATGATCACGTAATTCTAAATCTACTTTTTTGGTTTGGAAGGTAACCGTAGGTGTTGTGCCTATATTCTGATAGATCGTCATACGTCCGCTTTTAAACTGCATATTGAAATAGTAACTCCCCGGCAAAAGTTGCATGGTTGCTGTACCGCCTAGGGTTACGCCACCAGCAAATATTGCAGTGGTAAATTGGTAGTAGGATAAATTTGTAGCGTCTGATAATAGTGCTCCAACATGATCCCGAAGTTCTAAATCTACTTTTTTGGTTTGGAAGGTAACAATAGGTGTTGTGCCGATATTCTGATAGATCGTCATACGACCGCTATTAAACTGCATATTAAAATAGTAGCTACCCGGTAAAAGTTGCATGGTTGCTACGCCCCCTAAGGTTACCCCAGCCGAGAATGTGTTGGTAGCATTTTGGTAATAACTTAAATTTGTTGCATCAGATAATAAGGCACCTAGATTATCACGCAACTCCATAACCACATTTTTTGTTTGAAAAACTACCGTTGGGGTGGTTACGATGTTCTGATAAATGGTATAATTTCCAAAATTATAATTCATACTGAAATAGGCACTTGTCGCAGAAGCCGGCAACAATAGAAATAAGTTTCCACTTGCATTGGTAATCCCACCATATACGGTGCTTGAAATATAGTAATTTACAATGCCACCGGAGAGCCCAGCCCCACTTGAATTTATTAATCTTACCAACACTGGTTTATTATCATAAGTGCAACCACTAAAGGTGAGGGCGATGTAATTAGATCCACTCGGAGATCTAAAATTGAAATTGTATGTTCCCGGCAATAACTCCATATACGGCTTATTGAAATAACGGCTATCGCCACTTCCACCGTAAGCTATGTCGTAAGCCCATGCCAATATAACCTTGGTCGTCGTCCAGGTTAAAATCGTGTTCGCATTCGGAATAACAACACTACCTTTTACTTGTGCAGTGCTTTGGTAGTTCATCTCAAAGGAGTAGGTGCCAGGGAAAAATTCGGCGCATGTTTCTCCACTAGCATTGGTACTGTTAGGAGCAGGGAAATAGGATGTTCCCCAAGTTGCACCATAACCCCATCGTACCGTTCCTCCTGTCAATCCCGTAAGATCACATTTCTGAAGTCGTAACGTAAGTTTGTTTGTCTGGAATAGGTAATATGAGTTCGTGGTTGGATTTTGTGGGCCAACGACTGCCGTGGTTCCATTCACTCGGGCCTCATGTGCGATACTGCTTGGACTGCCATTATAAAGGGCCGCGAGCATACCGGTGGCACCAGTGGTACCAGGAACATACCAGTTCGTTCCAGTAACAGGTCCTCCCCTGAATGAGACTCCAGAAATGGGGCTTGCCGTACTATTAAAAACGCGTAGAATAGTGATGGTTTTGTCAATACTAGTCATTCCTTCATAGTCAATGGTAAAGTTGAGGCCTCGAACATCGTACCAAACAAATCCGGTGTGAATCGTCATGGTATTTCCGTAGTAGTCTTTTGGAAATAATTCTTGAGCATTCCATACACCGGCTGTTTTACCGAAGCTAATCAAGCCTCCGGAAGCTGTGTAATCAAGATAACCGCCCGAAAAATTAAATTTAACGTTCGTGGTCTTGAAGGAATAGGTATTACCTCCAGCTGAAGAAACAAAGGTTTCGCGCTTGGTACTTGTACCAGAATAATGCACAAAAAAAGTGTATGTTGTGCCAGTCGTCAGACTAAGGGTAGTTCCTACTGCTGATTCACCTAAATAGTTAGGCCCTGAAAACAGTTGGTATTTAGCACCTGTTAACGCCCCGCCGGTACTCGTTGTAGCATTCACGGTTAAATCTCCTGCCGAGGCGGAATTAAAGGAATAAAAGAGAATAAAAAAGACAAAGAATTTGCTTAACAACCCATTCGAAAACGTGTTGCTAAATAGAGTTTTAGATACTGCTAGGTGATTATTTTTCATTGGACAAGAGCTTTTAAATATTTTTGCCTATGGGTACGCATTTCGGCTATTGCGCCTGAATACTTTTCTGGATATTCAGGTATATCCAGAGTTTTAATAGTTTGAGATTAAATATTTTGTTTATGAAAGTGCAGAAGTAGGATGAATTAATGCATTATGCAGCTACATTAATAACACAAAAAAAATCCTGCTTAATGGGTTGAATAAATGCTTGAAAATGGGGCTAAATTTTAAGGTACTTTTGGTGGAAATAAAAAGAGTCGATAAACTCTTAATAGAGTGTAAATTTAAGTTCATAATAATAGGTAATTTTTAAGTTAATCGATGTGAATAATAAATTTTTAATTTGGACAAATGTAGAATATTACGCCATATAGCAAATTTATATTTTGAAATTGAATAATATTCCTGTTTAAAGGACACTATTCATGTGTTTTTAGATCAAATTTTGAAGTTTTCAGTTAATATTCCTAAAAACTTTATATTTATTTTTAACTATTATTGTCTAATAAAATATATTTAGGATTAAATCGTCCTTTAATTATAAATATAATTTGCATTTATTAACAGATGAAAAAGAATAGATAATCGCAAAAAATGAAGGATAAAAAGGACCATAATTCGGAGTCGAAAATGGTTTAAAAATGGGCTAGGATGATTGGCTAAAACAAGGTGTATTTTAAGCCAATAATTAGTCATTAATTTATGCTATAAAAGGAGAGAAGAAAAGAAAAATTATTAACCCTTTGATACGTAAAATAAAAAGGAGTTTTGGAGCCCCTATTTTCTACCCTTTAGGCCGATCATCAAAAAGTTTAATCGTCATGAAGTATTAGCAACTCACTCCTCCTAGCATCATACTATTTTTCTCTTCCAATAATACGTTTTCGGTGCAAAGAGCCCCAGTGCCTTAACTCATCAATTAGTTTATCCAGCGTTTTGCCGTAGGAGGTCATCGAGTATTCAACCACCACCGGCACGGCATCGTAAACCGTACGCTTCACCAACTGATTAAGCTCCAAATCACGCAGCTCTTTAGAAAGCATCTTATCGGTGATGCCTGGAATTTCTTTCGCCATCTGGCTAAATCTTTTATTGCCAAAAGATAAGGCGATGATGATCGGCAGTTTCCACTTGCCACTTAAAATATCTAAGGCATCGCGTACGGGAAGTATCGCTTTGGTGCACTCTGCTAGGGTTTTAACCGCTGGTTGATGGGCTGTTGTCATGCTTATCGGGTATTAGCTTTACTAAAGTATAGTACTATATATTGGTATAGTACTATCAAATATATAGCAAATATACGTAAGTTTGCGCTCTCAAAAAAAATAATTTTTAATATTTTAGAATATGGTAACTACAAAATGGGCTATCGATCCCGCACACTCAGAGATTCAGTTTAAGGTGAAACACATGATGATTTCTACCGTAACGGGTCATTTTAAACAATTTAATGCCACTGTAGAAACAGAAGGCGACGATTTTAGTACAGCAAAAATTAATTTTTCTGCCGATGTAAAATCTATTTCCACCAACAACGAACAACGTGACGGGCACTTAAACGCTAGCGATTTTTTTGAATCGGAAAGTCATCCTCAACTGATTTTTGTGAGCGACTCAATGGAGAAATTAAACGATGAAAATTATCGATTAATTGGCACCCTTACCATGAGAGGCGTTAGTAAAGCCATTACTCTTGAGGTAGAATTAGGGGGGATTATGGTTGACCCCTATGGCAATACAAGAGCCGGTTTCTCCATTGCAGGAAAAGTTAACCGTAAAGATTATGGTGTGAACTTTAGTATGATTTCTGAAACAGGCAGCATCCTACTTGCGGAAGAGGTGAAGATTCATGTTAACGCCGAATTTTTGAAACAGGTAGCGGTAACGGCTTAAATCTTGGTTCTGGGTTTAAAATGTTTTATCTTGCCATGATTAGATACGATGGTTTTATGAAATGTGAAACGACGTTTAAGTAGCGATAGGGGCGGATATTCGATGTTTTTTGTTTCATTGGAGTAGGTAAATAAGTCATGATGTTGATGCTATACGTCACCATATTTTTATGGAAAGAAAATCATTTATTAAAACACTCGGCCTTGGTACACTCAGCACATTTACCATGACAACATTAGCAGGATTTAATAAATTTAGTAATGCATTGAAAGATCAGGATGCGATTATGCCTTTACTCTTTGTGGGTCATGGCTCGCCCATGAATGCCATTGAAGACAATGAATTTAGCCAGCGATGGAAAGTCATGGGCAAAGAAATTCCATTGCCAAAAGCAGTGCTCATTGTTTCAGCCCATTGGCTTACCCAAGGTACGCAAATTACCGCGATGAACTTTCCAAAAACCATTCACGACTTTGGTGGATTTCCGAAACAGTTATTTGATTTTGAATATCCTGCACCCGGTAACGTAGCATTAGCCGAAGAAACACGTTCCTTAGTGCATTCTACCGTGGTAGGCCTCAATCACGATTGGGGCCTCGATCATGGGGCTTGGTCCATCGTATGCAATATGTACCCTAAAGCTAATATTCCGGTATTGCAGCTCAGCATCGACTATAGCAAAGACGCTCCATATCATTACGACTTGGCAAAAGAGCTAGCATCACTTCGTAAAAAAGAGGTGCTTATTATTGGGAGTGGAAATATGGTTCATAACCTTCAAATGATAGCGTGGCCGATGATTAATGGTGGAGGTTTCGATTGGGCCTTGAGCCTTAATGAAAAATTTAAGGAGTTGATTCTTGATGGTGATCATCAACAGCTTATTCATTATGATAAGTTGGGAAGTGATGCACGATTGGCGATACCAACACCCGACCATTATTTGCCTTTAATTTATACTTTGGGTCTTCAAATTAAAAACGAGAGTATCTCCTTTTTTAATGATAAAGCTATTGGGGGCTCACTCACCATGACTTCGGTTAAATTCGGGTAGTATCTTTTCGAAAATAGCGACATAAAAAAAACTGCTTCCGAATAGGAAGCAGTTTTTTTGTTTAATAACCATGGTTTAATAACCTACCACTTGGTAAGAATTACTTTCCTGTAGCGTGTTTGTCCGGCCATTTCTACTTTTACCATATAATAGCTCGATGCAACATCGTTTAAATCAACTCGTACCGAGGCGGTACCGGTGAAATTAGGTTTCACTACCGTTTGAACTTCTTGTCCTAAATAATTTAAAACGGTAACTCGTAATAGACCTTCGAGCGTAGAATTAATTTCGATATTGAATCTACCGGTCGATGGGTTAGGGAATACATTCAGTGATACTTCATCCTTTCCTATGTCATTGGCATTATCCGAATTGGAAGCTACCGGCTGCGTTTTATTCAAAGTACATCCTACGCAGATATTGTTCCAGTTCCAGCTGGTGTAATGGCCTTCCACCTCACTTCCAATAAACATACCATTCATGCTAACACGAGCAGTACTTGTACCTTCGGCCTCAATTTCGCTCAACGAATAAATAGCGGCATTAACCACACTGCCTCTTTCAATTTCTACTTCTTTTCTGCCATAAACCGTAACGCTTTTTAAATCAAGGTTAAATTGATTAAAAGGGCCTAATTCTACTTCATTATAAATTACCAATACCGCGCAATTGGAGAACTTAATTTTCACATTCGAGTTCGTTGATAATGATTTAAGATATACTATCGGTTGTGAAAAGGTAACCGTAGCGTTGGTGCCTATCGATACATCCTTATAAATAGAATCATTTAATGTAATGGTGGCATTACTTGCAATGGTTAGATTACTTCCCTGAGTGTAATGTGTATTGTTTTTAAAGGCAGGTAAGGTAACGGCAGCGGGTGCGTATATTTTATTGGTAGCACTCGAACCTGATTGTATTTCAATATTTTTTGCTTTGGCAAACGTGGTGCTGCCGGTTATCGTTGAGTACCCTTCTAGTTCTATCTCACCGCACGTGCTGGTTACTCCTACAGCGCCTGTTTGAACATACGAGTGGGATTCGAATTCTGCTTCATGGGTTGCCAGTATGGTATAGCTTGATAAAAGAGCAGATGCATTATAGGTTACCGATATACTTGAAGTGGTAGTACATCCAAATCCATTTTCAACGGTAACGCTATATACTCCTGAGGCATAAACATTAATGGTCTTCGAAGTGGCTGCGTTACTCCATAGATAGGTTACACCCGATGAGGCATTGGCTGTTAAAACCACCGCACCACCTTGGCAAAATCCTGGCAATACGCCTTGTGAAATGGATACCGTTGGCAGCGAGCCATTCACCGTTACGATGGCCGTATCGGTGGATGTATTTCCACTTAAATCGGTTACGGTGAGTATCACGGTATTGGGGCCGATATTCGCACAACTAAAGTTGGATGCACTTACCGAATAAAAATCGATAGCGCAATTATCCGTACTCATATCATTAATATCTTCACCGGTTATGGTAGCACTGCCGCCCGCTAATGTTACGGAGATGTCTTTGGCATGGGCCACCGGATGTTCTGTATCATTAACCGTCACATCAAAATTGCAATTGGCTGCATTACCCGATTCATCGGTAACATGTATCGCTACCGTTGTCGTTCCGGCAGGATATACTTTACTCAAACTACGAGCGATATAATTTCCCATTGGAGCATTGTTTCCGCACATTTTTATATCGTCGATATAATATAACGGGGTGGCTGATGGGTTAGGCTCGAATCCGAAGCCATTCGTATTGGCATAAAAATCGAGTGCTCCTATTTTATTAGTTCCTGCAGCGCCATTGCTACGATTTGAAAATTGCCATGATTTTAAGGCAATTCCATTGATATACAAGGTTGTTTGATTGTTTGTTTGGTTAATTAATTGTTTCACTTCAAACCATTGGTCTTGAGGATAGGTGAACGCTACATTGCCGCTAGCCTCAAGGTTTCCGGTACCGTTGGAGTGAAATTGCGCTTGATGAGCCCATTCGATGGCAGCGGTTTCAAAATGCTGCAAATTATAATAGGCCGTATGTCCCGCAGGGATATACATATTAAACGATAGGATCCAATTCCCCGATGTTTGGTTTCCTAGCAAAAAGAGCTGATCGGTAGGGCCACCGGAGGGATTACCAGTAATTTTTAAACTATTCTCTGCACTGTTGTAAAATTCGTCGCTTACTACTCCGCTTAATCCACCTGGCCAGGTTACCCACTGCGGCGATAGGCCACTGATGCTATCGGGGGTATATTCTTCGAAGTTTTCGGTATAACATACCAAGCTACAATTATCACTCAGTGTGGGAGCCGACACATTTACCTGAGCATTGCATTGGCCCGTGGTATTGCTTACCGAAATATTGGTTGGGCAGGTAATGGAAGGTGCGGTGGTATCCGCGTAGGCACCCACGATAATGGTATCGCTAGCCCAACAATTAAATTCATTGGTAACCGTAACATAATATTTACCGGGTGCCAGTCCCGTAATCTCATCCGTTGTTGCTGTGTTATTCCATAACACCGAGAACGTGCTGCCATTGCCGGTGTACGATACGCTGGCTGTTCCATCGGTACCTTTAGGGCAACTTGTTTTGGTCATGCTTAGCGTTAAGGTAACGTTACATTGCACTACGGTAATGGTAAATGTTTGCTCTACGGGTGCATGGGCGTGATGCCATAAATCTTCACCCGATAAGGTAATGGTTACATCGCCGATGTCGCCAGCTCCTGGAGTTCCTGATAATGTTGCCGTTCCATCGCCATTATCGGTGAGGGTAAGCCACGAAGGAATGGTTGAAGAATTTATCTCCAGTTCGTCGCCATACGCATAATCATCATCATTTAAGGTAATATTATACGTATAAACTTCGTTTTCATGGGCAATCGTTCCTGCTGTAGAACCGAATGCCGGAGCTGTGTTGGGGAATAATATATAGTTTCGAACCGTTGTTTTTCCATTGCCGTCTTTCGCTGTGAAGGAAACGGTATCGGGTCCGAAATTAGCTGCTGTTGGAGTCCACGACATCACCGTTATTGCTGTATCGGTAAGCGATGTTGGGGTAGATGCTGATAACGTTGCGCCGGATGGAATAGTGGCGGAGAATAGTTGTGTCGTTACACTCACATCTGGATTGGTGGCTACTACCGTATCCAGATGTGCTACACCTGTTGGGATTACGTATGTTTCCAGTTCCAGTTTGGTTGGATTAATGAAAACCGGATTGGTGTTTACGTTGATGGTAACGGTAGAATTCGTTTGTACACCTCCATTACGCTCGGCTACAAATGTGATGACGTAAATACCCAATTGTGCAAGGGTAGGAGTAAAGCTTAATCCTACCGTTACCGGATTGGATGGTCCGGCTGGAAGGGCAGGCGAAAAGCTCATTCCGGTAGGTTGTCCTACGGCCGATAAGGTAACGGTGCTTCCGGCATCTACATCCAACGCTTTAACACTAAATGCAAGTGTTTGCCCCGGGATAATACTATAAACAAAATTGTTGGCCGGAGTGATACTATAATCAAAAATAGGAGGGGTGTTTACCGCCACTATTTTTATTAGAAAATCAACCAAGGTAATGGAGCCACTGGCATCGGTAATGGCAAAAGCACCATTCCATAACTGGTTAATTGCCTTTCCAACCGTATTAAAGGTAGCCACCCCTGTGGAAGAGTTAATCGATAATCCGGTTGGGTTCTGACCTGAAGTTTGAGCGAGAGTTGCTAATGAATACGTCATGGTTTGCGCATCCGGGTCGGTGGCAGGCACATTAAAAGTAGCAGCGCTCTGCCCTACGGCCAGGTTAATTATAGCTGGCAATGTAGAAACGGGGCTTCCGGTGTTTCCAGGTACTAATCTTACTTGCGTGAGGGAGCTAAAACTACCATTATTATTATTTTGTAATGCAGGTCCATTAAAACGGCAGCAGGTAGAATATGAAGCCGTGAAATCGGTACCACTAACTACATAAGTATGAGTTACGGTTCTTTCAGCAACCAACCAATCATCGGCTGCATTTCTTGAGGTTACAATGAAGGTTAATGGTGTTGAGTTGAGATCACCAAAAAAGAGTCCTCCAATTCCAGGGTCAACAACCGAGCCAACGGCAGTAGATCCGCTACTAAAATAGCTAATTTTCCACGCCGTGGTTATTTTAAAGGTAACCGTTCGGGTGGCATCACTGGTACGACTCCAGGAAATACTTCCATAACGGTAGTGGGAGGCTTCGACTTTTTGGGGAACAAAAAATGCGATTAGAGCGAAAAAAATAAATCTGAAAATACGTCTGTTTTTCGTGTAAAACAATTTAATTGGGGTTTGTAAATCTGGGTTCATTAGTTAAGTTAAAATAAATAAATTAATACTATCCACCCATAATGGATGGTTAAAACTGTAAAAGGATAACAAAATTTCTGATGCTAAAAGCGCTAACTCTTTTTGGGTTTTCAGGCATTAGTTTTGTTAAACTGAAGGCAAACA
>CANNQU010000034.1 GCA_947507965.1 Bacteroidota bacterium
TGTACGTTTTTAATCGCTTGGTTATTATTCATACCTACATTGGCGATAACACCCGATGAAGTAGTAGAACAGCCTGCGGCATTCGTTACCATTACCGTATACGTGCCGGCAGCCGTAGCGGTATAGGTATTGGTGGTGCCACTTACTGCGGTGCCATTATTATACCATTGGAAGCCCGGGCCAGTGGCCGTGGTCGATAACACATTACCTACCTTATATACCGTTGGTATCGCCGGTGCGGCATTAACCGTTATTGTTTTGCTCGTTGATGCCATACAGCTTCCGGTACTTTGTGCTACGCCTACTGTTCCTGCTCCTACCGTTGTCCAGTTTACACTGATGCTATTGGTGCCTGCTCCGCTTACGATATTACCTCCTACGACCAACCAGTTATAGGCTGCGCCCGCGATGGCCGCAATGCTATACGTTTGATTGGTGTTTTCACATACCGTTGCCGGGCCTGTGATGCTTGGTGTTGGCTGTACATTGATGGTGATATTCATCGTGCGTGTGCTGATACATCCCAAGGCACTCGTTACCGTTACATTGACCGTTCCGGCTCCAGCTGCACCCCACGTAATAGTTACACCACTACCTGCGCTGCCTCCGCTGATCGTGCCGCCGGTGGCCGTCCACGAATACGTTGCGCCACTTTGACTTACCACACTGTAGCTCGTGCTAAGGGTAGCACAAACCTGCGATGAACCGGCGATGACACTCGATGGCAAAGCATTTACCGTTACCGGTAATACCGATGCGGCAGTACAACCTGCGGCACTGGCGCCGATAACACTTACCGTGCCGTTGAAGTTACCCCATGTAACCGTAGCCGTTGTGGCTGTGGTAGAGGTAATAACTCCACCCGTTACACTAAACGTGTACGTCGAGGCACCTACGCCTGTATAGGTCTCTGATGAGGTTTGACACGTGGTGGCATTGCCCGTGATTGATACTGTTGGTGTAGCATTTACCGATACAACCGTTGAAGCAGAGCCAAAACAAGTAGTACCATTGAGAGAAGCAGTAACAGCTACCGTTACCGATGTAGCGCCAGCATTGGCTTTAACATTAATGGTATTATTATTTCCACCAAAAGTATAGGTACCGTTGGTAACGGTCCATGTGTAAGTATAAGAAGAATTAAAAGGAGTCGAATAAATATTGGTTGCATCACTACATATTGAACTTGCTCCTGTTATTGCAGGTGCTGGAGTCGTGTTCACGATAATGGCACGAGAAGAAGTGCTTGAACAAATTCCGTTGGCGGTAAGCAATGTGATAGAAGCCGCAGGACCAGCACCCCAAACAACCGATACGGTTGAACTAGTAGATGAACCCGTAATGGCTCCACCAGTTACCGTCCAGGAATAGGTAGTAGCTGCTGGTGAAGTATAAGAAAATGTTCCACCGCTACATACATTACCAGCGCCGGTAATCACCGAGGAAGGTGCAGTCGTTACGGCAACACTTAGCGCTGCACTAGTAACATTGCAACCGGTTGCAAATATAGTTTCATTAACGGTCACCGAATTTGCGCCAGCAGTATTCCATAAAACAGAAATCGTATTCGAACCTTGTCCTGCTACAATGGTACCTCCCGCAGAAGCTACCCAGGCGTAAAGTCTTCCGGGATTAGGAGCCGTAGTATAAACAATAGTATTACCAGTACAAGCAGTAATTGCGCCTGTTACTAAAGGAGTAGGTACTGCATTTACATTCACAGCATACGAAATTGAATACGTACAACTTCCATTGGAATACGTAGCGGTAATCAATTGTGCACCAACGGCAGTCCAGGTAATGGTAACCGTTGTTGCCGTATTGGCTGTAACCGTACCACCGGTAACCGATAGGCCGGTAGCGGTAGCACCTGTTAATGTATATGTTTGAGATGAATTGTTACACACTTGTGTTGGACCTGAAGCCACTAAATTAAGAGGCCCGGTTACGGTGATAACTTGTGATGTGCTTGCGGTACAATTCGATGTGTTTTTTTCGAGTAATGCCAAAGAGGCTGAAGCAACATTGCTCCATACGATGGTAATGGTATTTCCCGACTGATTGGTAACGATTCCGCCATTTACGGTCCAGTTATACGTGCTACCGGTAGAGGTGGCCGTGTAAGTATATGGAGTAGCGGTACAAACGGTAGTGATTCCGGTGAATGTTGCTAATGGATTTGCATTTTTAGTGACTGCAAAGCTCGGTGTAGCCCCAGTACAAGAGAGCGCATTTACCAGGTTACAAGTTAATGTTCCGGCACCTGCTGCACCCCAAGTTACCGTAGCACCTGAGGTGCCTTGACCAGCGGTAATAGCACCACCGGTTGCAACCCAAGTATACGTAGAGATCGTACCGAAAATGCTACCTAGTGAATAATAGCTTACTGCATTAGCACATACCGTGCTTGGTCCTGCAATAATTGCTCTTGGAGCCAAGGCCGGATCACAAGGTGCCGTGATAATATTAATTAAATAATCTTCCGTTTCTCCATAATAATAGGTAGCACAAGGTAATGTAGGACTACTGTTTTCATCCATGATCACACGCATCCGGGTATTTCCTAATAAAGCGCCAACTGGTAAGGTAATATTGGTTGACCAGGTGGTGCCTATAACAGACCACGATTGGTAAGGAGAAACAGCCACTCTTTCACCGGCGTCGGCGAAAGAGCCATTCTGGTTATAGTCGATATATACGGTAACAATGCCAGAATAGGGCGATCCATTACATTGACCTACGGTAACCGAAAAAGGGATGGTTCCAAATTGTGCAAGCGTCGGAGCGGTTACTGTTGCAGTGTAATTCGAATAGGCATACATTATTGAACCGGCACCACCCGTAGTACCACAGGTAGATGTGTTGTTTAAAGTTCCAAAAGTAACATTGAATATCTCATCATCACCGGTAAACATGGACGCTGATGGGCAATAACAATTGGTAGGAGAAGCCATATTTACTAAAACCGGATTTGAAGCGGTGGTGGTACTGGCCGAACAAGTTACCCTGCAACGATAGTATGTTGCTGCGGTTTGGCTTTGAGAACGAGTAGATAATGTAGCCGAAGTGATATCGGAATAGGTAATATTATCGGGCGACGACTGCCATTGGTAGGTTACGCCTGAACCATTGGTGGTAGTTTGTAATGATAGGTTAAATGAAACACCGGAACAAGCGGCCGTAACGGCAGATAAGGTATTGCCTGGTGCCGGAGCACCGGAACAAATATTGGGAGGTGTCCAGGTATAGGTTTGTCCAGAAGCAGGATAAACTGAAGAAGAAAAAGTAATTGTGGCTGAATTAACTGCTCCGGCAGTAGTAGCCGACCAAGAGCTTGTGCTGGTACGATTTGAATAATCGGTGGATGACCCTGAAAGACCAACTTGTGGAGTCCAGGTATTCGTCGAGGTACCGGAGCTTCCATAAATGATTCTAACTAAATTGGTTGTTTCATATAATTTAATTTGAACATCTACATAGCTCAATGTATTCTGATATGACAAATTCCAAGTAGGATATTCAACCGTTAATATTCGGTTAGGAGCAGTTCCAGAAAGAAGATAAGTGGCTGCACCACCGGTTCTCGCATCGTGCCCTCCAAAAGCAATAATAGGATTACTGCTGGTACCAATAACGGTAGGGTAATTATAAGGATCGGCTGCCGTTGTACCTAATTGTATGAAACCATTAGAGCTACCCGAAAAATTGGTGTACGCTACTCCCCCAAAAGTAAAACTAAACCCGATGGCTTGCACCGTTGATGCGGCATCATCCTGTGCGGCCGGAATGAGAGCGGAGCCTCCAGAGATAGCGGTGTACGTACCACTAGTTTGTGCAAAAGAATACGCTGCCAATTGAGCCTTAACCGATTGGATACTAAATAAGAAAGTAAGCAAAAGAAGAAACGCAAAGCGCTTTCCACTATTGGTGCTAACTAAATTTAGCGAGTGACGAGAATCCAGAGGTGATCGTCCAGAGGTTGAGTTCCCAATTAAAGCATTGGAATTTTCCTTTTTAAATGCATCCACATTAAAAAGATTTTCACGGAGTAATTTTATAAACATTGTATAATAAATTAAATTTAATAAATAATTAATGGTCGTACAAAAATAGAGTTGCAATATTCGATTAATTTTCCAAATACGCAAATAAATATTGCCATTTTAATGTTAAAAAGGCAAGAGGTGTCTATCTTTTAGCACAGCAGGCAGATTTCTTTTATCCTTCGTAGCCGACGAACGATCATGTTCATATGATGTAATTGCCGAGTAAAACCTCCATAGGTGCCAAATTAAATAGATTTAGAATTGTTTTTATTGTCATCTAGTTAGAAGAAAAAGGTATTATTGTACAAATGAAAAAGTACTCACTATTAGTCTGTATGCTGTGTGTCTTTCTATCCGGCTTTGCACAATTAAAACAAAGCGTCAGAGGAAAGATTTCGGATATTGAATCGAAATTACCATTATCGGGAGCAGCCATTGAAATAAGAAAAGACTCGGTGTTTGTGAACGGGGCACAAAGCGACGAAGACGGTAATTATAATATACAAAATATTCCATTGGGAAGAATATCCATCACCGTAAAACAATTTGGTTACGGGCAGTTTATTAATCCGAATGTGGAGGTTACCGCTGCAAAAGAAATCATCATCAATATAGAATTAGAAGAGACACCCAATAAATTAAACGAGGTGGTGGTTACCGCATTCGATAAGATAAAAACAAATAATCAGATGTCGACGGTAAGCGCACGACTTTTTAATATTGATGAGGCATCACGCTATCCCGGCAGCCGTGGCGAACCTGCCCGTATGGCCAGTAACTTTGCCGGTGTCAACGGCTCCAACGACGCCAATAATGATATTATTGTTAGGGGCAATTCGTCGGCCGGCGTTTTATGGCGGGTAGAAGGTGTGGATATTCCGAATCCAAATCACTTTCCAACCCTCGGTTCCACGGGTGGCCCTGTATGCATGCTCAACGCAAAATTAATTACCAACTCCGATTTTTTTACCGGAGCCTTTCCGGCAGAATACGGCAACGCCAATGCCGCAGTGTTTGATGTGCGTTTTAAAAACGGGAATAATGAAAGACATGAATTTAGTGCCGATATCGGGGTTTTAGGTGCTTCGTTTAGCGCCGAAGGTCCATTGAATAAAACGGCCAAATCATCCTATATCGCAGCGTATCGTTATTCTACACTCAAACTATTTAATGCGCTGAAAATACCTATTGGTACTTCTTTCATCCCACAGTATCAGGATTTGTCGTTTAAGTTTAATTTCCCCATAAAGAAAAAATCAACCCTTACTTTCTTTGGCATTATGGGAAGTTCTAAAATCAACATCTTACTGAGTCAAACGAAAGAAAACTCACCGGAAATTTATTCCGGAAACAACTACGACGAATATACCTCCAACGCCATGGGTATCCTGGCACTTTCCTTTTCTAAAACCATCAATAGCACGGCGTACTATAAAATAATTATCAGTGGATCGGTTCTCATCGATCGATTAAAATTAAATCTGATCTATCGCAAACCCAACTTCTCTATCGACTCCATTGTATTTAATTCGGCCCATATATATGATGATAAAAAATATTCCATGCATGGGTATATCAATAAAAAATTTAGTACCCGAACAACGCTAAAGACCGGATTTATTGGAAGTGTCTTTCATGTAAATTATATCGATACCGCTCGTGTCGAAAACACGATGGCCATCATACGGCGGTACGATGCAAAATCGAATTTTTTATTACTTCAGCCGTATGTTCAAACAAAAATAAAACTCACCGAAAAACTTGCTATCCATGCAGGAGTAAATTTAATATATTCAACCATCAACCAACATTCTTTGGCCATAAATCCACGCCTTGGAGCTCGTTGGAATTTCGCCCCGACTAAAACGTTGAGTTTTGGCTACGGTTGGCATAGCGAGGCGATGACCTGGTATTACTATTTTCAACAACAACAACAGCCGGATGGTAACTACCTTTTAAAAAATAAAAACATTTCATTTTATCATAGCCAACATCTCGTTCTTGCTTTCGACTGGTCGTGTGCCAAGGATCTGCGCTTTAAAGCAGAAACGTATTTTCAATATTTATATGATGTACCCGTCTCCGTGTACCCTTCCTCCTATTCCATATTAAATCAGAACCTGCCGGTAACGCTTATCAATAAAGGTTTAGGACGCAATTACGGAGTTGAAATAACACTCGAGAAGTTTTTCACTAAAAAATATTATTATATGGTCACATTTTCATTATACCAATCGGAATATACCGGCAGTAACGGGCATTGGTATAACACCAATTTCAATGGCCATTATATCTTAAATCTACTGGGTGGAAAAGAATTTAAAATCAATGAAAAAAGTATCCTTGGCTCAGGCGCTAAAATTACCTTTGCCGGCGGTCAACGTTATGGCCCGGTAGATACAGTAGCCACCGTTAAAAACAAGCTCGTTACATCCATCGACGATAAAACCAATACCTTAAAATTCGACCCTTATTTCCGCTGCGATTGGAGGATTTATTACAAAATAAATCGACCTAAGATTACCCACGAAATTTCTTTCGACTTCGTTAATATCTTCAACACCAAAAATGTGCTGTCGCTCGCCTATGGCCCCGACCCAAACAACCCCAGCGGCTACACGATAAACAAAAATTATCAGTTGGGCTTTCTTCCATTATTTAATTATAAAATCGATTTTTAACATGCCCTTTATTGCTGTAAAAAAAAGAGAATCAGATCACTGCAACAGAAGTTGAAACAGGCTTGTGCTACTCAGGCAATTTCTAATGCCAATTGAATCATTCTTATACTCACTTCCTCCCTTTCTTTCGAAGAGGAAAAAAGTTTCGTGATAATATTATCGCTTACCGTGAGGATGGACAAGGCTTTGATATTGTTTTTAGCAGCGAGTGAATATAAAATACTGGTTTCCATTTCAATACCTAACAAGCCTCGCTCGATCCAAGGATCCCAGCGGTTTAAATCCTCTCCATAAAAAACATCGGTACTAAACACCATGCCTTGCCTCGTGGCGATAGTAAGTTGGTGTGCCACGGCTCGCGCCTGTTGAAGTAAATCGGCACTGGCTTGCGGTGCATAATCCATGGTATGATGGTACATTAAATTGGTGTTTGAATCGGTATAAGCCGACTCGGCCAAAATGATCTCGCCAAGAACCAGGTCGGGTTGAATAGCACCACAGGTACCCACACGAATAATTTTTTTAACGTCATACTCATGAATCAATTCGTGAAGGTAAATGGCGGTAGAAGGAATACCCATCCCGGTTCCTTGCACCGACACCCGTTTTCCGTGATACAACCCGGTATAACCCAACATACCACGCACCTCATTATAGCATACCACCTCCGTAAGCATTTTGCTGGCAATATATTTTGCACGAAGTGGATCACCTGAAATTAAAACAGTTTCAGCAATATCATTTCGGTTGGCTTCAATATGGATACTCATAGAATTTTAATTAGCCAACAAATTAAAGTAGATTTGAACACATATCAAAAGTATATTATGAGTAGTCAACTTTCCGATACCGATTTAATATTGAATAAAGATGGAAGTGTGTATCATTTACATCTTCGGGAGGAGCATATTGCAACCGACGTTATTGTGGTAGGCGATCAGGATCGTGTAGCACAGATAAGCAACCATTTCGATCAGGTGGAATTACGAATAAAAAATCGTGAGTTCGTAACCCATACCGGTACCATCGGCAAAAAAAGAATAACGGTTTTATCAACCGGTATTGGCACCGATAATATCGACATCGCCATCAATGAACTCGATGCCGCGATTAATATTGATGCGAAAACACGCCAACCCAAAGATAAAAAAAGAAAACTAAATATAATACGTATTGGCACCTCCGGTACGTTGCAAGAAAACATCCCTGTTGGCGCACAGGTGATCTCGGAATTCGGGCTTGGATTGGACGGCGTATTGCATTATTATCAATACGAGGCCAATGACATTGAACTAGAGATACAAGAAAAAATAATACACCATCTAAAGCTAAACACGGCCTTTGCAACACCGTATATCTGCAAAGTAAGTACCCCTCTTTTTAATCAACTACGCCATGGTATGATAGAGGGTATAACCGCTACTGCTCCGGGGTTTTATGGGCCACAAGGAAGAATC
Source organism: Bacteroidota bacterium (assembly GCA_947507965.1). Classification (GTDB taxonomy): domain Bacteria; phylum Bacteroidota; class Bacteroidia; order UKL13-3; family UKL13-3; genus CAINMV01. The sequence continues at coordinate 8,185 of CANNQU010000034.1, forward strand.
ATACGCCTAGCTACAAAGTACCCGAACATCAATGAAGAACTTCAATCCTTTGCCTATAAAAATCATCGCATCACCAATTTCGAAATGGAGACATCAGCGTTATATGGCTTAGGAAATTTGCTGGGGCATGACTGCTGTACATGTTGTGCTATCATAGCCAATCGCATCCGAAAAGAGTTCAGCGAAGATTACCATCAGCAGGTCGATCGTTTGATTGAAACGGTGCTCGAAAGAATCGTATAGGATTTATTCACCATAAGGAATCCATATATTTTTAATCTGTGTTGCCTGTCGTAAAAACTGTTGCTCTTGACCATTCGGCAATTCAAACCAAGGGCGTTGTTTGCCATTATTGACCCAGGTTCGTTTCATGTTTTCGGCAGCCGCATCCTCAACTATTTTACTGCCTTCCTTCGTTCCAAAATACCATACCCCATCCACTTCATCGTGACGTGCTAAGACACCCGATAACTCGTGTTGATTTCCGGTAATAATATTAATAACACCAGCCGGGAAATCCGATGTTTCTATTACCTGATACAAATCGGTGGCACTCAAGGGTGCCGTTTCCGACGGTATAACAACAACCCTGTTTCCCATGGCAAGAGCAGGAATAACGGTAGAAATAAAACCGAGCAGTGGAGCCTCCTTCGGACAAACAATACCCATAACTCCGAGTGCTTCAGGCATCGCCATGGTTACATGACGGGAGAGGGTATGATGCACCTGCCCATCATATTTATCGGCATAAGCGGCATATGTGTAAATACGTTCGATAGAAAGCCTTACTTCGTTCGAAGCCTCCAACTTACTTACCCCTAGAAGCGCCATCAATCGATTGGCAAATTCCTCTTCTCTTTGAATTAAATTTTCGGCAAGATAATACAACACCTGAGCTCTGGCATGACCCGTCATGAGGGTCCACGATGTGGCGGCAATGGCAGCCTCCACGGCATTACGAAGGTCTTTACGACTTCCTTCACTAACCCATGCGATGTTTTCTCCTGAAACACTTTTTATCGCTCTACTCGTTCCTCCATCTGGCCTCATTTGTTGTCCCCCGATATATAATTTAATCGTGCGGTCAATGGATGGCAGCGACGATGAATCAGCTAATTTATGAGCCAGAATTTTCGGACGGTTTTTCGTTACCGAAGGTTGTTTCTGATCATCCGATATTAATTTCAAATATTCATAAAGGCCTTCTTTTCCACCCTCTCTCCCAAAGCCCGACTCGCGATAACCTCCAAAACCGGAGGCTGCATCAAATACATTCGTACAATTAATCCAAACCGTACCTGCTTTTATTTTTGGAGCTACATCCAACGCGAGATTTATATTCTCCGTCCAGATGCTTGCAGCTAAACCATAACGGCTGTTATTGGCAAGCTTTACGGCTTCCGGATGGGTTCGAAAAGTCATCGCAACCAATACCGGACCAAAAATTTCTTCCTGTGCAATGGTAGATGCCGGAGCTACATTGGTGATTAAGGTAGGTGGATAAAAAAATCCTTCCTCCCCACATTTCCATGACGGCTGCCATACTTTTCCACCTTCTTCAACACCAATCTTCACTAGCCTTTCAATCGTATTCAATTGCTCTAATGAGATGATGGCTCCGATGTCAATACTCTTATCTAAAGAGTCGCCCACACGAAGCTTCTCCATGCGTAATTTTATTTTCGAAAAAAGTTTTTCGGCGATTGACTCTTGCACCAAGAGTCGTGAACCTGCACAACATACCTGCCCTTGATTAAACCAGATGGCATCGACGACTCCTTCTACCACGCTATCCAGATCGGCATCATCGAATACGATAAAGGGCGATTTGCCGCCTAGTTCAAGGGATATTTTTTTTCCGGTACCTGCGGTAGCCTTTCGTATGATTCGTCCAACTTCGGTTGAACCCGTGAATGCTATTTTATCAACCTCGATATGATCGACCATAGCGGCCCCTGTTTTGCCGGCGCCGGTAATGATATTGACGACACCTTTGGGTAACCCAATTTCTTCACATAGTTGAGCAAATAACAACGCCGTTAATGACGTAAGCTCCGCAGGTTTTAACACCACGGTATTTCCCATTGCCAGTGCTGGTGCTATTTTCCATGCCAGCATTAACAAAGGAAAATTCCAAGGAATTATTTGAGCGATAACGCCTATTTCTTTGTAGTCTTTTAATTCCGTGTCACGTAATTGTGCCCATCCCGCATGATGATAAAAATGCCTTGCTGCCAGAGGGATATCAATATCACGTGTTTCACGTATCGGCTTTCCATTTTCTATCGATTCGAGCACCGCAAACAAACGCGAATGCTTTTGAATCTGTCGGGCCATGGCATATAGATATCGAGCCCTTGAATGGGCGCCTAGCTTCACCCATTTAGGTAACGCTTTTCTAGCCGCCATTACCGCCATATTAACATCCGCTACATTAGCTTCCGCAATTTTTGCTATCGGCTTCCTCGTTGCCGGGCTGATGGTTTCGAAATACCGGGTTGACAATGGGGTTAGCCATTGACCATCAATATATAATTTAAATTTACGTTTATTTTGGTCTAGCCATTCATTGGCCACGGCAGAACTTTCGGGAGCGAGCCCATATTCCATTGTATTAAAAATGCTCTTTACTTTCATCTTTGATTTTTTTTATGCCATGGGTTGGCGATAAGAAGCGGCATATCTGCCCGTAACAAAATGCTCCAATTGTCGTTCGATGTCGCCGAGTAAACTACTGGCACCAAAACGAAATAACGAAGGCGTTAACCACGCATCACCGAGCTCCTCTTTTATAAGAATAAGCCATTCTATTGCTTGCTTCGCTTTTTGAAGGCCACCAGCCGGTTTAAAGCCAACTTTTATACCGGTTCTTTCATGATAATCACGAATGGCTCTAACCATCACCAAACTTACCGGTAGCGTTGCATTTACCGCTGCTTTGCCCGTGCTTGTTTTAATAAAATCGGCACCGGCCATCATACACACATAACTGGCTTTGGCAACATTGGTTAAGGTACCTAATTCACCCGTTTCAAGTATCGTTTTAAGATGTGCCTCACCACAGGTATTTCGAAACATTTTCACTTCCTCATAGAGTGCTTTCCAATCGCCACGAAGTACATGAGCCCGACTAATTACAATATCAATTTCTCTTGCTCCGGCAAGAACCGACTTTTTAATTTCTTCAATTTTTTGTTCGTTACTTATTTGCCCTGCGGGGAATCCGGTGGAGACTGCAGCAACAGGTATTGAAGAGCCTTCTAAAGCCAGAAGTGCAGCCTCAATTAAATTATGATAAACACAAACAGCGGCCACCTGAATATTCGCATCTTGCATCCCCAGTGCCTTTAAAATATCGGCTCGTACCGGATGTCTCGCTTTAATACAAAGTCGTAAAACATTACTATGGGTGTCATCGCCGCCTAATGTCGTTAAGTCGATACACGTGATCGCTTTTAATAGCCATGCGGCTTGCCAATCCTTCTTCACACTTCGTCGGGTACCCATAGTTGCAGCCCTGCGTTCCACGGCACTTCGGTTGATGCGAATGGGATCAATGAGGTTGATGTCGAAGGCGACCCCTGGATTTCGATACTCGATAAGCTTAAACTTCTCCGCTGCCATTTAATTTATATTTAATACAACACCATTTGGTGTATCTACATTTGATGCACGAAAGTAGGAAATCATTTGATGTAATGATGATGAAAAAATTAATATTTAAGATTTTTTTCATTAATCTTACCGTTCGATTGAAACACACGTTGGCACCGACTCGTACTCAAAATAAATTAATTACCCATCCCATGCGAAGAATGCATAAATATTTACCCTGGACTGCAAGAATCATCGTTTGCCTATTATTTTTAATTTCCGGTATCGCCAAAATGTTTCCCATCTGGGGTTTCGAAAAGCAACTGGTTGATCTTGGAATTTGTGGCTGGTGTGAAGCGCCGTATCTGGCTCGATTACTTATCGGATTGGAGTTGGCCATCGCCATCGCCATACTGCAACGGCATTATTTAAGGCAACTCGTAATACCGGTTACCATACTTCTTTTGGCCGCTTTTTGTATTCATTTGTCGATTGAAATGTATCAACATGGCGCCATGAATGGTAATTGTGGTTGCTTTGGTCAACTCATTCCAATGACGCCGTTGGAAGCGTTCATCAAAAATATTATTACCATTGCAATACTCGTTTATCTTTACCGAAACATAAAAACAACGCAACAGCAAGAGAGTCGTATTACAGTCCTTTTATTAATTTACATTTCTTCCGCTTTCCTCCTGTTTTTCTTCTTTCCTTTTTGTCCTTGTGCAAAAGAAGAAATTGCACCTGTGGCGTCGGTAGTAAACAATCCTGCTCTAACCGATACCACCAATAATGCCGTTTTAAAAGATACGACCACCGGCAAGGTTGCACCACCGGAAGTGGTGATGGAAGAGGCACCCAAAAAAATAAAATCAAAATTTTCGGAGTTCACCCTATTTGAAAATAAGCCGGTGAACCTCGACGAAGGCAAAAAAATAGTTTGTTTGTTTGCACCGGGTTGCGATCATTGTAAAAAAACGGCAAAAGCATTATGGGTGCTTTCACAAAAAAAAGGTTTTCCTAAAGTTTATATCTTATTTATGAATGAGGAAGCGAATTTAATTGATGATTTTTTCAAAGAGTCGGGAAGCCGTTATCCCTATCAAGTATTGGATATCCCTCGGTTCTGGAAACTTTCAGGAGCCGGTACTACCACCCCAGGAGTAATTTATTTATGGAATGGAAATATCATCCGATCTTTTGAAGGCATTGAAAAGAACGAATTTAATTCAGAAGCAATTTTAAAGGCTATTGAAGCGAAACACGAGGGTGTTCAGCCACTTCACTAAATAAAAATTCCAGAGGTGAAAACCCCTGGAATAAGTGCTCGGGACGGGGGTCGAACCCGTACAACATTGCTGTCACAGGATTTTAAGTCCTGCGTGTCTACCAATTCCACCACCCAAGCAGTGTAAAAAAAATTAGTAGCTCGGAGCTACTAATTTTTTTGAGCGAGAGACGAGGCTCGAACCCGCGACCTTAACCTTGGCAAGGTTACGCTCTACCAACTGAGCTACTCTCGCATAACGCCGGCAAATATACATCTTCAAGTTTTTTTATGCAAACTATTTTTAATATTTATTTTAGCAGCTGTTTTAACTCGTGTAATTTGAGTAGTGCCTCAATGGGTGAAATGGCATTAATCTCTAGTTTCTGCAGGGCTTCCTTTAATTTCTCCAACTCCGGAGAAGCCGTATCAAACATGTTTAACTGAAACATTTTTTTAGGCAATTTCTTGAGTATCTCTTTGCCTGAGATCTCCGCTCGTTGCGATTCCAGGTGATGCAGAATTTCATTGCTACGATCCAGAATAGTTTTTGGCATACCTGCCATCTTTGCTACATGAATACCAAAACTATGTTCACTTCCACCCCGAACCAGTACACGTAAAAAAATTACTTTCGTGTCGGTTTCCTTTACTTTTACGTGATAATTCTTGATGCCCTCAAAATCTTTTTCAAGCTCATTTAATTCGTGATAGTGGGTGGCAAAAATAGTACGAGGGTGATACGGATGCTTCGCTAAAAACTCGGTGATACTCCATGCCAGCGATACGCCATCGTAGGTGCTGGTGCCTCTTCCAATTTCGTCTAATAAGATCAAACTACGACTCGATAAATTATTTATGATAGAAGCCGTCTCCATCATTTCAACCATAAACGTGCTCTCGCCAAAAGATAAATTATCGGATGCCCCTACCCGCGTAAATATCTTATCAACGAGGCCTATCTTAGCTTCAGAAGCGGCAACAAACGAGCCCATTTGGGCCATTAATGCCGCCAAGGCCGTTTGCCTTAATACCGCACTTTTACCACTCATATTCGGCCCCGTTAGAATAATAATTTGTTGCTCTTCATTGTTCAACATCACATCATTCGGAATATAACTCTCACCCGCAGGGAGTCGTTTCTCAATAACCGGATGTCGTAGCTGCTTAAATGACAATTCGTATTCATCAGAAATTTCAGGTCGTACATAATTATTGGATTTCGCAATCTTCGCAAAACTTAATAAGCAGTCGAGGCGGGCCAAAATAGCTGCATTTTGCTGAATAGGGATAATGTATTCGGCCAAGCTTACCACGAGTTCCTTATAGAGTTGTTGTTCTAAGGCAATAATTTTCTCTTCGGCGCCTAATACTTTTTCCTCATACACTTTCAATTCTTCGGTAATATATCGCTCTGCATGGGTTAATGTTTGCTTGCGAATCCATCCCTCGGGAACCTTATTTTTATGCACATTGGTTACTTCAATATAATAACCAAACACACTGTTATAGGCAATCTTCAAGGAGGTGATACCCGTTTTAAGGATCTCCTCACGTTGTATTTTTAAAATGTAGTCTTTCCCGCTATTTAAAATTTCACGGAGTTCGTCCAAAGCGGCATTCACTCCTTGCTTAATGATGCCACCTTTACTCAAAAGAAGTGGTGCATCATCAACCAATGTGCTCTCAATTTTATGATATATTAATTTGCATTCATTTAACTGTTCCCCGATTTTTTGAAATGAAAAATTTTCAGCTTCAGCACAAATGCCTTTTATGGGAGCGATGAACTTTAGTGAACGTTTCAGATGAGATAATTCTCTCGGGTTTACTCGAAGTAAGGCGCACTTTGAAATGAGTCGTTCGAGATCTCCAATCTGTTTCAAGTAATCTTCCGTGCTCACTAAAAATGTATCGGATATAACGGCATAATTAACGGCATCCAACCGTTCATTAATCTTGATTTTATTCTTTAGAGGAAGCATGAGCCATCGTTTCAGCATACGCCCGCCCATGGGTGTAATCGTTCGGTCAAGTATTTGTATCAATGAGGTACCGTTACTGTCAGGGGTCTGCAATAACTCCAGATTACGTATGGTAAATCGATCGAGCCACACATATTCGTCTTCCTCTATACGTGCAATTTTTGAAATATGACTTAAATTACTATGATGATTATTTTCAAGATATTGAATAGCTGCACCTGCCGCTATAATGGCATTCTTATATTCATCGATACCGAAACCTTTGAGATTAACGGTACCAAAATGAGTGGTTAATTTCTCGAAGGTGTAATCATAGCTATAAACCCAATCCTCTATTCCGTAGAGATAAAAATCGGTACCAAAATGAGCTTCGAAGGTGGACAGCATTTTTTTAGCAACGATTACCTCCGACGGCTTGAAGCCCTGCAAAAGTTTTTCAATGACCTCCTTACTCCCTTCTGCAGCTAAAAATTCTCCTGTTGAAATATCGAGTAATGCCAATCCAAATTCGGTATTATGACATACAACCGAGGCCAGGTAATTATTTGCCTTTTGCTCTAAAACATGATCATTAAAAGTAACCCCTGGCGTAATCAATTCGGTTACACCTCGCTTAACAATCGTTTTCGTAAGCTTGGGGTCTTCCAGTTGTTCACAAATCGCAACTCGTTGTCCGGCACGAATTAATTTGGGCAAATAGGTGTCGAGCGAATGGTATGGAAATCCGGCCAAATCCATATGTGAAGCTGCACCATTGGCACGTTTCGTTAAAATAATACCCAATATTTTTGAGGCCGTAATCGCATCTTCATTAAACGTCTCATAAAAATCGCCGATGCGAAAAAGCACCAAACATCCTGGATATTTCCCTTTTATTTGATTGTATTGTAGCATCAAAGGCGTTTCACTTGCTTTTTTATTCATAAAACCAGGCTACTTTAATTATTTTTAAAGAAGTTTGCAAAATTATATTTAACCCGTCAACAGTAACCAACATTTTTTCACCAAATGAATTTTGAAAAGGTAACGATGAATGAATTAGGCCGAATGAACTTGCCTGAATTTAAAGAAGCAAAGAAAATGCCGGTCGTGGTTGTGCTCGACAATATTCGAAGTGCCCATAATATCGGCTCTATCTTTCGCACTTGCGATGCCTTTAGGGTAGAAGCCATCTACCTCACCGGCATCTGTGCCACTCCGCCTCAAAAGGAGCTCATGAAGACCGCTTTAGGGGCCGCTGACACCGTAAGCTGGAAATACTTCCCAACGACCTTAGTGGCCTTACAATCGCTTAAATCGGATGGCTATTATATTTGTGCCGTAGAACAAACAACAAATAGCATTATGTTACAAGATTTCTCGCCTAAAGAGAAAAATGCATTCGTTTTTGGAAACGAAGTTAATGGCGTTGATGCCTCCGTTCTACCATACTGTGATGCCTGCATTGAAATACCTCAATTTGGAACCAAGCATTCCTTTAATGTAGCCATTACCGCAGGCATCGTTTTGTGGGAAACCTTCTCTAAAACAAAAACCCTTTGACGATCGCGTCAAAGGGTTCTATTCTAATTTTAGGTGATGTTATTATTTAATCCAAGCATTCGTACCTCCCGAAACGAAGAAATTCACGCGACGATTATAGGGGTCAAATGCTGCTCCTTTTCCCAAAACCATGGGAAGATGTTCGCCATTGTTTTTAAGATTTAGACGGCTTCTATCCACTCCGAATTTTTTCACAAGAACCTCAACTACGGCCTCTGCTCTATTGTTTCCTAACATGTCATTATGACTTTCATCCAGGCGGTAATCGGCATTACCTACAACATCTAATTTTATATTTGGAAATTGCTTCATTATTTCGGAAACGGCTAAAAGCTCTGCATAAAATTCAGGTTTAACGAACCATTTATCGGTATCAAAATAAATGGTGGGTAAATAACCTACGCCACCCGAACCGGTATTTCCGGTGGTAACTCTTTTACCGGTCACAGGATCGATATAGTCAGCAGTGGGGATGGTCTTTCCTTGAAAATTGACTAGATTTCCATTCGGAGTATTCAATTCAAAATCTCTAACATTGGGCACACCATCACCATCATCATCTTTCATCCTTCCCTTTTCATCTACCGGTTGCCCCCGATCGGAAAATGGTTCTTCATCTTTAAAATCAGGCACGCCATCACCATCCAAGTCCAATGATTCGCCCGCACCCGTTACCCGAGATCCTTCCGGCGTTTCTGCTTCTTTATCCAAATAATCAGCAACTCCATCCTTGTCGGCATCACCCGTTAACAATTTCACTTTTTTCTTTACGTCAGCAACATCATCATAAACCGTAGTCAGTGGATTAATCCAATCATAATGTGGTGCTTTTTTAGACCCTAGTTTATAATATATCCCGATGGTTGTTTGCGAAAACTTATCGAAATTTCTGTTTCTTGCGATCTCTAAATTAGCAAAGTCAAGAGAGTCGGTACGGGTATAACGAAGACCGGTTTCAATACCGAGGTCAAAATTCTGATTTAAATTGTACATAACACCCAAACCGAGTGGAACGGTTGCGTAATTCGATTTGGTTTTCTTCGACCAGTATGAATCGGTTTTAAAGTCAATGTATGGCGTTGTTGTTCCAACAGCAGTAAGGGTTCCGGAGAACTTATTGAAAATGGTGCCGACTCCTGCAAAGATGAAAAGATTTACTTTTCTTTCCTTACGAAGAAAAGACACATTACCGAGGTTGACATACATTTGTAATTCGGCTGACTTAATACTGTTTTTAATATCATAAATATTACCAGCGTATTGTACTCCATTATTTTGAAGAACAAAGGTGCCGGCGTAACCGGATAAACGTAAAGACAAAATATGAGAAAGTGAATATTTTACTACGGCGCCACCATTCAGTCCGAATTTCGAATCGCTAAAATGCCCGCCATAACGCTTTTTGGTTGATTGTGTGAGATCACCATGGAAACCTAAGATTCCTGTTTGCAAGCCCACAGCCCAGCGTTTGGTATCCCAGTTTTCAACATTTCGACCATTAACCCAAACACTCCCATCGGTAGATTTTGAAGCGGTTTGGGCAACCGATGAAACACATAAAAAAGTGGTGAGTAGTAGGAGTTGATATTTTTTTAACATAGATATAGTATTAAAATTATGCCATTAGTTGATTTTCGCAACGCAATAATAACACAAAAATCTTAAACAGAAAATTAAACTTTGAACATTTGCAAGCTACTTCCCAATGGATTAGTCACTCTTATAATCTCCCGGATGGCCGATTCATCGAATCGAAAGCAATCCATACAACTAATAATTCGTTCCTGCAGTATCTGATTTGGAAAAAGGGTGTTCTTCATTCGCTGTAAATTTTTTAAATCTTGATCGGCCTTTTGCTTAAGTGATTTAGTGAATTTTGCGGCTATTTTACTAATGCTTTCATGTAGGTTTTTATTTTCAATGGAAAGTTGTGTCACCAGCTGCTGATCGATTTGCTTTGCTTTTTCATTTAAGATCAGCATCATATCGTCTATTAACTTTCGTTCGGCATCAAAATCAATTAAATGAGCATCATTAACTTTCAAAAAACGATTCGTTAATTCTTCTATCGTTAAGGTAAAATATTCGGTCGATGAGAAATCGTATTTTTGGATTTTCTCCAGGATTGAATTTTGAATGGTGACAACCGAACTACGAACTAAAACAACAGGATACGACACGTTGAAATGATCGAAAACTCCTTTTAGTTGCAGCCAATAGGCAACTTCCGCAGGCCCTCCAATATACGCCAAATTAGGCAGGATCATTTCTTGATAAACGGGTCGCAGCACAACATTGGGACTAAACTTTTCGGGATGCTCATTAATTTCATTGATGATTTCGGCTTCACTCCAGCGAAGTTCAGAGCCGATGGCAAGAAAATCGTTGCCTTTCTTCTCCACCCTAAGCCTGGCATGGTTGCCATCAAAATAAAATAAATTCACTTCACGTGGAGTAATTTGTCCACTATATCCTCCTTGCTTTAAAAAATCAGTGGCCTTATTTACAGCACGCGATGACGCTTCCGTTTTTATTTCTTCCAATAAAACGGGTATAAACAATTTCTTCAGTTCGATATCGTTGCCATCAATAATTACCAAACCAAATTCTTTAAAAAGTTCATGAACGATTTGTCGCGTTGCATTGGCTAAGGTGGAATTATTTTTATAGGCGTCTTCGAAAATTTGAAGTAAAGAAGTAGCCTTAGCTTCATCTCTAAAATACTGTCGCATCTCGTTAGCCCATAATGCAATAGTGCTCGGATTTAACAACCCTACCGGCGATTTCCCATAATGGGTATCCTCCTTCTCCCATTTCCATTGTTTTCCATAAAAGTTAACCTCGCTAATTTCCTCAAAATCATGATCCTCGGAAGCCATCCAGAAAACCGGAATGAAATTCCTTTTTGGATCTTCTTCACTAAGCTGACGAGCTAAATTAATGGTCGAGGCAATTTTATAAATAAAATAGGCTGCACCGGTATAGGCACAAAGTTGATGCCCCGTTGTTACGGTAAACGAATTTTCTAATCCTAGCTTTTCAATATTGTTCCTTACCATGGCACCGGAAGTTAAACCCGAATATTGCGAACGTAACGATTGAACTAGTGTTTGCCTCTTCTCCTGGCTAAATTTTCTTTCTTTTGCCGTTTCCAAAACCCCATCCAGAGAAGGCGGATGATGGTATAATGGCTTCAAATAGGCATCCGCATGTACATAATCTTTGACTAATTTAGAATGCAGCGGAAGGGTATGATAAGGAATAGATTCGATGAATTGCATGAGTTTTACGTACACAAATTAACTGACCACGGGTATCGTAAGAAATAAATTGATCACCACAAATTTACATAAATCTTCTCAGATGTTGCTACCCACATGGTGTTCAAAGTTAGTATAATTATTTCCAACCATGCTCTCCAATCAAAGGCACAAAGGCAAAACCGTCGTAGGCAATGGTCGTCGTTTCGGTTTCCGTTATTCGCGCAATTTGCAACATCCGTTGTTGTTTACTATTACCTACCGGTATAACCAGGATGCCTCCTATTTTCAATTGATTAACCAAGGTATCAGGCACTACCGGGGCACCTGCTGTTACAATAATCTTATCAAAAGGCGCCAATTTTTCGAGTCCTTTGGTTCCATCACCTAAAATAAGATGGGCATTTAAATTCATGGCACGTAACATTTCCTTGGCAGAGTCATGTAATTTCCGATGTCGTTCAATGCTATATACCGAAGCTCCAAGCATACACAAAATGGCGGTTTGATAACCACTGCCGGTGCCAATTTCAAGAACCTTTTCCCCTTTTCGCAAACGTAGTAGCTGGCTCTGAAACGCAACGGTATAAGGCTGAGAAATAGTTTGCCCTTCCGCAATAGAAAAGGCTTTATCTTCATAGGCATTCTCACTAAAGGCGCTATCTAAAAAACAATGCCGTGGCACGGTTGCGATAACATTCAATACCGATGCGTCGGTAATTCCTTTTTGCCTCAATAAAGAAGCTAGATTTTTTCGTTTTCCTTGATGTAAAAAAGTATCTTCTATCACAGCATCAAATAAACCATATTAACCTCTTGCATTCAAAATACTATTGAATGCAAATATGTTGAAAAGTAAAAATGTGTACATTATACTTGCCTGACGGCTTGTTTCTTTTTATAGAGTTTTTAAAGGTTATGCCTCGTTAAAAGTTAATAATTATTGAAATAAACTCCTGATTTAAGGTTTGTTTTGAACCTCAATGACCACCGTAAATATTGCCTTATTTTGTGATGCCTTGATAGAGGACGAATATTTGAACGCCATCACCTCTTTAAATCAGTTTAAACTCACTGGATATTGGGCCTCGGCTCCCATCGGCCGGTTGGAGAAATTAGAGATCCCCTATTTTGCCAACCAAGAGGTTTTAATTGACCGAGTGGATGCCATTGTGCTGGCCTTGCCAGCCGCTCAACAATTTGAAATAGCCAAAGCAACAATAAAAAACTGCAAACACCTTTATATTGAAAAACCATTCACATCCAATATCGATCAGGTCGATTTGTTATTATCGATGCAACGAGAAGCAGATGTAAAAATTCAATTGGGTGCCGGACTGCGGCTTAATGAAGGGTATCTTAAATCAAATCAAACACCATTGAAACCACACTATCTCGAAACGCAAAATTTGAGAAGTTCTGGTATCGACACTTCGGTGGTACTCGATATGATGATACATGATATAGACATTATACTCCAGTTAACGCGTAGTGAAGTTCGTAAAATTAGTGCTCATGCGGTATGCGTTTACAACGACACGCCCGATATGGTGAATGCCCGTATTGAGTTCGGCAATGGCTGTGTAGCCTCATTAACGGCAAATCGATTAGCAAAAATACCATTGCATACGCTCCAGGCTTTTCAAAAAAACAAGGCAACAACCATTAACTTTTTATCTTCCAACTACCCCTTACCGGATGAAAACCTCCAAAGGAGTATTTTGGAAGGAACGAACCTGGATAACAACCAATCTTCCTCTCCGGAAAGCACGTTAAATCGACAACTTCACATCGTCCAAAATCTAATCTCCTTTTATGAAAGCATAACCCAAAACAGCGTTCCTCCGATTACGTTAAATGATGGCTATAAGGCGCTCAAGATAGCCTATCAAATTATCGACAAAATAGAAGAACGCCAAATGGAAAGCTAACGTGGCTCACGGTGATGTAAAATGCCTTTAAATACGAAATACCGTACCCGGATAAATTTACCCTTCCTCTTTATAATATACCGCTTGTTCAATACCATTTAATGGCGATTTTTGACTTAATTTGAAACATGATTTTAGCTACTGACATTGTAAAAACCTATGGCACTTTGAAGGTTTTGAATGGCGTTTCACTCGAAATTGCCACCGGTGAGTTAATCGCTATTATAGGTTCCTCGGGTGCCGGAAAATCAACGCTACTTCACATTTTAGGCACATTGGATCGTGCCGACAGCGGGTCGGTTATGATCGACCAGACAACTATTTCTTCCATGAAAAGCAAGCAACTCTCTTCTTTTCGAAACAGCAAAATAGGCTTCATTTTTCAGTTCCATTATTTATTACCCGAGTTTACGGCCTTGGAAAACATTTGCATTCCTGCGTTAATAAAAGGTGTTCCTAAAAAAGAAGCAGAACAACGAGCAATGGAACTAATGGAATTGCTTAACCTACGGGAGAGAGCACTACACAAGCCTGCGGCAATGAGTGGTGGAGAGCAACAACGAGTGGCTGTAGCACGTGCGCTAATTAATAACCCATCGGTCGTTTTTGCTGATGAACCCAGTGGAAATTTAGACAGTAAGAATGCCGAAGAATTGCACCAATTGTTTTTTGATTTACGAAAAAAACTCAATCAAACCTTTGTTATTGTAACGCATAACCATATTTTGGCGCAGCAAGCCGATCGAATTATCACTCTAAATGATGGAAGAATCGTATAAAGAATCACCTTCAGTTTGTCGTTTTAATATTAGGGTATATGGAATTGTGATCAATTCGAAAAACGAAATTCTATTATGCCGAGAACACTTCAATGGACATTCGTTTGTTAAATTTCCTGGCGGCGGACTTGAGTATGGAGAAGGAACACACGATTGTCTTCATCGAGAATTTAAAGAAGAGTTGGATCTAGCGATTGAAATAAACGAGCATATTTACACCACCGATTTTTTCCAACAAAGTGCCTTTTTTCCCACCGATCAGGTGATCGCCATTTATTACAAAGTAACCCTCAAAAACGAGATTGTGGATCCTTATTTTACATCCAATGATTTGAAAATTGATTTTTTCTGGAAATCGTTAACGCAACTAACAGAGCATGATTTAAGCTTGCCTATTGACCAGGTTATGGTGAAAAAATTATTGTTTTAACCCGATCATTTTTCATCAACCGGAAAGCTTAAAAAGCATTTAAATCACTACTAAATACCTTATCGTAGATCGATTTCAAATAAAGTGCCTCCTTCTCATGGGCATGAGAAAGGTGATGCTCTCCCTTTTTAATTCGCTTCCATAATTTAGTGGCATCTAAAAAACGCAGTTCACGATCAGCCCTATTATTGTATTTCCCTAAGGTATAAACAGGATTGATTTTTACACTTTTCACGACCGCTCCGATGCTTGTTTTGGCAATCTCTAGTTTAATCCATATCGGAAGATGCCCCCAGGTAAAAATATCATACGCTACAAAATCGCCTAAGCAATAGGTTGCTACTCCTTGTTTTTCACGTTGTGTAATCGGGCATATAAAATTATAATATTCAACGGGTTGGATATTGTGTGCATGCCCTCCCAAAATAATATCCACCCCACATTCATCAAATAACCGATGGGTATTGTTAATAATATGGTTTCCGGGATACAATTGATAGGCATTGCCAAAATGTACCGAGGCTACCACCAAATCAGCCCCACGGTGATGAGCCATCTGTACCTGTTTTTTGATAAACGACAAATCACCGTTCGGCATATTAAGCGGTATATGATTGCATAAATACTCTTTGCCCAGTGGAAGGGTAAGATGGTTTAAAGAATAGGTGTAGGCCACAAAGGCAATCCTTATTCCATTGCGTTCCACTATTGGAAAATCATGACGCTGTTCCCAGCTAGCGGCGGTGCCGCAATACTTAATTTGCTTCTTCTGTAAAAAGGTAATCGTATTAATAATCCCTTCATCTCCTTTATCATACGAATGATTATTGGCTGTACTTAATACATCAAACCCTTTGTATTGGTGGTTCCCATTAAATACATCAAACATATCGGCACTGGCATTAAACTCCATGTGATTAAGCATCACTTCAGGAACAAGCCCGAGGGGTTGAGATGGATCGACCGGCGTTTCAAGGTTGGCGAAAACAAGATCACTCTGAAAAAAATCGTTACCAATTTCATCCCATAAATGGGTGCAAAACTTTTTATCAATCCATTCATAGGGCATCAAGTCGCCTGCAGCACTTATGGTCACCGTGGGAACATCGGATGGAAGATGAGGAGCAAAGAAGCACGTGTTTATTTTTGGAAAGGAAGGGTCATCATCCATTAATTCATGAGGACGATAGTAGTATTTATACCCAAAATAGAGGCCATCCATTAAACTATAATTCAATGGGTCTTCACGAAATGATTTACGAGGACGACGCCATTTTTTTCCAAACAAAAGATGCACAAAAGCCAGAAAAAAGCGAATCATGGCCACTAGCCACTGACCTTTGAAGGTGAAGGCTTTAACGGGTTTCATGGGTTATTTGAGGTCGATAAATCAATACATAAACCAGCGCCGCAATTCCAATACCAATACCATTCGCTAAAAAATCAACCCAGTCGCCGGTACGATGAATCGCTAGAGAAGCTTGAAAAACCTCTGTAGCTGCGCCTAAGAATAAACAATACGCCAAAGCCCATTTAAGAACGTGCCTGCGCATGAAACTAAAATGAAGGTATTTAGCCAACCCCGACACGGTAAAGAAACAAAGAAGACCAAAACTAATCAGATGCGCCAGTTTATCAAAAGAAAACAAATCAATAAAATCCATGGAAGGCATCTCATTCCCGGGAAAAGCACACAGTATCACCAGTAAAATACTGTACCCTATAGCAATTTTATTATATCGTAAAAAAAGCACGTTAACGGATGGAAAACGAAATTTATAAAAAACAAAAATAGCCGAAAGCAATGACACTAACGGCTACTTTAATGGATATGGGGAATTATACTCCTATTAGCTCTTTGTAGGCCTCAGCTGTCATTAAATGATCGCTGCTCGCACTTGTCTTGATTTTCACCATCCAGCCTTTTCCATAAGCGTCTTCATTCACAAACTGAGGATTGGTTTCCAATTCCGAATTCACCTCCACCACTTCTCCGGCGAGAGGCATAAAAAGATCAGAGACGGTTTTCACCGCTTCCACAGTACCAAAGACATCCTCACTATTTAAAGTCTGTCCTAGGGTTTCAATTTCAATAAATACAATATCGCCCAGCTCTTTTTGAGCGAAATCGGTTACCCCAATAAATGCAAAGTCGCCTTCAAAACGAACCCATTCATGGTCTTTAGTGTATTTTAATTCGGCAGGAAAATTCATGTTAAATATAAATTAGGTTTCAAAAATAGAATATTTAAAAATACTTTTGGAATAATTTTTTTAAGAACTCAGTAAAATGCACTACTTTTGTAGTACAAGCTGTGAGCGATATGGTTGAAAATTTTTTAAATAATCTAAAATTTGAAAAACGTTATTCTACGCATACGGTAACCGCATACCAATCCGATTTACTCCAATTTACCCGATTTCTAAGTTCTACCTATCAAGTAACCCAACTTGAAACAGCCACCTACCAGCATATTCGCTCTTTTATGGCAAAGCTTATGGAAGATGGAATTTCCTCGAGGAGTATTCAACGTAAATTAATTACGCTACGTAGTTTTTTTAAGTTTTTGCTTCAAGAGAACATCATTCAACGAAATCCATTACTCCGTATTCAACCTCCAAAATCGGCATCACGCCTCCCTTCCTATATTGAAATCAAAGACATGAAAAAACTTGATCGTATAGCAGATAGCCCAAATTTTGCCTCGTTGCGTGATCAACTTATCGTGCAAATGCTATACCACACGGGGATGCGATTGAGTGAGTTAAAAAACCTTAAAAGCAGCAATATCAATTTAACCAAATTGGAATTAAAAGTTTTAGGGAAACGTAACAAAGAGCGAATTATTCCTATTACTAGCGAGCTAAAAGAAATAATTACAACGTATCTAAACGCTAAACAAGAATTACCCTTGGCCAACACCGAGTTTCTTTTGATACTCAATAACGGGAAACCGGTGTATGAAAAATTCATTTACCGTACCGTTACCTCCACCCTTAGCCTGATTACTACTGCGGAGAAAAAAAGTCCGCACATATTACGCCATACGTATGCCACCCATTTGCTCAATAATGGAGCCAATATTAACGCAATAAAAGAGCTCTTAGGCCATAGCAGCTTAGCTGCCACCCAGATATACACGCATAATAACATTGAAGAACTCATCAAAACGCATAAGAGTTCACATCCTCGAGGGTGATTGCTGTTGCAGGGTATCAACCCTCCACAACAGCGACACCACATTCATTTTAAAAATCATAATTAATTATTCCCCTATATGAAACTCGATATTCAATCAATCCACTTCGATGCCGATAAAAAGCTCCTCGAATACATAGAGAAAAAACTCAATAAACTCGAAACATTTTATGATCATATTCTAGGAGGAGAGGTTTTTTTAAAACTCACCAATGATGCAAAAGACAATAAGATGGTTGAAGTAAAGCTTCATGTACAAAACCAAAGCCTCTTCGTTAAAGAAAGCAGCATAAGCTTTGAAGCGGCTATCGATATGGCAGAGAACACCTTAAGAGGTCAATTGGTAAAATATAAAGAAAGAATTCGAGGATAATCCAATTTTGGTTTTAGATGAACCAAAACAACATTCAGCTACTCCGTAAAGAACTCTTTCATACGTTCGAAGAAGCCTTTTTCGCCTTTTAATGGATTGGGCTTAAAATTCTCGGAATGAGCAAGTTTTTCAAGTAGCTGCTTTTCTTCACTACTAAGCTTTTGGGGCGTCCAAACGTTTACATCAATCAATTGATCGCCACGCCCATAACTATTCACAGAAGGCAAGCCTTTGCCCCTTAATCGAAGTATTTTACCCGCTTGAGTGCCTGGCTCCACTTTTATTTTTGCTTTCCCGTCGATGGTTGGCACTTCAAAACTAGCCCCTAAGGCAGCTTCAGGGATAGAAATATGCAAATGATACACCACGTTATTGCCTTCTCGCTTTAAAATCTCATGGGGCTCTTCTTCAATTAAAACGTACAAGTCGCCATTGGCTCCGTTGCGTTCACCCATATTACCCTTACCACTTAAATTTAGCTGCATCCCTTCAACCACGCCGGCAGGTATATTCACCGATATTAACTCCTCTCCATCCATAATACCGCTACCATGGCAAGTACCACATTTATTACTTATTGTGCTTCCCTCCCCCTGACATTGAGGACATGTTGTAGTGGTTTGCATTTGTCCTAGAAAAGTTTGGGTAAGCTTACGTACCGACCCAGCGCCGTTACACATACTGCACGTTTTAAAGCTACTTTTATCTTTTGCTCCAAGGCCACTGCACGTATTGCATTTTATTTTCTTTCGTACTTTTAATTTTTTCTCTGCCCCATTGGCAATATCTTCCAAGGTCATTTTTACACGCAGTCTTAAGTTGCCTCCAACATTTTGTCGACGACCTCCACCACCTCGTTGCCCACCAAAAAAGCCTTCAAATCCTTCTCCAAAAACATTTCCAAAATTTTCAAAAATGTCATCCATGCTCATCCCTCCTCCTTGAAAGCCACCTCCATTGGCACCCCCTACTCCCTTGTGCCCATACTTATCATAGCGACCACGCTTCTGATCGTCGCTCAACACCTCATAAGCTTCAGCGGCCTCCTTAAACTTTTCTTCCGCTTCTTTATTATCCGGATTTTTGTCTGGATGAAACTCAATCGCTTTCTTCCGATAAGCCTTTTTTAGTTCTTCTGTTGATGCATTTTTTGCAACCCCTAAAATTTCGTAATAATCTCTTTTGGTCATATATTTTGGAGTTTTTTTTGCACCAATACTTTTAATTTCCTACAATTACTTTAGCAAAACGAATAACCTTATCATGCAGCAGATACCCTTTTTCTAATACTTCAATAACTTTTCCTTTCATCGCATCGGAAGCTGGAATACTCGTAACAGCTTCCTCAAAATCACTGTTAAATTCATTACCTATACAATCCATTTCCGTTAGGCCTCGTTGTTCAAAAGTTTTGATAAATTTATTCTTCACTAATTCCATCCCCTCCTTTATAGCATTTATATCGGTGGTTTTATCCATCACTTGTAAAGCTCTGTCAAAATCGTCTAATACGGGCAATAATGACATAATTACATCCTTGCCTGCGGTCTTCATTAAGTCGTAGCGTTCCACTGAGGTGCGTTTCTTGTAGTTGTCAAACTCAGCGTAGAGGCGTATAAATTTATCGTTCATCTCACTTAATTTATACCTTAACTTCTCCTCCTCGGAAAGCGCTATCTCAGGTTGTACTTTAGCTGTCGGTGACGAAACATCATCCCCTTCTGTGTTCTGATCATCGGTTGAATTGATTTCATCGATAACACCGGAAACATCGTTATCCTTATTGCTCATTGTGGTACATTGTATTTTAAGTTAATCATTACTCAATTTTTTTGCCAAAAATCAATTGCGCCATTGTGACATAAAAAAAGCGGGGTGAAAAGCCCGCTTAAATTTTATTTTTGGTTTTAATCTACTTCCTATTTGCCATTAAAATATTGTCTAACATGGCTCCGTGCAAGTCCTTCGCCATAATTTTACCGGTTTCATCGAGTAAATAATTGGTAGGCAATGAAGAAACTTGGTATAATTTCGCAATCTCAGCATCCCATTTTTTCCCTTCAGAGAGATTGGACCAAATATATCCATCTTGACTAACGGCAGTTCTCCATTCTTCTAAATTATCATCTAAAGAGATGCTGACAATCTCAAATCCATTACCAACTGCAAATTTAGCGTCATGGAATTTTTGGTATGTCTTTACTAATTTAGGACTTTCGGCCCGACATTGTTTGCACCAAGAAGCCCAAAAATCGATTAGAACAACCTTTCCTTTGTAGTTGGATAACTTGACTTCCACCCCATTGATATCTTTCATGACAAAATGAGGCGCTATTTCACCAATCTTCAATCCACCATTATTCGATTTAAAAGACAAGGTGGAAGAAGCAAAAGCGACAAAAACAAGCAGATACTTTTTCATTTCGACTATAATTAATTAGTTACCTTTTGACCTTTCAAATGTAATACCAATTTTTATTAATAGAAATTTTATTGACATCTATTGACAATAACTTTACTTTTGCATCTTTTACTACGATGTCCAACGAATCCATACTCCTCTTAATTTCAATTCCAGTTTATACCCTCTGTATTCTCTTTGAACTGTATCAAAACCATCGTAAAAGAACCCATCATTATATTTTGTCGGAGTCGTTGATGAGTGGCTGGTTTGCCGGTCTTGGAATTTTGTTTGACCTTACGGTTAAGATTTTCATTCTTGGCCTGTTTTATTGGGCCAACCAACACACCCTGTTTGAACCCAGTCTTTTACGTACTCATCCGGTATTGGCTTGGGTGCTTGTTTTTTTTGCTCAAGATTTTTGCTTTTATTGGCTCCACCGAACCGAGCACTATAGCCGTTTCTTTTGGGCTGTGCACAGCAACCACCATAGCGCGGAAAAATACAATTTCACGGTAGCGTTACGCTCGTCGGTATTCCAGCCTTTCTATCGGTTTCTGTTTTACCTGCCTATCGCATTCTTAGGATTCGATTATATGACCATCATGCTGATGTACGCCATCAATCAATTTTACCAGTTTTTTCTACATACGGAGATGATTGGAAAGCTACCACAATGGATTGAAATGATTTTTGCCACCCCATCACACCATCGCGTGCACCATGCCAGTAATATTAAATATTTAGATAAAAATATGGGCCAGGTGCTAATCGTTTGGGATAAACTTTTTGGTACTTTCCAGGAAGAAGAGGAGAGGCCTATTTATGGGTTGACAACTCCGTTAAATACCAACAATTTAATAAAGGCCGTGGTAAGCGAGCATCTAAAAATAATAAATGATCTAAAAAAACCAGTGTCCTTGAAAGAGAAATTTTATTACGTTTTTAAAGCCCCCGGATGGAGCCATGACGGAAGCACCAAGACCAGTGAACAACTGCGAAAAGAACAGGTTTTGAAGCATTGACATTCGACGGGAAACCAATACAACCATTCACTTTTTTTATCAATCCAATCTATTGAATTTCAGATTACAACATACCGACCCCAAAAGCAACGCAAGAGCGGGTGAACTTCATACCGCACATGGTGTTATTCAAACTCCTATTTTTATGCCGGTGGGTACCGTTGGCAGCGTAAAAACGGTACATCAAGCGGAGCTGAAAGAAAGAGTAAAAGCGCAAATTATTTTAGGCAATACCTATCATTTATTCCTTCGGCCGGGTACTACCATTTTACAAGAAGCCGGTGGCTTACACCAATTTATGAATTGGGATAAACCCATACTCACGGATAGCGGTGGCTATCAAATTTTTTCTTTGTCGGGGCGACGAAAGATAACCGAAGAAGGTGCGAAATTTCAAAATCATATCAATGGCTCCTATCACCTTTTTACGGCCGAAAACGTGATGGATATTCAGCGCCAGATAGGCGCTGACATTATCATGGCATTTGATGAATGTCCACCCTACCCTAGCGACCTGAAATATGCTACAAAAAGCATGCATCTTACCCACCGCTGGCTGCAACGCTGCATCACTCATTTCAACGCCACCGAAGGCTTATATGGCTATGAGCAAGCCCTGTTTCCCATCGTTCAGGGAAGCACTTACCCTGAGTTACGAAAACAATCGGCCGAATTTATTGCTTCTCAAAATTGTGTTGGCAATGCCATTGGAGGGTTAAGCGTGGGCGAACCGGCCGAGATGATGTATGAAATGTGCGCTATGGTTTGCGAAATATTACCCAAAGAAAAACCTCGATACCTAATGGGGGTTGGAACTCCGATTAACATCCTGGAGAATATAAGTTTGGGCATTGATATGTTCGACTGTGTAATGCCTACACGCAATGCACGCAATGGCATGTTGTTTACGAAAGAGGGTATTATCAACATCCGAAATAAAAAATGGGAAAATGATTTCAGTGCCATCGATGAAGCGTTAATGCCCGAGTATAGTAAAGCGTACCTACGACATCTGTTCATTGCCGAAGAGATTCTGGCAAAGCAAATTGCCTCCATCCATAACCTGAGTTTCTATTTGTGGCTGGTAACAGAAGCTAGAAAAGAAATCATTGCCGGCACCTTCACCGAATGGAAAAACATGATGATTCCAAGATTGGGTAACCGGCTTTAGTGGTTCATGGTACCTTGTTGATCGTTTTCTCTCTAACTCGATACACGTAAAATAAAATTGGGATATAGCCGATTTGAAGGATTATAAATTTTTTGTTACAAACGGATGCAACTACCTGATCAGCGTTATAATTCCTTTTTGCGTTTTCACCTCTTCGCCACGAAACTGGTATTCGAATTTAAAATAATATTCGCCGGGAGGAAGTGCAGCACCGCTATTTTTCACATTTCCATTCCAATTATTACCATCATTATCCAGGCCATCGACGTCAGTATTAAAAACCAATGCGCCCCAGCGATTGTATATACTTAAATGGTAACCTATTTCACCATGAATATCAATATCAAAAACATCATTAACACCATCATTATTAATCGTAAATACATTGGGTATAATCAATAATCGGTAATTGGTATTTCGATACGGCAGACATACCGAATCCTCGCAACCATAGGCATTGTATGAGGTAAGACAAATATTGAAAACACCCGTATCATTCAAAAAGTCATGCTGGGTATTGAACTCATTACTCCTGTTTTTTGCACCCGATTGTGGATGCCCAAAATCCCAAAGATAAGTATGGGCACCGATGCTAGAATTATTGAATTTAATTAAAGGAGCCATCGTAGTATCCATGGTAAAACCCGAGGTTAAATCAACAACAACTATTTTCTTAGTGAAGGTATCCGGACATTCCTTTTGATTTACCAGAGGCTGGTAATTTGGCTTTAGGGTAACCCAATACGTTCCTATCTTCTTATAGCTATAGGAGGCATTGGTATCAGGGCGTAGGCGCAATTCAATGGTAGAGTCGCCATAATCCCACGAGTAAAAATCGTATCTCTTGTCGGATATGTTGGTGATGTCAAAGGTAGTATTCACACATATCGTATCGGGCATCAAAAATTTCACTGGTGGTTTTGCTAATACCACGATACGTATCAGTTTAGCTTTCGGATTGGTTTTATCGGGATACCATGCACTGCAATACACATTGGAACCCGTATTAGGATTTACAAAAGAGGCTTCTCCAAAAATATAAATAGAATAGACTCCCGGATTTTGGTAAGTAAATGAGAGCGTATCATTTTCCTTTAATACAAAATTCGTATTTCCGGCATCGCCCATATATATAATGTTTCGGTCGCATGCTGCTGAACTATTTCGAAGCATAATGGTATAGGGTGCGCACCCCACTGAATCGGTAAGTAGCTGGAACATGGGTATTGGACCAGCAATACTAATTTTAATGATCACGCTATCTTCACATCCTTTCCATGTTTTCACTTTTAGCTTCACAAAAAAATCTCCATTAACAAAATAAGCATGTGCCGGATTTTTTAGCGTGCTTGGAGCCCTTAGATCACCAAAA
Organism: Bacteroidota bacterium; assembly: GCA_947507965.1. Classification (GTDB taxonomy): domain Bacteria; phylum Bacteroidota; class Bacteroidia; order UKL13-3; family UKL13-3; genus CAINMV01. The sequence goes on from CANNQU010000034.1 coordinate 32,514, forward strand.
TCCCATATCCATGAACTGATGCTATCTTGTGGCACCATATCGCTTGAATCTTTGACCCAAGAGGAGTCAATAAATTGCACGATTTGCCCACATACCAGAATTTTCGGGTTCCATGTAAAGTTTACATGCAGTTCATTTAATTTAATGATCTTCTCTATCGAATCGACACAACCATTGGTATCGGTGGCAATGAGTTTTACTGTATATCTACCGGCTTTCAAATACCGATGTTTCGGTGCGATGCCCGTATCTATGGCCCCATCCCCAAAGGACCATTGTAACGCTCCAACCCATTTCCGATAAGGGTTGAAAACATCATAAGGGTCGCTCCAATTATAAACGCTACTACTGAAACGAACTTCTTGAGAATTACAGACAATTATGTTATATGCAAAGTTGAAATAAAATCCAACACCGAACACAAGGGTCGTATCAAAAACACATCCACCTCCAGTGCGTAAGGTATCATATAAAGCGAGTTTAACAGCATAGGTGCCATTCTTTTGAAAGGTATGGATTTGTTTTTTTACATATCCGTTAACAACTGGCGAGTCAAGGGTTGAAGTGCCGTCGCCCCAATCCCAGATGGCTTTGGTACAGGACCCTTGAAGCGTGTCAAAAATAGCAGTAGATGTAGTAAACGGGGCACATCCTTTGGTATTGGTGAGGCTAAAGCGAGGATGTAATCGAGGGAAATGTTTTACGAGATAAAAAGTGTCGTAACAATTCCCATTTTTTATCATAAAACCACTTACAGCGGAATCGCCACTGCAGGTGCTATTAATACGATAACTAAAATTCTGTTTCGGCATTTTTATCCATGCATAGCCTATGCAAAGGGTATCCTTAACGAACCAAAATTCTTCTAAATCACAGAGCGGTTTTACTGCAGAAAAATCAACAGACTGTAAAGCCCCTAAACAATTTATCCCTCCTACTTTTAACTTCGATAGATCAGGTCGGCCGATTACTATTTCTATCCTATCGCTATCGATGCAGCCACTAAGTGTGTCCCATAAAAGGAGCCTGACAGCATAACATCCCGTGTCGGAATAGTTGTGCTTAACATCGAATGAATCGGTACTCCAACGGCAATTAAAACCCACATTAATTCCGTTGCGTGTATCGGTTGTACATTGAGCACAGTGGGTGTCGGCAAAATCCCAGAGACGTTTAATACTTGGGCTGCAATGCCTCGACTGGTAGCTTGTAGGCGACACAAAAAAGGCCGTATCAGGAGTGCACATATAATGGTTTATCACCTTATATGGAGCTATCGTATCGAGTTCGATATGTGCTTGCGGCCCTTGCACTTCAATGGTATCATAGAGCACGGTATCACATAAGCCACTTTTAATATCAAGTGAAATAATATACTTGCCACAAAGTGGAAAACTATATTTCGCTGTATTCCCGAAAACCACATTTTTCCAAGTAGCCGTTCCTTCTTCTTTGTACCTCCACGACATGATGGCACCAGGATTGGGGGGATTGAAAAAATTAAACTCGTTACCTCTTGAACACATTTTCTTTTTGTCTTCGGTGAGATTAACATTAAAACGGTAAAGCGGACAAACACTTACTGATTTTATATCGCTGCATCCGTAACGCGATTGAATAAAAAGTTTCACCACATAAGGGCATTTTGCAATATTGTTAAAGCTGTGTATAATATTGTAATAGTTCGTGTTGGAACTATCAAATGTACCATCGCCAAAATCCCAATAGAAACGTTTGACATTGATAAGTGCGTAAGCATTTATGTTATTAAAAGAAACGGTTCCACAACGAATGAGTGTCATCTGTAGTTGAATTTTCAGGTCATCTACCACCCTCACCGATTTTTCAATTCTGGAGATACATCCATTGGTATCTTCTACCTCAAGACTGATAACAAAGTTTCCTGTCTTAGTATAGTTGTGACATGGATTATTAACATTATATACGATGGCTCCATCACCGAAAAGAAATGTCACTTTTCGTATGGGGGCGCCACTGCTGCCTAATTGGGTGGTATTGGTAACGCAGAGCGGAACAGATAGGCAAAAGGTATCTCTGCTTTTCGTGAAGTCGGCCTGAGGTAAATCAAAGACTCGTATGGGTTGCGAAACAACGGCAGTACACGATGTATTATTCGTAAATTTAACGATGACCATTGCCATATAACTACCCACATTTGAATAAATATGTGCCGCACTAAGCAGGGTATCGGATGCTCCGTCGCCAAAAGTCCAGCTGGTTTTCGATACGATGCCTGTGGTATTTAAAGTAAAGACTACCGAACTCCCCAAACACACTTTGTAGGCCGATGGTGTGATGTTACAAGATTGACTGTTTCCTTTGAAAAAAGAAGAAAAGAAAAAAATGAAGATCAGAATTTTATAAATCAAAGTATTCATTTAAAAATGCAAGATACCATTTAGATGCAAAAGTGTATGTAAAAGTTCGTAATCGTGCGTAGAAAAAAATCCTTGAGATTATTCGAGATTGGAGGTATTGGCAAAAAAAAGAAAAGGAAGTATATACTGAAAATACCTATACATTTAGGCGGACATTATCCATAATAATACGTGTTGATGGCATCAGATAAATGGCATTTCTCGTGCTTTTTTTGAGATCCTTCCTTTGTCAGGATGACAATACAACAGGGTCAATGCATCCGGTTTTCCGTCGCTTCATGAGTGGGTTGATGGTTGATGATGAGCGGTATTTTTTCGTGTTGGTTTTTGAGATCCTTCCTTTGTCAGGATGACAATACAACAGGGTCAATGCATCCGGCTTTCCGTCGCTTCATGAGGGTGTTGGTGGTTGCTGATGAATGGCGTTTTTTCGTGTTGGTTTTGAGATCCTTCCTGCGACTAGACAATACAACAGCGTGTATTTACTAAAAACACTCCAACCTTCAGGCTTACATTATCCCTAATAATAAGTGTTGTATTGTCATCCTGACGAAGGAAGGATCTCTTGTATTTCATCATTGAAAAACTTCCATTCTGGATTAAAAGCAGTGATAAGGGTTTCTTTGTCCTTACTTGACCAGCATTGGAAATTAAGCTTAACCCAGTACATCAAATTCGGAA
>CANNQU010000035.1 GCA_947507965.1 Bacteroidota bacterium
AATCTGTATTTTTGTCAATCCAAAATATCGAAAGAGCTTGGAGTGTCGGGATTTACAATTGGGGAATAATCCTCCAACAATATTTAACTATATTTGAAAAACGATGCGGGCTCTAAATCCTGTTTACACAATCTTCTTTATACTCTCCGACTACTGTAAACAATTAAATTATTCTCTATTTCATCATTTCCATAATTTAATGGATAGGAAGCTATTTTATTCCTAGAGAATTTCCATTTCCCAATAATGGTATCTGTTTTACAATTACTGGTGTCTATAAAGATTCCATTTTTTTTGTTTGACTTCCAATATCGATTCATAGAAAAGATTGAATGGATTTGTCAATTGTATGCAAATTGTATGCAAGTGTAAAAATAAAAAAGGGTTCCAGTTGCCTGAAACCCTTTACTACTCTTGCTCCCTGATCTGGGCTCGAACCAGAGACCTAGTGATTAACAGTCACTCGCTCTAACCAACTGAGCTATCAAGGAATTTAAAACAGGCCTTTGCCCGAATTTTTTTAAGGAGTGCAAAAGTATGAATAACTCTCAAAATAAAAAATATCTTTGCAAAAATATTTTTATGAGTCTACTTAGTATAGGAACCGTCGCTTTTGACGCCATTGAAACCCCCTTCGGGAAAACAGATAAGATTATTGGTGGTGCTGCCACTTTTATCTCACTTTCGGCGTCTTATTTCACAAAAAACATCAATCTGGTAGCCGTTGTGGGTGAAGATTTCCCTACAACATATATCGCTTTGTTAAATGCCAAAGGCGTTAACACCGATGGATTGCAGATAAAGAAAGGGGAGAAATCTTTTTTCTGGAGTGGTAAATACCATAGCGACATGAACGGCAGGGATACGTTAATTACGGAACTTAACGTGCTGGCCGATTTCGACCCCATCATTCCGGAGAGTTATCAGGATTGCGATTACCTCATGCTGGGTAACCTTACCCCAATGGTACAGGAATTAGTTACACAGCGGCTGGTGAAGCGCCCAAAACTGGTGGTACTCGATACCATGAACTTCTGGATGGATGTGGCTTTAGATGACTTAAAACGCGTTCTGAAAAAAATTGATGTGTTAACGATCAATGACGAAGAAGCACGCCAACTTAGCGGTGAGTATAATATATTAAAGGCGGCCCGGAAAATATTAAGCATGGGGCCTAGAACCTTAATCATAAAAAAAGGAGAACATGGGGCATTGCTCATTAACGACCAAGATATGTTTTATGCTCCCGGCTTGCCACTTGAAGAAGTATTCGACCCTACGGGGGCTGGTGATACTTTTGCCGGTGGATTTATTGGATATTTGGCCCATACCGGCGATATTAGCTTCGACAATATGAAAAGAGCCGTCATTCATGGGTCGGCCATGGCTTCTTTTTGTGTTGAGAAATTTGGCACCGAAAATTTATTGAACCTAACACCAGAGCTCATTACTACCCGGGTCAATAAATTTGCCAAACTGGTTACCTTTTAAGGCGCTAACCGAACCCAACTCCAAGCTGATGCGTTTTGGGTGAATTGTATCCTGTCGTGGAAACGGCTTTGACGTCCCTGCCAGAATTCAATCATGGAGGGCATGAGCAGGAAACCTCCCCAATGATCGGGGAAAGGAACTTTTCCTCCGGCGTACATTTCCGTAGTCCTTTTATGCAATGCTTCCAACTCGAGTTTGCCTTCAATCGCTTTACTCTGTGGGGATATAATAGCACTTATCTGACTTTCAAAAGGACGGGAATAAAAATATTGCTCAGTTTCTTCTCTGCTCACCTTTTTTACGATTCCTTCAATTCTAACTTGCCGCTCTAATTCCAGCCACAAAAACACCAATGCGGCCTGTGGATTTTGAGCTAATTCAACCCCTTTGTGACTCTCGTAGTTCGTGTAAAAAATAAAACCATCGGGGGTTACTCCTTTTAACAACATCACGCGGGCCGAAGGTTTAGCATCGAGTGTGCAGGTAGCCAACGTCATTGCATTCGGCTCTGGCACTTGCGCCTCGATGGATTCTTCAAACCATCGTTTAAACTGCTGCATCGGATCATGAAGGACCTCTGTCTCATTCAAGCTCTTCATCTTATACTCTTTTCGCATTGCGGCTAAATCCATAAAAAATAAGTTGATTACATTAACCTTCTTCTAACAAAACACACTTGTTTCGATGTGCGAAGTTATAGAAGTAATTCTGAGAATCTAAAATAAAAAAGGCGACACACCACATGTCGCCTTTTAACAAAACAAATATTAACCCCTATTTTTTAACCATACGTTGTTTGTGTAATTTAAGCAGATGCCCTATTTACAAAATAAATAATCACATCTAAATCACGAAACCAATAGTCACCGTGGCTATCTGCCCCACTTCCAATCAACGACCGCTAATTTATTGGCGACCCTATCGATTGCAAAATATTTATGGCCGAATATGTTTAATTAAAGGATGAACGGGGTAAATTGGGCATTGAATCAAACACCGATTTCCATAATTTAGCGATACTATTGCTTTACGACACGCAATATTTGCGAGGCACCGGCCGACGAAACCTTTACAAAATAAATGCCGGTCGCCAAATCACGAAAATCGATGATCGTGCTTTGCTCCACTTCGTAATGGGCTTTCAGTAGTTTTCCGGCAGCATCAAAAACAGATATCTTATGCAAACCAAAATCGGCGAAGTTTAAATTGAGGTCCAGCTGTATTGGATTAGGATAAGCAGACACGATATCGGAATTTGCTCTTGTATCCAACCCTACAGGAATGACAAAGATCGCCACCGACTTGTTTTTACATCCATTCGAACCGGTAATTTCAACATAATAGGTTCCGTTTCCTAGAATGGTATAATTTTGCAATATGGCAGCATTAATAGGTAAGCCGTTTTTAAACCATTGATATGCTACCGCTGTTGTGGAGGTAAGCACATCTGCATTTCTGGTAATAACAGGTAATGCTGGCAAAGCCTTTTCGACTACATTGAGAATATTGGATATTTTCTGACATGAACCAGAAGAAATTTTGACATTATAAGCACCCGGTGATTTGGCATAATAAACCGAACTGTTGGTACCCGTTAGTGGATTATTGTTTTTGTACCATAGATAGTTTAATCCCGCTAAGTTGTTCGTGGTTAATGGTATGGAGTCGCCGGCGCAATAAGAGCTGTCGTTGGCCGACACAACGGCTACCGGAGTAGCATTTACCGTTACGTTTCGTGAGGAAGAGTTGACGGAACATACGCCATTATCGACCACCACAAAATAGGTTCCGCTATCGCTTATTGTTAATGCATTTTGTGTGGCTGGTATTATTAATATTCCGTTTCGATACCATTTATAGATTAAACCATTCACATTGGGCACCTGATAGGTAATATTGCTATCACTACAAATGATCGCATTATTTAAAGGAGTTATATTCGCATTGGGTGCATTGGGTATATTCAACGAAATGGAATTGGTCATACTTTGGCATCCGGTGGCATTACTTATCAATAAGGAATACACTCCGGTTACCGAAGCCGTTACCGAGGTATCCGTGGTGTTAAAGGGAATTCCATTTCGAAGCCACGTATAATTATAATTCCCGGTATTACGAACCTTTAAATTATAGATGCAGCCTATTTTTACCGAGTCGATGAAATTAGCTGGCGGAAGTGGGTTTACCTTAATTTGTTTTGCCAGGAAGGTGTTTTTGCATCCTCTATTTGAAGTCAATTCAACGGTGTAGATGCCTGAGGTTAACGCATAGCATTCCTTTTTGTTCGCACCAATAATTGGAGTAGAATTAAGGTACCATTGATAGGTTGTAATGGTATCGAGCGTTGAAACCGTTAACTTAGCAGAGTCTCCGGCACAAATGCTATCGAATGCAGCACTTATGTTTGCTGCCGGCAAATTATAAAATGTTGCTGTCAGCGTATTTGAAATTGTGTTACATCCGGTTGTTGTAAAAACGGTTACGCGATAGTCACCATCCAAGAAGACATAATAGTTGGAGTCAAGGGATTGCTTTTCTAAAACATTATTCTTATACCAATAATAGCTATAGTTTAATCCACTTACTGTTTTCAGATGAATGCTATCGCCTTTGCAAGTGGAAGTGCCATTGATTGCGGTAAGAAAGGCATTAGGCTTAACATTAAACGTTAAGGTAATGGGTGTTGTTATAATCACACAACTACTGGTAGTAGAAACAATTAACGTATAGCTACCGGAGGTTTTAGCGTAATAGGTAAAGCCAATGGCACCAGGGATATTACTGCCATCTTTTTGCCATTGGTATGAATACGAAACGCTATTAAAACTATTAGACAATGCAATGGAATCGCCGGTACATAATAAGAGGCTAGAATTATAAATAATTCCGGCTATTGGGTTGGCGTTGATGGTAACATTTTTTGTTATATAGGACGAGTACATGATGCTATTGGCAACCCGTAGTGAGCAGAGTTTGACTCCAGAACTAAATTTAACCCAAACGTTTTGAGCCGTTGATACCGCAGGAGTACCACCGGAAAAAATCCATTGATATGAGCTTGTTCCATTGGTTCCACTCGCAGAAAATAAGATGGAATCGGACTGACAAATACTGTTCACATTGGTCGTTATTGATGCTACCGGTACATTGGTTGTTTGAGGGATGGTGAAATCCTTCAAGTTAATTTCGTCACCTGAATTGGTACTTGAATTATCGGTTGCATTCATGGCAATATAGAGCCGTGCATTTCCTGAGAGCGAGGAAGGAGCCTTCCAATTAAAAAGCCATTCGGTACTATCGGTGAATACCGCACTTGTACCTGAACTGGTATGGGCGATATAATCGCGTGTGCCGCTCGTTAACTGAATGCTAGTGGAAGCCGTTGGAACTTGCAAGAGTCCTAGTTTTATAGGAGATGCATTATCATCAAGTATGGTAGTAGAAAAACCAAACTTCACACAACTGGTCTTCCTTGCACGTATTCTTATTTGATATACCGAGTCGGGAATATACTGTCCATTCGTCATGTTCGTAATTAACGAAATGGCCGACGAATTCGTGATTGCGGAACCAGAATGGCATGAAGTACAATCGTCTTCCCCAGGAGCTCCTGTTTTTCCCGTTGGAGGCCCAGTCACATACGAGAGTGCATGATGTGCGATAAATAATAATGAAGAAACAAAAAAAATGGTAATAAATTTAAAAGGAGTAGAAAATTTTCTCATTAGCGAAGGGTTAGTTTTTTTAATTGATTAAGACTGAAAACATTCAAATATAATAAAACAAATAATCCGATAATGATTTGCAAAAATACTTTTACCAAAATATGACAATCAATATTTTGAAGAAAATAAGGTAATGCAAACTCAATAACAGCAAAAATCAGAACTTTAAATAACATCGAAAAATCAAAGCTAATTTTATGTTTCTGATGCGTGATGATAAAATGAAACATGGCCACAAACCCTTGGGTAATAAGAGCTGACCATGCAGCACCTACAATTCCGTAGCTTCTAATGAAAAAATAATTAAGGGTAAAATTAATAATACAAGCAACGAATGCTATTTTGTTAAGTAACTTTAACTCGCCTTGTGCCGTTAAGTAGGTGCCATAAATATAAACGGTACAAGTAAACACAAAAGAGAGCATCAGGAGAAATAAAACATTTTCAACTTCTACATTATTGACCTTATTAAGCCATAATATGATTTCATGATTATAGAAAAAGCATACCGATGCTCCGAATAAAGCAGGCGCAATAATCAAACTAAAACTTAATTTAAGCAATGCGTTGGGTGATTCCCTCATTTGGGTGAAACGGGAAAAAATAGGGAGGAGTAATCCGGCAAAAAGAACAGCAATCATATTAGCCGCATCAAGTAATCGATAGGCCGAAGCGTAATGTCCCGCTTCAACCTTACCCGAAGGCAAAAGTCGCTCAATAAGGATGCCATCCATTTTAGAATAGAATCCCATTAAGATCCCAAGAATGGCATATGGATAACTTTTTTTCAGTAGATGAATAGAGAATGCCGTATTCCACTTCCAATTTAAATTGCTTAAATGCGGTTTGAGTAACAGAAAACAAAAAACCAACGTAATGAAATAAGAAAGTGACTGGGAGTAAACAAACCATTCGAGCTTCATGGCTCCAAAAATATTCCCCCATAGTAACAAAGCACAAAATAGAATCATTAATAATCTATCCAATACGGATAGCAGGCTATCGGTAATAAAATAGTGTAGTCCAGAAATATTAGACCTTAAATACGTGACCCCAAAAGATAATACCTGATTAAAACACAAGAGGAGAAGAAGGTTAAGATGCACTTTATCATAGCCTACGATAAATGCAATCGTTAGGGTAATCATAAGATAGAGTACCACCAACAGCAGCTTAAGCATCACCAACTGAGGAAACTTTTTACTAAGAAGCTGAGGGTATTTGGCAATAAAAGTATTATTATAATTATTAATGCCAAAATCCAGCATTACATTAAAAATAAAGGAGAAGCTAAATAATGAAAAATAAAAGCCATATTCTTCTGCGCCTATGGCATTTTGAACACCACGTTCCACCCCTAATACCCAAAAGGGTTTAATGAGCAGATTGATACCCACGGCAAAAATTAAATTAATGATGAACCTCCGCTTCACGTATACTTTAATAAATTTAATGTACACTTGTACCTTTGCAAATATATCCTTTACACGCATGAAGATTGCAGTAAATACGAGATTCTTAATTCAAGATAAAATAGAGGGCATTGGTAGATTCACCTATGAAATGCTAAAATGCATGGTTTTACAACATCCTGAAGTTGAGTTTGTTTTTTTTTTCGATCGTAATTTCAGCACCGATTTTTTGTTTTCAACCAATATAACGGCCGTAAAACTATTTCCACCAGCCCGGCACCCTTTGTTGTTTATCTGGTATTTTGAATGGAGCATTTACAGGGCGCTAAAAAAACATAAACCAGATGTTTTTTTAAGTTGTGATGGTTTTTTATCACTTCGAAGTAAAACGCCTCAAATTGCGGTAATTCATGATCTCGCTTTTGAGCACAATCCTGAAGATGTTTCCCTTCTTGAGCGTTACTATTATAAATTTTTCTTCCCGCGATTTGCGAAAAAAGCGAGTAGAATATGTACCGTTTCTGATTTCTCTAAAAAAGATATCATGGAGAGATACAACATAGAAGCACAGAAGATAGACATCGTTTATAACGGCGCTAATGCAGTTTTTAAGCCGATAGATAGCACACAGAAACTGGAGACAAAAATTAGATTCACTTCGGGCGAAGATTATTTTATGTACGTTGGTGCCATCCAACCTCGGAAAAATATTAGCCGATTGCTTTTAGCCTTCGATGCGTTTAAGAAAACGCAACCTTCCACCTGTAAACTATTGATTGTAGGACGAAAAGCATGGAAAACCAAATTCATAGAGGACACCTACGATCAAATGATGTTTAAGAGCGATGTTTTGTTCACCGGGAGAGTAGCTGACGAGGATTTGGCAAAGCTCATGGCAAGTGCCTTGGCACTTACCTACATTCCCTACCTGGAAGGATTTGGCATTCCTATATTAGAAGCGATGCAATGTGGCACACCGGTTATTACAAGTAACAGAACATCGATGCCGGAAGTAGCGGGCAATGCCGCTATTTTAGTTAACCCGTTCGATCTTGATGACATTTGTAATGCAATGAAAACAATCTTCTTAGATTCTACTTTACAACATACGCTCTCCCAAAACGGCTTAATTCAATCGAAAAAGTTTAGTTGGGAAAAAACGTCGGAACTTCTATGGAAAAGCATAAACTCAGTCTAGTTTTTCCATTCTAATGCCTTTTGTTTGATATAAAAGGCTAAATCATAATCACTTAAACCCATCAGATACTCCCAGCTCAAATTCAGGCTTTTGGTAAACTCTTTGTATTCGCTTGGAGGCACCTGAATTATTTCTTGTGCATTGTAAATGTCAAGTAACTGCCCAATTAATTTATTTTTTTCTAATTCAAATTCATATTCTACCAAGAGTCTTTTGCTTAAGGCCTTCTTACTATTTTTCTCATAAAAGAAGGTAATTGGACTTTGGATAAGATTGGTTCGATCCAAAGAAAACACATATTCAGCCACCAAATTTTTTACATCCCGTCGAACCTCACGTTGTGTTCGAGCCTCCTTTATGGTTACTTCACTAATTTCCTCACTAAAATGATACATCTGTATTTTTACCTTCAAATAATCGGTGTTGGGTGCCGAATCTTTTAAACAAAGGTATTTTACGCGATACCCATAAATACCAAAAATCAAGGTATCGGACGGCTTAACGAATACGCTGAAACTACCGTCGGTATTGTTTTGCATAATACGAGAGGTATGCTTTACGATAATGGTAACATGTTCCAAAACGGCATTACTATCGGCGTCATAAATAACTCCTTTTATTTGCACCATACCTTGTGAAAAGGCATTCAATGCTGCATAGAAAAGGATGAAAAAGAGCAGAAGTTTTCTCATCGAAGCATTACGAAGATATTGAAATTAAGTTACTTTTTATGAAAGGTGTTTTGGCTTACAAACTCTTTCAAATAATACGGCTCAAAGTAGGCAAGGCTTTCAAACTGTTGTTCAACAAATTTCTTCTGTGCAAGCACCCCAATACTGGAAGCAGAGGCTTCAACCGCATCGATAAAAAAGAATTGGCCGCACGGAGCTAAAACTTCTTTACATTTAGGCATACCATCGCCAAAAAAATAACAGGGCTTCGTGCTTAACGTTACAAAGCTTTGAGCATCAATAATAGTGGCCTGAGTAGGCACTATTTCATTCAGTTTCCAATCATAAACAGCATTATAAACTTCCATCCGTCGAGCATCGATCATTGGAATTAGTAAAGCCTCACGATCACCTGCCTTTTTAGATGCGCCGTGGGCCATTCCTTGAAGTGAGCTAACGCTTAATAGCGGTATGCCAAGGCTATAACACAGGCCCTTGGCTGCACTCACCCCGATACGCAAACCCGTATATGAACCGGGGCCTTTACTTACCGCCACTGCTTTAAGCTGATTCCGTGAGATGCCATTTTCTAGCAATATATCGTTAATAAACACAAATAACTGTGATGCATGAATGTTGGGCTCGTTACGCTCTACAATGGCCACCTGCTCGCCTAAAACCGTATGCAATGCTACAGAACAGTTGGACGTGGCGGTTTCTATACTTAATATCATCTCAAAACAATTTTAGCCGATTAAAAATACCCTATAAAATAGTACATTACATCATGAATCGCCTTTATTTCGATAAGCATTTTAATGATTATTAGCGCACTGAAAACGATAAAGACTTTTTTTAATGTTTGTGGTTTTATCCTGTTAGCCGTATTTACGCCCAATGGCGATACCAAAAGAACCCCGGCAATGAGAGGCAAAAGTGCAAAAACCATGATAAACCCGATATGAAAAATTCCAGGAGGGAAGTTAAGCGGCTGTTGCACCATATAATACAATACCAATGGAATGGAGATCAGTGGAATGGTGCCTGTCGATACGGCCGTCGCTTCTTTGATATCGATTTCAAGCCACTGCACAAAAAGCATGACCATAATAAAGCCACCACCTAACCCGGAGAGTGCGGCAAAGGCTCCCGTTAAAACACCGATAACAATAAACTTTCCTAATGTAAACGTGTTCACCTTTAAAATGGTTTCCTTATTGCGTTGTATAAACAAACGAATATTCAGAAAAATTAATACCGAAATAAAAAAGACAGAAAAAATCAATTTATTATACCAATGTCCGATACTAATAAGCCACGATACAAAAAGAGAAGAGGCGATAGCCCCAAAGGAAGTAGCCAGTACTTCTCTCGGAAAAAATTGTCCGTTTTTATATTGCTTAATGCTTGCACTAATACCCGAAAAGATAATAGCAAAGAAAGAGTTTGCGATGAATGCCTTGGTCAGATCGGGGTCGGTAACACCCATCTTAATAAAGAAATAGCTTAGTACCGGAATAAAAACCATTCCCCCACCGATACCTAACAACCCGGCAAAGAAACCACCCAGGCAGCCACATAAAAAAAGCAAAATAATGGTGTAAATATCAAGCATAGGTGGTGCAGGCGCGTTGAATAAAATTTCTAAATCACCGAATAAAAAAAAGACAGAATAAAAAATGGATCACGGAGCCGGGCTTCTCCTTTTTCATTAATTCTTATACAGTGGAAAACGACTCATCATACGTTTCACCTCATTCTTTACCTCTCCTATTTCGCTTTCATTATCTAAATTTCCCAAAACCCGATCCATCAAATTTGCAATTTCATCCATATCGCCTTCTTTCAATCCTCGTGAGGTTACAGCCGCAACCCCTAGGCGAATACCACTTGTAGTAAATGGCGTGCGACTATCAAAAGGCACCATATTTTTATTGATGGTGATATGTGCCTGCACTAAAGCATTCTCGGCTGCCTTACCATGCAGATTGGGGAATTTTGTTCTCAAGTCGATGAGCATGGAATGGTTGTCGGTACCTCCGCTTATTACTTTATACCCCCTATCCATCATCGCTTTGGCTAATGCTCGTGCATTGGTGCGAACCTGCAAAATATAGTCTTTATATTCTGGTGTTAGAGCCTCACCAAAAGCAATAGCCTTACCTGCAATTACATGTTCTAATGGCCCTCCTTGCGTTCCGGGAAACACGGCACTATCAAGTATTGCACTCATCATTTTAATTTCGCCTTTAGGTGTTTTAACGCCCCATGGATTTTCAAAATCTTTCCCCATCATTATAATACCACCACGAGGCCCACGTAATGTTTTATGCGTGGTACTGGTAACAATATGACAATGCGGAATTGGGTTATTGAGTAATCCTGTAGCGATGAGTCCTGCTGGATGTGCGATATCCGCCATTAGCAGAGCACCTACCTTATCGGCCACCTCCCGCAATTTTTTATAATCCCAGTCTCTACTATAACTGCTGGCACCACAAATAATTAATTTTGGCTTTTCGCGCAGGGCGATCTCTTCAATTTTATCAAAATCGATTAACCCTGTAGCTTCTTCCACTCCATAGAAGGAAGGGGTATAGGTTTGTCCACTAAAGTTTACCGAAGAGCCATGGGTCAAATGTCCACCGTGGCTTAAATCGAAGCCCAGAATTTTATCTCCTGCTTTTAGGCATCCAAGCATAACCGCCGCATTGGCTTGCGAGCCGCTATGCGGTTGCACATTAGCCCAGGTGGCGCCAAACAATTCTTTTAAACGATCGATGGCCAACTGCTCTATTTTATCGACTACCTCACAGCCACCATAATAGCGTTTGCCGGGATATCCTTCGGCATATTTATTGGTGAGGCTGCTGCCAACCGCTTCCATCACTTGTTTGGAAACGAAATTTTCTGAGGCAATAAGTTCTATTCCGTCCTGTTGCCGAATAAGTTCTTCATCAATCAAATTAAATACCGTGGTATCGCGTAGCATAGAGATTTCTTTTTTCGGCAAAAGTAAAGGATAATGTTTTAATGTGCTAATTTCAGAAAATATGATTTTCTATGTACGTGATTTTCTCGTTAACCCATACGGTTGAATTCATCCTGAGGCAGGAAGGATCTCAAAAAAAAGGCATTGAAAAATGACGTTAATAAGAGGCTACCCCTATCCTAGAAGAAATAGACCAAGATCCGTTAAGATTCTTACTTCTCCTTAAATTCAAAGCGCTTCTCGTCAGTGGCTTTTCCTTGAATGATACGCAGCGTGTAGCTGCCTTTGGGAAGATAGAGCTTCCCGTCTTCAGACGGTTTGGGATCGATCCATCCAGGTTTGCTTTTTGCAGACGTTGTTTTTTGTATGGTATAATCATACTTTAAACTATTTAACCCGGCACGGGCTGTATCGTATAACGACGTTAAAATAATTTTGTTTATTGAATCCATCAACTCCAATTTAACACGTCCTGCTTCTTTTGCATAATAATTTATTTCAACGGACGGTGACCCGCTTTTTGAATAATAATAGTTGTTGACTTTGCCTAAATGATGGGGCAATTTATATCTCGTCTCCGTCATTAGTTTTAGTTCACTCTTTACCATTTTTTCATCTAATTGCTTTATTAGGCGTAAGTCGGCAATAAAAACACTTCGTCCATGTGTGCCAACCACCAATTCCTTTTCGCGTTTCTGTATTACCATGTCATGCACCGGTACGTTAGGCATACCCTTATTCCAACGCATCCAGGTCTCCCCTTGGTTTAGGCTTACATAAACCCCATAATCGGTTCCCAGATATAAAATATTTTCATTGTCATCGTCTTCTCTAATAACATTGATGGGCTCATTCGGCAAATTACTGCCTATATTTTTCCATGAAACGCCATAATCATCACTCACAAAAATATACGCATTAAAATTATCATTTCTATAACCGTTCAACGTAACGTACACTCTGCTTAATTTATGGCTTGATGCAATAACACGACTCACCCATAACTTTTTTGAGATATTTAATTGCGAACAAAGAGTCTCCCCTATTGATGACCAGTTGGCTCCTCCACTTTTTGTTACAAATATATTCCCATCGTCGCTCCCGGTATAAATCAAGCCAAATTGTAATGACGATTCATCGATGCTGGTGAGGGTTCCAAAAGCCACATCGCCTTCCTGTTTGCCCCCAGTTAAATCGCCGCTGATGGTTTGCCAGGTCTCCCCCTTATCTAAACTTCGATGCAGTTTATTACTCCCCCAATATAAGATATCCTGACTGCTCTTTGAAATTAATATTGGGGTGTTCCAATTCCAACGTAGTTTTTCATCTCCAATATTCTCCTCGACATGCAAGGCCATTGTTTTACCGGTAACTTTATTTATTCTAAAATAGTTGCCAAACTGGTACCCCGTATAAACAGTATTATTATCTCGGTTGTCAATCTGTACCTGCATGCCATCGCCTCCAATGAGCGCTTTAAAATTATAGTCACCTTCTTGGTGCCATGCTACACTTTCATCGCCTCTATGTGTGCCTGTCCACACATTATTATCCTGTAAACCGGTATAAACATTATACTCTTCTGCATTATCTACATTCACACTATAGCACTGTGCCACAGGAATACTATTGCATTTTATCCAATGATCCCCTTCATCGTAGCTAATATTTACGCCACCATCGTTACCACATATCAAATGCTTTGGATTTTTTGGATCAATCCATAAAACATGGTAATCGCCATGTACATTGTCGCCATCAATACTTGTCCAGGTTGCACCCGCATCAGCGCTTTTAAGCAAGGGCACTCCAAAAGTATAGACCTTTTTTTCATCTGTTGGCGATACTACAATTTGACCAAAATAATACCCATACGTATTAAACACATAATCCAAATATTTCGCATTTTGCTTCTTCCAATGAATCCCCGCATCAACGCTTTGATAAACCTCAGCACCTACAATAGGCGTTTTAAAAAGAAGGCTGTTCGCATCATCCGTATAAATGACGATATCATGGGCATTAATTTTATTGTTTTGAACCATTTCCTTAAGCACGGTGGTGGAATATCTATTCGGAAAATCTTTAGATAAAAGATAATCCGCTAGTTTTTTATCATCGAGCTTTAAGAACTCCTCCTTCGTTAAAGCATCCAATTGTTCGGCCGTAATTTCTCCACTTTTAGATGTGGCGGTATCTATTCGATGATTTTGATTATCAATAACACAATACAATAAAGAAGCGTTTTGTGCTGACACGGCAATTCCACTTCTTCCGAAGCCTTCGCCGTCGGGCAACCCATTAACAAGGCCAGAAATCTTAGCCCATGACTCACCACCGTCGATACTTTTATAGATTCCACTGGTTTTGCCACTCTCTTCAAAATTCCAGGCACGGCGCGTACGGTACCACATATTGGCATATAAAATCTGAGCGTTCATCGGATCTATTTGGATTTGAACGCAGCCTGTGTTATCATCAATAAACAATGTTTTTTTCCATGTTTTGCCTCCGTCAATCGTCTTGTAAACTCCCCGATCTTGGTTAGGGGTGTATAAATGTCCTAAAACGGCAACCCATATCGTGTTTGCATCCATTGGATGCAAAATAATTTTTCCAATATGATGGCTTTCGGGCAACCCCAAATTTTCCCATATTTTCCCTCCGTTAATACTTCTGAAGACGCCCATTCCACTATAGGAAGAACGGGAAGAATTTACCTCGCCGGTGCCCACCCATAGCTCATGGTTATTGATGGACGTCCAACGTACTGCTAGAGCACCTATGGTTAACACCGCTTCATTATCGAAGACGGAAGCGAAAGAATGCCCGTTGTTACTGGTGTACCATAAACCACCACTTGCAAAGGCAACATAAAATTCGATGGTATTATTGGGGTTAACCGCAATATCTACGACGCGTCCACTCATTATTCGTGGGCCAATATTTTTGAAAGCTACGGCATTGATTAACGATTGATCTGTAAGTATCTTACGCTGTTGCAACGCCAAAATTCTTTCGCCAGCAGGGGTCGATTGAGGCTGCGAATAAGCCTGAAATACACAGAGTAGAAAGAGAGCAGGTAAAAATTTAAGCATCGTAGTGCAAAGCAAAGAAAAAAGTTTGCACTATCCAAAAATTAAAGTTCCGATTTAAATTATACGTTCACTCGTTTCACGTTATCGAGACCGGTAACATTTTTTAGTTTCTCCATAAGAGCTTCCAGATGCAATACATCGGTGATATAGAGGTTTATTTTTCCTTCAAAAACGCCTTCCTTACTATCAAAAGAAATGGATTGCATATTAACTTTTAACTCTTTACTGATTACATTCGTGAGTCGGCTAACAAGACCTACACTATCGATTCCGGAAACGGAGATACTAGCTAAAAAATCTTTCTTTACTTCGTCGGAGGCCCAACGCGCTTTCATCACACGGTAACCATACTGACTGAATAAAGACGTGGCATTGGGGCAATCGGTACGATGAATTTTTATGCCTTCGCCGATGGTTACAAAACCAAAAACATTATCCCCTGGAATTGGCGTGCAACATTTTGAAAAGGTATAATCCAAAGCTAAATCTTCGCCTAATATGATGGTATCTTTATTATTAACTTTGGTACGTGTATAGTCTTGCTGAATTTTTACTTTTGAGTCATCATTGGACTTGCTCTCTACCTTACGCTTATAAATTTCCTCTTGAATTTTTTTCAGGTCAAGCTTCTCTTTTGCAATTTTACCAACTGCTATATCATAATATAAATCGAGGGTACTATGCAGTCTGAAGAAGGTAACCAGCTCATCTAATTTTTGTGCTTTAAAAGGGATATCTGCTGAGGAAAATTTCTTTTGCAGAATTTCTTTGCCGATATCAGCCACCACCTTTTTCTCTTCCCGCAGTGCTTCTCTAATTCGCTGCCTGGCTTTACTGGTAACCACAAAACGCAGCCAGTCTTCATTCGGACGTTGTGTTTGTGAGGTAATGATTTCTACCCGATCGCCACTTTTTAATTTATGACTCAGGGGTAACATACGCCCATTTACTTTTGCGCCTAAACATTTGCTTCCTACATCGGTATGTATTTCAAAAGCATAGTCAAGTGCGGTTGCTCCTAAAGGCAATTTCTTTAAATCACCTTTTGGAGTAAAAACAAAAATTTCTTCCGTATATAAATGAAGGCGGAAATCTTCCAAAAATTCGAGCGCTGTTCCCTTCGACCCTTCCAGTCCATCACGCACTTTCTTCAACCACTCATCGATAGATGAATCTTTGATATCTTGTTTTTGTTTCTCTGCTGGCAACTCGGTTCCTTCCTTATATTTCCAATGAGCCGCATATCCTTTCTCCGCGATCTCATCCATTCTGACACTTCGAATTTGCACCTCTACGTATCGTCCATTAGGCCCCACAAAGGTATTGTGTATTGATTCGTAGCCATTCTCTTTAGGATTCGAAATCCAATCTTTGAAACGATTGGGTACCGGTGTGTAGGTTTCCGTAATGCTTCCATATACTAGCCAACAGTCATTTTTTTCTGTTTCAGGAGAGGAATCAATAATAATTCGAATTGCAAAAATATCATATAGGTCTTCGAACTCCATGGAGTTTTTCTCCATCTTATTATAGATTGATGAGATGGATTTTGCACGACCTTTTATTTCAAATTTTATACCTGCCGCATCAAGTTTTTTTTCTAACGGAGCAATAAACTGATTAATGTAACGATTACGCTGCGTTTTGGTAGCCTGTAGTTTCTCCGCCAAATTGCGGTATTCCAAGGGGTGCAGGTAACGCAAGGCCAAATCTTCAAGTTCGGTTTTTATACTGTATAACCCGAGCCGATGTGCGAGTGGCGCAAAAATATATTGTGTTTCAGAGGATATTTTCAACTGCGTGTTCGAACTCATACTGTCGAGTGTGCGCATATTATGAAGGCGATCGGCAAGCTTTATTAAAATTACTCTGATATCATCATTAAGAGTAAGCAACATCTTCTTGAAATTCTCAGCCTGTATGCTTCCGTGTTGATCTACTAGGTTTGATATTTTCGTCAGACCGTCAATGATTTTAGCCGTTTGTTCATCAAAGTTTTGCTTGATATAGTCGAGTGATACTTCGGTATCTTCCACCACATCATGCATTAAGGCGCACGCAATACTGGTAGCCCCAAGTCCTATATCCTCTGCCACGATTTGTGCTACCGCTAATGGATGGAAAATATAGGGCTCTCCACTTTTACGACGTACATCTTTATGTGCATTTACCGCAATATTAAAAGCCTTACTAATTCTATTTCTATCTACTTTAGTTAAATTGTTTTTGTTGGCTGTTCGCAGTAACGTTCGATAACGCCTGATGAGTTCTTGTTTTTCCTTTTCGGCATTTTCAATGCTTGTTTGTTGAGACATCTAAACTTTTTATTAAATAGCTGAATTTCAATGGCAATATATAGAAAATTAATTTAAGAAACATGGACGGTAATTATTTACCAAAACCTAATTATTTATCGCTACTAAGAACATTTATTCCCTTTTATAGACCCCAAAGCCCTTGTTAATCGTGAAAAGGTGATTCGACTTCCTTATTTAGAATTATTTTAATTAACTTTGCACTCAACCTTTAAAATCATCCATGGAAACCACCGATTTAAAAAATATGATTACCATTTATAGTGAGGCTACACCGAACCCCGAAACGATGAAGTTTGTGTTGAACCGCCTCCTATTACCCAATGATACTGCTGATTTCACGGATGCCGCCTCGGCATTCGATGCTCCATTAGCCGCGGATTTATTTAATACTTTCGATTATGTGCGCGGGGTATTTTTGATGAACAACTTTGTTACCATAACGAAAGCTGAAGGAGCAGATTGGTACGATATTATTCCAACTTTGAAAGAATTCATTAAAAAACACGTCGAAGATGATAAACCCATTATTAATGTCCGTGTCGAAGGCATCGACCATGATGACGACACCGAAATTGTTAAGAAAATAAAGGAATTATTAGATACGCATGTGAAGCCAGCCGTTGAAATGGATGGCGGGGCCATCACCTTCAAATCATTTGAGCATGGTACCGTTACGGTGTCATTAAAAGGTTCCTGCAGTGGATGCCCATCTTCTACGGTTACCCTTAAGGCGGGCATCGAAGGTTTGCTTAAACGCATGATTCCGGAAGTGAGTGAAGTAATTGCCGATGCCGATTGATGTCATTCAGAATAGTTTAAAAACCATCTTACGATTTTAAGATGGTTTTTTTATTTAAACTGCTTTCACCTATATACATTTTATGTGTATGGGAGGAGATAATTAGGTTGAAACGTAAAATGTAATAGATAATTTTATACATTTGCTTTATTAGATTTCAGCCATCAACCTCAATCCTACATGAAAAAAATTTTACTTTCTTGCGTGCTGTTGGCTTCCTATCTATTTGCTAGTAGTCAGCAACTGTCAACCCGAGGCACCGAATTTTGGATGGCCTTCATGGAAAATACGAGCACCACGGGCTTAACCATTTCATTACACTTCAGTGCCTTCCAGGCTTCCGTAGTTACGATTTCGAACCCCAATACCGGATATTCTCAAATCGTAAACGTAAGTGCGGGTGGTTTGGTTTCTACAACAATTCCATTACTACAATGCTATAATACCGGCTCTGGCATTATAGCCAATAAAGCATTAAAGATCACGGCAACAACCGAAATAACGATGTATGCACTAAATTCTATGTATGCTTCAGCAGATGGCACCGTTATTTTACCTATACAGGCTCTTGGCTTAAACTACCGGGTAATATCCTATAAAGGAAGGTTTGCTTCCTATCCCTCGGAATTTTGTGTGGTAGCAACGAAGGATACCACGATTATAAAAATAGTTCCCACTTGTAATACGGCCGACAATAACGCTAAAGGCGTACCCTATTTTGTTACCTTAAACAAGGGCCAATCCTATCAGGTTCAATCAATAACAGACTCCTCTTTAACAGGCTCCACAGTAGAAGTGCAAAATTGCAAGCCCGTTGCTGTTTATGGCGGAAGTGTATGCAGTAACGTGCCTTTATCATGTGACTTTTGCGATCACCTTTATGAACAAATCTATCCAATAAATATGTGGGGGAAAGAATTCATTTTAGTGCCGACAGCAACACGCATAAAAGATCGCTATATTATATTAGCTGATAAAAGTAATACGGTGGTAACCATCAATGGCGTTCCGAATACCCTTACGAATGCGGGAGACACCTACGAGGCTGACATCTTTACAACAACTTATGTAAGCACCACCAAGCCCGTATCGATCGCACTATTTGCCGAAGGGCAAGTTTGTGCTGGAGGAAGCGGAGACCCCATGATGATGTGGGTAAGCCCTATTGAACAAGGCATTGACAGTATTATTTTTGTAGCACAAAATTCTGCCGTTATTGATAGTCATTTCGTGAATATTGTTGCCAAAACATCCACGCTTAGTTCCATCCGGCTCAATGGAATTAATATTGGTGGCTTGTTTTCTACGGTTACGGCTAACCCTGTTTATTCTTATATTAAAAAATATATCAGTTCGGGGGCCAATACCATCACCTCTGATTCGGGCTTTACAGCGTATGCTTATGGTTATGGAAATTATGAGTCGTATGGATACAATGTTGGTTCTTCCGTGCATGATTTAAATCGATTCTTTACGGTAAACAATTATAATAACGAGAATTTTAATTCACCAGCAACCGCCAAGAAGTTTTGTAAAAATTCGAACCTAACATTCTATGGGAACTCCGGAAGTTATACCCCCTTATTCTGGCATTGGAAATTCAATAATGACACAGCAAGTACCCAAAATGTAACGAAAACATTCCCCGATACCGGACTCGTTCATGTACTCATGATTACCAGCTGGGTGGGAACTAATTTATGCTCTCCAAACGATACTACCTTGGATACCGCCTCCATGTATATCCGAATTATTGGGCCTCGAGTTACGATCCTTACACCCGATACTGTTGTATGTCGAGGGGGTTCTTTTCAGGTGAACGTATCGTTCGTTGACGATTCAACCATTTCCTGGCAAGCCAACTCCGATTTAAGTTGTACGCAATGTATTAAACCGGTTATTACACCCACTTCCAGTGGCTGGTATAAAGCAACTACATCGGGTAATTTATTGGGATGCGTTGCCACCGACTCCTTTTACGTGCATGTTATAGATACGATACAGATGAGTATTTCCGGTGATACTTTAATATGTGCCGGCCAAAAGCTACCGTTACGAGTAACCATACTAAATCAGGATACCGCTACGGATTATATCTACAAGCTATACCGTAATTCCATTTTTCTTCGGCAAGATACCCTTGGGTTTTTTGAAGAAGTATTAGACAGCACAAAAACTTTTGTTATTAAAGTAAGTAATGGATGCAATGAGGTGAGTTCGATACCGGTGACCGGATTTGTAAGGACTCCTCTACGTGTACAATTCACCGATTCATTTCTAATTTGTAGAAATAGTAATAATAGCTTTGCGTTTAAAGCAAGTGGTGGCGATAGCACTTATTCTATCTATCTATTACAGAATAATAGTATTGTTGACTCCATCAATAATGCAATTCCAAACACAAACTACAACTTTACTTTTGCACCAAATCCTGCATTTACCTACCGCATTTTACTAAAAGATGGTTGCACTATCTTAAACGACACCCCAACGATACATTTCAAATATCGAACTGCACTAAATTTCACCCATTCGCCCGACACGATGATTTGCATCAAGCAAACACAAATCCGGGTTACTCCATTTGGAGGTGACAGTACGTATTCGTTCTATTTAATTAAAAACAATCTCGTCGTTGACTCTATACTTAACACAACCATTGGCAATACTTATTTCTTCAACATATCGCCATTAACAAGTACCAGTTATAAGCTACTATTAGTAGATGGATGTGCCAGTATAAATGATACCCAATCTGTTACTATTCAGGTGAGAAATCCATTGGGTTTTACCATCTCGTCGGCACCTGTTATTTGCCTAGGGCAATTTCTAAATATGGTGGTAACGCCGATTGGAGGCGATAGCACTTACAGTATTTACTTGCTAAATAATAATTTGGTAATCGATAGCATTAAAAATGCTGCGATTAATACAAGTTATAGTTTTAACCCTAAACCTACCTTAACTTCAAATTATAAAATAGTATTAACTGATGGATGTACATTTTTAAATGACACCCAGACGATTCCATTTAGTTTCAGGGCTCCACTGAGCTTTACCCACACCCCCGACACCATGATTTGCATCAAGCAATTCCAGATTCGGGTAACCCCTTTTGGTGGGGATAGTAGTTATACTTTTTATCTTTTGAAAAACAATCTGATAGTGGATTCAATACAAAATACAATACTTGGAAACAATTATTATTTTAATGTATCACCAACCTCAAACACTACCTATAGGGTTGTGCTAAAAGACGGATGTACGTTGGCAAACGACACACAAACCGTTACTCTTCTGGTTAGGAACCCGCTTAGTTTCACGCATTCACCCGACACGACCATTTGCCAGAATCAAATTCAAATCCGAGTAACCGCTTATGGCGGAGACAGCGTCTATACATTATATCTTGCAAAAAATAATCTGATTATCGATTCCATTTTAAATGCGACCACAGGCAATAACTATTTTTTTACGGTAGCGCCGCTAACCAACACCACGTACAAAATTATACTAACCGATGGTTGTACCTTATTAAACGACACGCAGTTGGTAACCATTCTTGTTCGAAGTCCGCTAAGCTTATCGCACTCACCCGATACCACCATTTGCATTAAACCATTTGCGCTTCGTGTTAGCCCTTCTGGTGGATCTGGCCCATATACAATTTATCTGCTTAGCAATAATATAGTTATCGACTCTATTGAAAATACGATACTCGGCAGTACCTACTACTTCAACCAATCGCCCATCGTAAGCACTACCTATAAAGTTGTGCTAAAAGATGGTTGCACGCTAATTAATGACAGTCAAACCGTTCAAGTCATGGTAAGAAATCCACTACGTTTGAGTGTAACCAACAGCCCTATTATTTGTCGAGGTCAAAAGCTAAATATTGGAATAACTCCTTATGGAGGCGACAGTACCTATACCCTCTATTTATTGAATAATAATGTTATTGTTGATAGCATAAAAAATGCCCTTCATGGCGTTGGATATGCCTTTAATCCATTACCTTCATTAACCTCAAATTATAGTATTGTTCTGGTCGATGGATGTACCCTGATGAACGACACGCAGTCGGTAACTTTTAGTTTCCGAAATGCATTAAGTTTTACGCATTCGCCAAATCAAATACTATGCATCGGGCAACGTTACGACATCCAGGTTACACCGTATGGTGGCGACAGCACCTATACTTTTTATCTGCTTAAAAACAATATTTTGGTTGATTCATTAATCAATACAACCATAGGAAACAACTACTTCTTCACCGTATCACCACTCTCTACCAGTCAGTATAAAATAGTTTTAAAAGATGGTTGTACGGCTTTGAATGATAGTCAGGTAATTTCTGTCGTGGTAAGAAATGCGGTAAAACTCAATATTGCAAAAGACACTATTATTTGCCGTGGGCAAACGGTAGCGATAGCCGTTATACCTTCTGGAGGCGATAGTACGTATACACTGTATTTGTTTCAAGGTGCAACTCTTATCGACTCCATTAAAAACGCAACCAATGGCATTTCCTATAAATTTAATGTAAGCCCAACCATCAAAACAATATACAAAGTGCTCTTAAAAGATGGATGCACCACCTTAAATGATTCGGGATATATTACCATCGATTTATACACCGCAGTGACCGTGAAGGCCACGACATCAAAAATAAAGATTTGTTTTAAGGATAAGACCACATTAACGGCTACCGCCACGGGTGGTTTGCCCAATGCAACGTTTAGCTTTGTTTGGAATAATGGTGGCGGGAATACCGGTACTACAATAGTATCGCCACCTATTTCGAGTTGGTTTCTTGTAAGAGCGAGTGACGGGTGTTCTAACCCAGCCTATGATTCTGTTTATGTGGAGGTAGAGCCACTTCCAATTGTTGGCTTTGTTGCCGACAACACGTCAGGTTGTGAACCTTTCACTGTGCAGTTTACCAATAATTCATCTACCTTGAGTAACTCAAACTATCTATGGAAATTTGGTGATGGCACCACCGATAACTCACAAACACCTGCCAGCCATACTTTTGTTAAACCCGGTAATTATAAAGTAGTGCTTATGGTTAGCTCGCCTTTTGGCTGTGTCGATTCATCCGTACAAAATAACTATATCACGGTGAACCCCAATCCCCAAATCACATTAAAAATTGACCCTAAAAAAGTAAAGGCGAATAATGGAAAAATTTCATTCATCACCAGCTTTAAATTTACCGATGAATATGACTTTTATTTCGGTGATGGAAATTCGGTTTTATTAGAACCATTCAGTAAAAATTTATTTGCACATATATATACCGATACCGGATATTATATTGTAAAATTGGTTGCATATAATTCGTTTGGATGTACTACACAACGAAGTGATACCTTATTTGTTGAAGACTATTACACCGTTTTTGTGCCCAATGCTTTTTCTCCAAACAATAAAGATGGCATAAACGATTTTTTCAGGCCTGTTTCCTCTTTCACCAAACGTTACGATATGGTAATCTACGATCGATGGGGGAATTTCGTTTATTCCGAAACCTGCCAGGGAAAATGGAACGCTTGCAAAGGTTGGGATGGTACCTTAAACAGTAAACCCGTATTAGAGGATAATTATATTTACGAGATTACGCTATATGAAGAAGACGGGCAACGACATTATGTGAAGGGAACCGTTCTGGTTTTACGTTAGACAGCAACTTATTTTATACCACTCTTGCCTTTCACGATTTCATCCACCACCGAAGGGTCAATTAACGTTGAGGTATCACCCAAATTCTGCGTCTCGTTTTCGGCTATCTTACGAAGGATACGTCGCATAATTTTACCACTTCTGGTTTTGGGCAAACCCGTCACAAATTGTATGGTATCCGGTTTGGCAATGGCACCAATAAGGCGTGAAACGGTTTGTAAAATATCTTGTCGCACCAAGTTCAAATCATGTGTTGTTTCTCCGTAGATAACATAGGCATAAATGCCTTGCCCCTTTATTTCGTGAGAATATCCAACAACAGCACTTTCAATAACGCCGGCATGCCTGTTAATGGCATTTTCTACTTCAGCCGTTCCAATACGATGACCACTCACATTGAGTACATCATCAACGCGGCCGGTGATGCGATAATTTCCATTGGTGTCACGCAGTGCCCCGTCGCCAGTAAAGTAGAGGTTTGGATAGGCTTCGAAATAATTGGTGCGGCACCGTGCATGATCGCCATAGGTTGTTCGTATGATGCCCGGCCAGGGTAATTTAATACAAAGATTTCCAGAAGCTACCGTGGTTGTTATTACCTCACCTTTTTCATCCACAATAACCGGTAAAATTCCAGGCATCGGCAAGGAGGCTACGGATGGAATTCCAGGCGTTATGCCTGCCATATTACTAATCATGATACCACCCGTTTCTGTTTGCCACCAGGTATCTACAATAGGGCATCTGCTCTTGCCAATATTTTTATGGTACCAATGCCATGCTTCTTCGTTGATAGGCTCACCCACGGTGCCAAGAACACGTAAGCTTTCCAGACTTTTCCCTTCGAGTGGCTCGATACCAAAACTCATCAACGAACGAATGGCCGTTGGTGCGGTATAAAAAATGTTGACCTTGAACTTATCGATAAGATCCCAAAACCTACCAGCATCTGGATACGTAGGGATACCTTCAAACATTAAGGAAGTACCTCCGGCCGTTAACGGACCATATACAATATAGCTGTGGCCTGTGATCCATCCAATATCAGCAGTACAAAAGAACACCTCCCCCGGTTGATAGTTGAACACATTGATGAAGGTATAATTAGCCCACACCATATACCCGGCACAACTATGCACAACCCCTTTCGGTTTACCGGTGGAACCACTGGTATATAATATAAAGAGAGGATCTTCTGCGTCCATTTCCTCTGCTTTACACACCGGATTACCTTGTGTTTCCACTTTTCTTATTTCATCTTCCCACCATACATCGCGCCCTTTAATCATACTTACCGGCTGACGAGTACGAGTAAGTACGATACAACGCTTTACAAACTGGCATGAGATGAGTGCATCGTCTATCACCTCTTTCAAAGCGATGGCTTTATTACCTCGAAAAGCACCATCGCAGGTGATCACAAACGCTGCCTGTGCATCGTGCAATCTATCAGAAATACTTTGTGCGCTGAACCCCCCGAAAATAACCGAATGAATGGCCCCGATACGCGCGCAAGCAAGCACAGCAATGGCCAACTCCGGAACCATCCCCATATAAATACATACCCGATCGCCTTTTATAACTCCATTGTTTTTTAACACGTTGGCAAACTGACATACTTTAAAATGCAATTCTTTGTACGTTAAAATCCGGTGATGTTCATCGGGGTCATTACTTTCCCAAATAAGTGCCGGCGTATTCGCATGGCCTTCCAAATGACGATCTAAACAATTTTCAGTAATATTTAGTCTGCCGCCGGCAAACCATTCAATCTTGGGTTCAACAAA
Source organism: Bacteroidota bacterium (assembly GCA_947507965.1). Lineage (GTDB taxonomy): Bacteria > Bacteroidota > Bacteroidia > UKL13-3 > UKL13-3 > CAINMV01. The sequence continues at coordinate 25,177 of CANNQU010000035.1, forward strand.
ATCCCATTTTAAAACCTGGTCCCATTTTTTCTTCCATAAAAAGTTTTGGGCTATTGAATCCCAGAACGCTTCGGGGTTTTCAATACTGGCTTGATAGGCAATATCATATTGCTCTCGAGTACTAATTTGATGCGGGTATGACATGGGTGTAAGGTAATGTTAAAATATTATAATCCACCATTAGCTTACCATTTCTTGTTTTTCACAACCATCGTCTTTACGCCAATCAAAAGATAATAAAACACATAAATAAAATCGAAAAGTAGGATACCCCACCATAATGAAAAGCAGTTCAGTTTTTTCATAATCGGTGCAAAAATCGCATACTGAAAAAGTATTCTTATGCCAAATGCTCCTAAGGCAAACCAGCGGGTAGGCTCGAAAAACACCAGAAAGATGGTGAGCACATAGGTAAGAATATGAGAAATGCTGAATACCCCTAATACGTACTTGAATTTAATTTTATACTCCTTCCCCGTACTCAAATGCCTGCTTTTTTGTTGCCAGAATTCTCCCCACGTTTTTTTTGCCTCGCTGTAGGTGAATGCCTCTTTGTTTATCTCTATAACGGTATTCGTTGCGTTCGACGTTTCATTCACGAATAAATCATCATCCCCACTTAGCAAATGATTATGACTTGCAAAACCTTTGTATGCGAAAAATAAACTCTTTCGATAGCTCAGGTTTCTACCTACACCCATATAAGGTATTTTAGCCAACGCATAACTAAGATATTGCAGTGCGGTATAAAATGTTTCGAATCGTACCAATCGATTTAATATCCCTTTCGTTCTTTTGTAAGGTGAATATCCTAAAACCAGGTGTGTTTCGGGCTTGTATTGCTGTTGCATTAAGCGAAGCCATTGATTGCTCGATGGCTCACAGTCGGCATCGGTTAGCAATAATAGCTCATGTGTTGAGGCTTTAATGGCTAAGGTGATAACAAATTTTTTTCCTTTCGGATATCGTTCATTCTCTACATACCTTACTTCTCTTAGATTAGCATATTGCATTGCTAATTCCGATAAAAAATCGGAGGTGCCATCCCAACTATTATCATTGGCTACAATGACTTCAAAATCATGATAATCTTGTTGTAAAATTAATGGGAGATTCTTTCTAAGATTCTCTATCTCGTTTCTGGCACAAATAATAATGGATACCGACTCCTCCTTCTTTATGATGTTTTTAGGATTCTTATAGATGGCCAGACGTAAAAACAAGATAAAATAGCACATCAATTGCACCACCACCACAAAAAAAAGCAGATCGAGCAATGCGTTTAAAATATCTATTCGTTCCATTATAAAAGAAGTGCGAAAATAACACATTCACTTTTTTAAATTTGAAGTAATTAATCAACAATTATTTATTTTTCCGAGATGCTCTTTTTTTTCGTTCTTTTGTATAGCCAAACTTTAAAAGAGATAAACTAGAATGAAAACCCAATAATCAAAGAACTTATGCGCGCCTTGCTATTCTTTCTAAGTCTAATCTTCTCCCTATCGGGTAACGCCCAAAAGGGTAGAGACTCCATACACTGTGATTGTTCTCAGGCATTAAACATACCTATTTACAAAAAGCATCACCATATTGCACCCAGTGGCCCAGGCGCGGTGTTGGATATTGCGCATAATGGATTGAAAAACGGAAAGTATTTCGACCAAGAGCATCATACCATTTGGTATTCTTTCACCATTCCGAATGATGGCCTTTTAGCATTCGATATCATAGCTGATACGCTGATTGATGATTATGATTTTATCTTGTTTCTTCAAGGTGGACGAGGCACTTGCGACAGCATCAAAGAGAAAACCCTTCTCCCGGTGCGAGCCAACATTTCTCATAACGCACCCGCAACCAAAGGGATTACCGGCTTATCTACCTCCGCACGTTTCGATTTTAATAAACCAGGAGCACACGATCAGTATAGTAAAGCGCTTCCTGTGAAGGCCGGAGATCGATACCTATTAGTTTTAGATAATGTTTATAAAGATGGGAAAGGACATACCATCAAGTTTTATTTCGACTTCAAACTAAAAGGATTTGTGATCGATTCGTCAACCAGCAAGCCGCTAACGGCAACTATTACACTAAATGACTTACGAGCAAATAGCATCCTTCGTCAATCGAAAAGCGACTCCATAGGTAAAGGCTCCTTTGAATTCCCAGTGGCACTTCAAGATACCCTTCGATGGAGCTTAAACATAAGTGCGCCGGGGTATTTTAATGAAAGTATGGTAATAACACAATATAGCATCGCCGCTATGCTTCAGCGCCCCCGGACTTTTAAGTTACGAAAAATAGAAAAGAATAAAAGTTTTGCTTTAAAAGACATCAATTTCTTTCCCAACAAAGACGTATTTCGTCCATCCTCCGCACCGGCCTTGCAAAATTTACTTAACGTAATGACAGACAACCCTTCACTAAAAATATTAATCGAAGGACATACCAATTTCGACCCGAATACCACAAAGGAAAAAGATTTAAAACTATCGGAAGGTAGGGCCGTGGCGGTAAAACGATATTTAAATGACAATGGCATCGACAATGCCCGCATTGCAACCCGTGGTTATGGCAGCACTCGAATGATATTTCCCAACCCACGCACTCCCGACCAGCAACAACTGAATATGAGGGTGGAGATCAAAGTAGAGGATTATTGAGTGCATCGAGTATAAAACAGTCTCCTGAGGTTTAATTAAGAATTTCTGCAACCTTTTTTGTTTTTTGTGTTTAAACTATAAATGCATCACTCTATAAAAAAATGAAAGCGCAACGAAACTTCTATATTTTCCTATTGGTTATCGCTTCGTATGGTTGCGTGGCTGGAAGTGTTTATGGAAGCGACATTTTTTGGAAACGACTGGCCAACGACACCTTTCAAATTAAATTCGAAATTTACACCGACTGTTCAGAGCCTTTGGATAGTATCAATCCGGAAATTACATCCTTGCCATGCAGCACTGCAATTCCTGTTTTATTTGGGAAGCCAATTTCACACAGCACCTTTAACGTAACGCCCCGATGTAGTAACGAAAGAAGCAAATGTGAAACCAACCCCACACTGTCTTATGGAATGAACAAAAATACGTTTATTTATAAAATTTACTTGGGTGAAAATACCTCATGCTGTTGGTATAAAATTATTCTAAAAGGCCTGAAACGCGATGATGAAATTAATAATGGTAATGCGAATACGGAGTTTGAAACATCGGTTGCACTAGATCGATGTGTTAACACCAATGTGGAGAGCATCGATTTTAAAAATAGTCCAATGAGAGTTTATTACAAGAATTTTGACGGCTATTATAATCATGGGATAGTACAAGCCAATGGAGATTCTATTTCATTCGCCTTACCATCGCCTATCCATGCAACCTTCAACTCCCCATTTTCTGCTATCTATCCCTTACCCTGTTACGGAGGCCCAATAAAACCTACAACCATAAGCCCTTTTAACGGATTTGGGTTGGATAGCCTTACCGGAGACATCTCCTCACGACCTACGCAAAATGGCTATTATAATTTTAGAGTGGAAGCAAGACAATGGAAAAAAGTAAACGGCGTGTATGCCTTGGTCGGAATTTCAAATCGAGAACTGTTATATATCATTATCGATAAGCCCATAACAAATCCACCAACACTCAGTGGTCCGTATAGTTATCAAGCATATCCGGGTCAGCAGGTTTGTATTACAGTATATTCCAACGACTTAGATACGGATGACACAACCCGAGTTTTCTGGGATAGAAAAATACCGACGGGAACCTTTGCAGATAATAATGGCAGTGTAAAGCATGCATCGTGCACCTTCTGTTGGACTCCAACGGAAGATGATGCTAGCTGCCTGCCATACTATTTTAATATCATTGCCCGTGATGATCATTGTATGGTTGAAGAATATGGCATCAAACAATACCAAATTCTTGTGATGCCGATGCTGAAAACAACAGAACAATACACTAAAATAAATTGTCATACCTATCAGTTTAAAAGCGCCCCAACCAATAGAAACGGTTGCTTAGCTAATATACCTTATTTAATTCGCTGGTATGAGCCAAAGTTAGTAGGCACCGGCAACACTACTACCCTGATAAGCAAACGGGATAGTGTAAGATATGATTTCAAAGAGGGGGGGAAATATAGTATTAAACACTCCGTTACCGTTAACGGAAACACCGAGACCACTTTTGACACTTTACTTATCGAACCCTTTAACACAGCAAATATTACCAATAATGATTCGACCGTTAATGCCAATGATATGGTGCAGCTATATGCCGAAACTAAATTTAATGTTCCATTAAACCAATATCAATGGTGGGCCAATGGTAAATTAATAGATACCTCTTCAACTGTTTTTGTTAGCCCATCGAAAAGCACTACCTACACTTTAATAAACAAGGCACTATCCTTTCCATGCGATGTAACACAGGATAATGTGACCCTCCTAGTTGAAGGAACCGTTGGAATAAATCAATTACAAAAACGGCTGACAATGGGTGTAACAACAAATCCATTCCAGTCCAATATAAGCTTCCTAAATACCGAGAAGGAGTTTAATGAACTAACCTTAGTGGCTATGAACGGAAAAATTATTTTGAAAAAACAAATAACAGAAACGATAATTAAAATAGATACCTCTAATTTACCTACTGGTATTTATATTGTTGAATTGAAAAACGAAAAGCGAAAGGAACTATTTAAATTGATTATAACGAATTGAGGAGAGCCATACTCCCAGCTCAAGATAGAGAGTAGACACATAACCTATGGTAAATTTTTCATTACTCATTAGGTTATATAAATACAATAGTGCTACCTTTGAACAAACAAGTCAAGATGGCCATGAAAATAGTTTTTACCATTATCGCATTTTGTCTTTTCTGTATCACGGCTTCAGCGCAGTTGAATACCGATAGCGCGCAAACCGCTTCACCCATTACTTCACACGACGAAGCCAGAGCAAATACCTTTTCCGACCGGTTGCATCCTAAAATTCAGAATTTAGCAAACCCAACTAGTCCTGGCTATGATATGGATGGTGCGGTGTTTCGTAGTGAAGCCATCATCAATCGTCACATCACCAATATATATGATTTGATTCGATAAATACCACTTACAAATTGTTATTAAGCGATTACAGAAAGTTTCTACGCTAACGCAAATTATTCTATTTTTGCTAAAAATCATCCAACCTTAGATCGAATATGTCTTTTTATTATACCCTTGGAAATATTCCACAGAAACGTCATACACAATTTCGTAAGCCCGATGGAACACTATACGCTGAAGAGCTGGTAAGCACCGAGGGCTTCAGCAGTATGTATAGTTTAGTTTACCATTGTCATCCACCTACCTTGGTTAAAAATATCGATGAAGCCTATAGCGTAAAGCCGATAGCCAAACTCGAGCACAACCTGCAAAACCGATCCTTCCTTACGTTCAAAACGGCCGCCGAAGACGATTATTTAAAATCACGTAAGGTATTGCTATTCAATTCGGATTTACATATGAGTTGCGCCGCTCCACGCAAAAGCATGACTGACTATTTTTTCAAAAATGCTGATGCCGACGAGATGATTTTTGTACATGAGGGAAGCGGAAAATTAAAAACACTATACGGTGAGATTCCTTTTGAGTATGGCGATTATTTGGTAATTCCCCGCGGAATAATTTATCAGATGGAGTTTAACGACGAGAAAAACAGATTAATGATTGTGGAGAGCTTCTCGCCTATTCGTCCGCCGAAACGTTATATCAACGAATACGGGCAATTACATGAACATTCGCCGTATTGCGAGCGCGACATAAAACTGCCCCGCAACCTAATAACCCATGACGAGCTGGGCGACTTTAAGGTTTTAATAAAAAAACAGGATCATATTTACCCTTATACCTTGGGCGCCCATCCATTCGGTGCCATTGGATGGGATGGGTTTCAATATCCGTATGGGTTTAGCATTCATAATTACGAACCTATAACAGGCAGGGTTCACTTGCCGCCGCCCATTCATCAAACCTTTGAAGGGCATAATTTCGTCATTTGTTCATTCGTGCCACGCATGTATGATTATCATCCCTTGAGCATCCCGGCGCCCTATAATCATAGCAATGTGGATAGCGATGAAGTACTCTATTATGTAGATGGCGATTTTATGAGCCGCAAGCACGTGGAACGTGGCATGATATCGCTGCATCCCAAAGGTATTCCACATGGGCCACACCCCGGAACCGTTGAAAAAAGCATTGGAAAGGCGGAAACCAGAGAGCTCGCCGTAATGATCGACCCTTTTTACCCACTGATGATTACAGATGAAGCGATGCGGTGCGAAGACCCTAGCTATTACAAGAGCTGGATTGAATAACATCAAAGGCTTTAATCAAAGAGGTTTTATTTCAATTACCCCATAAAACGACCGTTATCATGTCTGATTATTTTCGTAAAAAAGATTTTGTTTTTTATCCGGTTTTTTTTATTTATTTGCGACCTTAAAATTTAATATAATAATTTAACGATATAGATATGTATTGGACACTCGAACTAGCCTCTTATTTAGATGATGCCCCATGGCCTGCCACCAAAGACGAACTGATAGACTTTGCCATCAGAAGTGGTGCCCCGTTGGAGGTAATAGAAAACCTACAGGAACTGGAAGACGATGGAGAGCCTTTTGAAACCATTGAAGAGGTATGGCCCGACTATCCCACACCCGAAGATTACTTTTTCAACGAAGACGAATTATAATTCGAAAACCCCTTTCAAAATATTGAAAGGGGTTTTTATTTGTACCCTTTTTCTTGAGAGGAGAGCTTATGAAGACCTGGATTAGTTTAATAACATCCTCATTACAAGCTACTTACACGCTCATTTCCTGCTCTCGCAACGCCACGGAATCAGAATAAGTAGGGTAGTATGGATTATTTAGTGTATCTTCGCATATTACAATTTTAATACAATACAATTAAATGTCACAACAAGGTACAGTAAAATTCTTTAATGATGAAAAAGGTTTCGGATTCATCACACCTTCAACCGGTGGTAGCGAAATATTTGTTCATTCATCAGGCTTAATCGACAAAATTCGTGAGAACGATTCTGTTAGCTATGAGGTAGAACAAGGCAAAAAAGGCCCTAATGCGGTAAATGTAAAAAAAGCGTAAAGCAATACAAGCATAAATCGTAAATGCCTCCTTCCAATTATGGAAGGAGGCATTTTTTTATGACCTAAATTTTCTTGCGTAAGCAGGCATGCCTACTTCTTCTTCTTTATACCCTCTATTTCTACGCGCATGCTACGCAGCATCGTCATAATGCTATCCAAATTTAATTCTTCCTCTTTCTTATCGGAGATATTTAGGTTACATACAAACTCCCATATCTCGAGTATATCCACCACTTTTACCGTAAACGGATCATAGCTCTTATTGTCGGAATGCAGATATAATACATTACCCTCCATCATCACACGCTTATACACGACACCGTCTGTTTGAGTAATTAAAATATAGGTTCGCCCATTTCGAATTCCTTTTAACGATTCAATATACTTTCCTATCACATAGCACCCATCTTTCAAAGGAGGCATAGAATCGCCTTTGATGATGAACGCACGATGTTTTCCTATGATACGAAAAGGCAAACTCATAATGGGCAGTTTTTCGATATACTCCGGGTCGGCATAGCCATTTAAATAGCCGGCAGAAGCCCTTACCGTGACAACCTCTACCTGATCGTTATTCTCCCTGTCGACCATAATAGGAAACAAAATACGGTTCTCTCCTACTTTGATAAACGAGTCTCCGTTAAATTTGCTGAGGTCGGCTTTGATGAGCGCATCAACAGCGATATGAAACAAATTAGATATGCGTATCAGCACATCAATCGGTGGGTCGCACCGCTCCTCTTCATACGAGCCAATACGTGCACGGGAGATGTCCAGTTTGAGCGCTAACTGTTCCTGCGACCACTTTTTTATGGTGCGCAAATGCCGGATGTTGATAGAAATTTTACTCATGCTAAAATATTTAGCACAAACGTACTAAATTATTTGGTAATTTTCAAACCGAAAAACAAAAAAAAATTGAGCCGTGCGTTAAAAACGATGAGACATGCATTAAATACAAGACAAACAACCCATATTCGATTCACGATTTACTTAACACGATTTACTATTCACCACCACCACACCCCATGGACCGCAACATTGTACATATCGATTTAGACTCTTTTTTTGTCTCCGTGGAACGGCTTATCAACCCCAAATTAATTGGCAAGCCGGTGCTCGTGGGAGGCACAAACGACCGTGGCGTGGTGGCCTCATGCAGCTACGAAGCCCGGGCTTTTGGTGTTCATTCGGCCATGCCTATGAAAACAGCGAGGCAGCTTTGTCCGGAGGCCATCATCGTAAAAGGCGACGCCGCAGAGTACAGCAAATACTCCAACCTCGTTACCGATATCATCAGCGACGACATGCCGCTGTATGAGAAATCGTCAATCGATGAATTTTATATCGACCTCACCGGCATGGATCGCTTTTTTGGCTGTTACAAAATGGCTACCGAGCTACGGCAGAAGATTATGAGAGAAACGAATCTGCCCATCTCCTTTGCCTTATCGGCCAATAAAACAGTATCGAAAGTAGGCACAGGAGAAGCCAAACCCAACGGACAAAAAGAAATACTTTTGGGCACCGAAAAAGATTTTCTGGCACCTTTATCCATTCGCAAAATTCCAATGGTAGGCGATAAAACATTCCAGCTTTTGCGCGGTATGGGCGTGCTCTGGGTTCGCACGTTGCAAGATATGCCCATCGAGCTGATGCAGCAGGTGCTAGGCGAAAATGGCACGGTGATATGGAAGAAAGCCAATGGCATCGACAACTCGCCGGTGATACCGTATTCGGAACGAAAATCGATATCCACCGAACGTACCTTCGATAAAGACACCATTGATGTGAAAGCGCTGAAAGAGATATTAATTGGCATGACCGAGAAGCTGGCGTTCCAGTTACGTGGCGAGCAAAAATTAACGGCCTGCATCACCACAAAAATACGTTACTCCGACTTCAACACCTATACCATGCAGGCGCGCATACCTTACACCTCGCTCGACCATGTGTTGATAGAAAAAGTAAGTTCATTATTTGATAAGCTCTATCAAAAAAGGATGCTGATACGATTAATTGGAATTAAGTTCAGCCATTTAATTCAGGGAGGGTATCAGTTTAATATGTTTGAAGATACGGTGGAGCTG
>CANNQU010000036.1 GCA_947507965.1 Bacteroidota bacterium
AGTGGCGTTTTAGCGCTTACCGATTTGTAAGCATAGGTTCCACATGAAGAAATAATCAAGGTGAGGAGCAAGAAGGCGAGATAGAAAATATTTTTCATAAATCAAAGGTATCTATTTTAGATGAAAAGCAAATAATGATATTAATTTAATATTGTAATGTTTATAGTTAGTTACTTTTGCACCCATGAAATATTTAAAGACCAAGGACAATTTTTTGGGTATTCCCGATGAGAAACACTATAATTATAAGGATTCTAAATTTGTTATACAGCAAGCTCCTTATGAGCATACATCGAGTTATCTGGCCGGAAGCGATAAGGGGCCAAAAGCTATTGTATCGGCCTCTCAGTTTGTAGAGTTTTATGATGAGGAATTGGATCAGGAAAATTATTTAAAGGGGGGAATATGTACCTTGCCTCCGCTTAATTTCAAGCATAAAGTAGATAAGAAGGCCGTCGATTCTATTGCTCAACAAACCGAGAAGTTGGTGGCTGATGGGAAATTTGTAGTGAGTATTGGTGCCGAACACACCGTAACCGCAGGTTTTATAAAGCCGTTTGTAAAAAGGTTTAAAAATCTTACCGTGTTGCAGTTTGACGCACACAGTGATTTACGTGACAGCTACCATGGCAATAAATTTTCACATGCCAGTGTCATGGCTCGGGTACGCGAAGAGAAGGTGAACCTGGTTCAGGTAGGTATTCGGGCGCAATGTACGGAAGAGCGAGAAGTGATTAAAAAATCAAAAAATATACATACTTTTTATGCCCATTATATTCGTGATAACGAGCAATGGATAGAGGAAGTATTGAAAGCCTGTACCAAAGATGTATATATAACCATTGATGCCGATGGCTTCGACCCCAGTGTGATACCCGCTGTAGGAACGGCAGAACCTAACGGATTGGGGTATTGGGAAGGGGTGAACCTTTTGAAGCGTGTTATTGCAGCAAAAAATGTCGTGGGTTTCGATGTGGTAGAATGTTCTCCTATGAAAGGAAGTATACTCAGTGAATATACCTTAGCGAAGCTAATTTATAAGATGATTGGATATATTACCATTAAAAAGTAACGTTCTTAAATTCAACACTAATTTTAATTTAATCACAACGATGACCACATTAAAAATCGGAGATAAAGCGCCTGATTTCAAAGTTAAAAATCAGGATGGAAAAGAAGTTGTTTTGAAGGCTTTTAAAGGGAAGAAGTTGGTGCTCTATTTTTATCCGCAAGCCAATACGCCTACTTGCACCATAGAGAGCTGCAATTTAAGTGAAAACTATAAATTGTTACAGAAGGCAGGTTATGAAGTGCTGGGAGTGAGCCCTGATAGTGAGAAGAAACAATCTGGTTTTAAAACGAAACATAAGTTCCCATTCGATTTGCTGGCCGACACGGAGCATGAACTGGTGAAAGCATACGATGTATGGGGCGAGAAAAAGACGTTTGGGAAAACGTATATGGGATTAAAGCGTACCACTTTCATTATCAACGAAAAAGGGCTTATTGAAGATATCATCGAGAAAGTGGAAGCGAAGGAACATGCAAAGCAAATCCTTAAATAGCGCCATGTATTTAAGTCTCACGCTTACAAAAACATAATCTTAAATTCTTTCTTTAAAAACTCCAATGCTTTTTGATTGGGTAATTCATTGCGTTGGATTACATTTTCAAGGATCGATTTGCTTAAATCGATTCCAGAAGCATCGGGACGCAAAGGAATATAGGATTGATTGATTAAATTGATGGTTTGTTCTTTCGCATCTTTAATCACAATCCAGGCTTGTGTTGATAGATACATCTGCATGGCCACGTTATGAGCGTACTCTGTATTTATTTCAACAATTAAGCTCTGTTTCAACTCTAGAGCGCCATGATTGGCAACACTACTTCTCATTAAAATACTGTCGGGCTGAATGCGCTCTAAGAACAAGGTAAGGCGCTCATAAGCCTGCATTCGAGCCGGCAGTATGATGCTTTCACCATGCTGCTTTAATTCAATATTTCTTTTCTTTAGCTCATTGTCTAAAAACATGTGCGTGATAAAATAGGCTGCTCCTAAAGAGATAAGAGAAGGAATAACATATCGACTTAGCTCGAGAAAGTACTCGCTCGTGTCCATTAATAATAAATGCATCATGATGGTATTGAAATTAATGATTGATTAAGAGTCAAATTTAGTTTTTTGATTGGATAACGCCATATTTTATTATTTATTTTGAGCACGAAACCAATCGATAGCACTGCGCACCCTGCCGAACTGTTGCAATAGTTGCATCGCTTCCTTTTTGTTTATATTTAATTCCTGCATTATCATTTGCGTGCCACGTTCAAGGAGTTTGTTATTACTAAGCTGCATATCCACCATCTTGTTGCCTTTCACATGCCCAAGTTTTATCATCACGCTGGTACTAATCATATTCAGAATTAGTTTTTGTGCAGTACCTGCTTTCATACGCGTACTACCGGTAATAAATTCGGAACCTACGATACATTCAACTCGATAATCAGATGCTGCGGCAACGGCACTTTTTTTATTGCAAACGATGCAGGCTGTTGTAATTTTCTTCTCCCGACATTTCTTTAAAGCCGCTGCTACATAAGGGGTAGCACCACTGGCTGCAATCCCAATAACCATATCTTTCGTCGATATTTTATGTTGCTGTAAGTCTCTAAAACCTTGGGTTAAGCTATCTTCCGCAAATTCTACCGCCTGTCGTATGGCGATATCTCCTCCAGCAATCAAACCAACCACTTGGCCTTTGGGCACACCAAAAGTAGGGGGGCACTCGCTGGCATCAACAATGCCTAATCGTCCGCTGGTACCGGCTCCCAAATAAAATAACCGGCCTCCATGTTGCAGGTGCGTTACAATACTTTTTACTAATCTCTCTATGGATGGAATACATTTTTCGATGGCCTGCGGAACCGTTTTATCTTCCTTATTGATTGATTTGAGTAACCGGCTAACCGACATCTTTTCGAGGTTATTATAGTAAGATGTTTGTTCGGTGGAAGTAACACGACTCTTTTTCATTGGTGAATATAGATTAGCTTTTTGGTTTCAAAAAAATCAGTGTTGAAATATTTTTTTAAATTAATCTCTTCGTGTTTAAACTGGTATTTCTGGTGAGCCTCATTCAACTCTGCTTTTAAATCGCCCCCTTTTAATAGAAGGAAGCCATTCGTAAGTAGGTTCTTGTTCTCTGATTTTATTTTTCCTTTACTCCAGAAGATCAAATCGAGCGTGGATGCCACCGCACGACTGATGACGAAGTCGAATTTCATCTCGATGGTTTCTGCCCGGGCATTTAAGGCTGTTACATTGGTAAGTTGTAAGGCAGTAACCAATTCATTGACTACTTTTATCTTTTTGCCGATGCTATCGACAGCCAAAAACTGCACCTCCGGAAAAAGTATTGCCAAGGGTATCGTTGGAAATCCTCCTCCACAGCCAATATCAAGGATATCGCTGTGATTACTAAATGAAATAAACTTAGCGATCGCTAAAGAATGTAGTACGTGTTTTTCATATAAGGCTTCAATATCTTTTCGAGAGATGACGTTGATTTGTGCATTCCAATGTCCATACAAATCTTGAAGCGAAGCAAACTGATGGCGTTGCTTCGGCGTTATGCCGGGGAAGTATTTTTCGATAACGTGCAAAAGGTGGGAATGATTAAAATTTAAAAGGTCTTAGCTATCCCAATTTCGGTTTTCATGGGTTCAACGTTTATCACTTCATTCCTTTTACAATATCGATGAAGCCTCTCGCTTGTAAAGCTGCTCCTCCAATTAAACCACCATCAATATCGGGTTGTTCGAAAAGCTCTTTGGCATTATCTGGTTTTACACTTCCACCATAAAGAATGCTGATGCTTTCTGCAAGCTCGTTGCTGTATTGGTCGGCGATTATCTTTCGAATAAAGGCGTGCATTTCCTGTGCTTGAGCTGAAGTGGCGGTGAGCCCGGTGCCAATAGCCCATACGGGTTCGTAAGCTATCACCACATGTCGCAGTTGCTCTTCAGGCAAATGAAATAAGGCTTCGCTTAATTGTGATTCTATGATTTCATAAAGCTTCCCATTATTACGCTCATCCAATGTTTCACCTACACAATAAATGGGTTGCATTAAATTAGCTAAGGCGATATCGATTTTTTTTGCCAGCCAATCGTTGGTTTCATTAAAATATAAGCGGCGTTCGCTATGCCCGATAATCACATAATCGCATCCTACCGATTTTAGCATGGAAGCCGATATCTCACCGGTATAAGCACCATTGGGCATATTACTGCAATTTTGCCCTGCCAGGGCTATCATGGGCATCCCAAAAAGCAAGGGCTGTAGTTTGTAGAGGTGTATGTATGGAGGAGCCAAAACCACATAGGTTTGTGAGTTAACCTCTTGGCTATATAATTCAATCATCTCCTTCACCAATTGTACGCCTTCGTCAAAGGTTTTATTCATTTTCCAATTGCCGGCCACGATTTTCTTTCTCATGATATTTCTTTAGGTGTTAAATCTATTTTTAAGGATGCAAATATAAGCAGTTCGATGTTTAATATTATTGATGATTAGAACTTCCTGTATTTGGCGGTCTCCGCAAATACATGGCTCAATATTTTTTTATCCGTATCATCAAGTCTCATGTTCCTGCGTTGCATTACTAATTCAGCAACCTCAACCACTTTAGCTATCGGATATACTTCCATGCCTTGGGCTCCACCCCAGCTAAAATCGGGGACGAAGTTACGAGGGAACCCGGATCCGAAGATATTACAGGCAACACCGATAACCGTGCCCGTATTGAACATGGTATTGATGCCGCATTTGCTATGATCGCCCATCATCAAGCCACAAAATTGTAATCGGGTATATTCAAATTTATCGGTTTTATAACTCCAGAGTTTCACCTCTGCATAATTGTTTTTTAAGTTGCTATTATTGCTATCGGCTCCAATATTACACCATTCTCCCAATACACTATTGCCTAGAAATCCATCATGGCCTTTATTGGAGTAGCTAAAAATCACACAGTTATTTACTTCTCCTCCTACCCTGCATTCGACGCCGAGTGAGGTAGCCCCGTAAATTTTTGCACCCATTTTTAAAACGCTGTGTTCGCCCATGGCAAAAGGGCCTCGTACCATACAACCTTCCATAATTTCACTCTGTTTGCCGATATAAATGGGGCCTGTTTGGGTATTTAAAATCGAGGCGTTGATGGTGGCTCCTTCTTCAATAAATAGCTGTGAAGCATCGCCAATCAAGGTGTTGTGTGAGGGTAGCGGTAAGGAGGTTTTTCCTTCGGTTAAGATTTTAAAATCGGCTCTGATTTCTCTATCGTTGAGTGTAAATAGATCGGATAACTGGTTGATCACCGTGAGCTCTTCCGATTGGGTATCATAGAACGTGAGGCCGAGGAAATTAAATTTCAAGGGGTCTTTGAGTACTGCGGCAATGAGGTCGCCTTGGTATTTTATGGCATCACCGGGTTTGAGGTATTTTATCTCTTCTGCCAATATTGCATTAGGACATACTCCGGCGTTAATAAATACGGTATCGTTTTCGGTAATAACACAGGGGTATTTTTCCTGAATCGGTTCAGCGGTTTTATAGCTCACAGGGCATTGACTATAGTGTTCCCATTTTTCTTTTATGGTAAGAATGCCAATGCGAAAAGCCCCAACTGGGCGTGTAGAAGCCAACGGGTAAAATCGTTCGCGGGCGGGGGGGTCTATCAGTACGATGTTCATGATGAGTGAATATGAAGTAAAGGGTGTAACGTAAATCGTATAACAGGGTGCAAGATACGTAAATCGTTAGGTGAAAACAGAAGGTAATCGTTACTGATTGGGTATGAAGAAAATGCCATGCAATAAAAAACCCTCCTGTTTATCGCAGAAGGGTTATGAGTTGTTTATAAAGAACGTTACGCTGGGGTAACAGCAGTGGTAACCGGTTCTTTCTTAGCGTAACGTTTGTTGAATTTGTCGATACGTCCTGCGGTGTCGATCAAATTCGATTTACCGGTATAGAACGGATGTGATTTATCAGAAATTTCTAATTTGTAAAGTGGATATTCGTTTCCGTCCGTCCATTTTGTTGTTTCTTTGGTTTCAACTGCACTTTTAGTTAAAAATGCGTGGTCGCAACTCATATCTTTGAATACTACCAAGCGGTAGTTTTTAGGATGTATCTCGGGTTTCATATAGGGCTTTCTTTTTAAAAAAGGAGTGCAAATATAGGCTATTTTTTCGAAATTGCAAAATGACGGTAGAAATTGTTAATTCAATCTCAGGTTATTTCTGGTAAACCACCGTATTGGTGGCTTGTTCTAAAACATGTTTTCAGTTTATTTATAACTCCTATACGAATCATCGAATCTTCACCACCACTTTCCCTTTTGTCCGGCCGGCTTTAACATATTGCAGTGCTTCTAATCCCTGATCAAGGGCAAAGGTCTTATCGATAACTACTTTTATGGCACCCGATTCCACCATTTTGGTAATCTCAGCAAGCAGCTTCCCATCCGACTGCATGAGCCAATAGTAGTATTCTATTTTATTTTTTTTAGCGCTTCGATTAATCTTTAAATTCATCAAAGAAAGAAACATTTTAAGCAACCACCCAACGTTCATTCTCACCGCAAAGGCTCTATCCGGTGGGCCTACAATACTCACGAGCTTTCCACCCGGTTTTAATACGTGCATCGAATCGAGTTTAGTTTGTGCCCCTAGCGTGTCATATACCATATCGTAATCTTTAATGAGTTCGAGATAGTTTTGTGTTTTATAGTCGATGACCACATCGGCACCCAATGCTTTTACCCACTCCACATTAGCCGTACTGGTGGTAGTTGCTACATGCATTTTTAAATATTTCGCATATTGTATCGCAAATACCCCTATACCACCGGAGCCGGCATGAATCAATATCTTTTGTGATGCCCGCGCATCGCAAACTTGTGTTAAGGCCTGCACCGTGGTTTGCGCTACGAGTGGCAGGCATGAGGCCTCCTCATGGCTGAGGTTATGCGGTTTAATGGCAAGGTACTTCGGCTCCACCGCAATATATTCGGCAAAGGTACCGGGATGGGTATCGCCCACTCTTCCATAAACCTCATCGCCAACATGATATTCGGTTACCTTTTTGCCTACGCTTATAATTACGCCACTTAAATCGAATCCAAGCGTTTGTGGCAGCTCGAAACGATGCAGAAGACGCATGGCTCCTTGTACTATTTTATAGTCTACCGGATTAATGCTTGCAGCAAAAACTTGAATGAGTACTTCATTCTCTGTGGCAACAGGCATTGGGATATCTTTAAGGATAATCTTGTCTTCTAGTTTTCCGTATCCGGTAAAAAGAATTGCTTTCATTTTTAAATCGTTTGACACGTTTCTTCAGTTGTACTTTAGTATCAGTCGTTATTTAGTTTGTTGGCCAAATAATAGCCCATGCTAAAACTGGCTTGTAATAAATAGCCACCCGTTGGCGCATCCCAGTCGAGCA
This sequence comes from Bacteroidota bacterium, assembly GCA_947507965.1. Classification (GTDB taxonomy): domain Bacteria; phylum Bacteroidota; class Bacteroidia; order UKL13-3; family UKL13-3; genus CAINMV01. The sequence goes on from CANNQU010000036.1 coordinate 7,517, forward strand.
TTTCACCGATGACATACTGATTCGCGATTTTTTTAAGTTGGAAGTTTTCATCTACCTCTTCCAAGGCAATGCCCCCCACGGTGGAGATAGCCTCATCGATGGGGGCCATGCCGGTAATTTTTAGCGGTAGTTGTTTTATTTTTGTGGCGAGCACGGGTGGTTGAGTAAACTCCTCTTTGGTAAGGATCGTTTTTAATAATGCGATTTGTAGTTTGGTTAAGTTTAGCGCATCATTTAAAACCGTGGTCAGCGATTTTTTGCCACGGTTGGCCAATCGTTTTTTTATTTCTACCAAACTAAGGGTAGGTTTTAAATCAAGGTATATGGTGGCGTTGCTTTTTTCGTTTAGTTGTTGGCGTATCTCTGCACTTAAAGCATATACAGCACCCCCTTCAATACCAAATTGGGTGAGCACCACTTCTCCCTTTTTTTCTTTCCCGTTGCAAAACACAGCTATGTTTTTCAGTGGCATCCCCTCTTCTTCTGTAATAAATTTTTCCTCCCACGGTATTTCGTAGGCGCAATTGGAAGGCTGTAATGGTATTGTTTTAATGCCTTTGGCAGCAAACAAACTCATCCAGCTGCCATCGGAACCCGTTTTCGACCAGCTCCCTCCACCCAAAGCAAACACCACGATATCGGCCTTTACGATATGGTCTTTATAGTTATGATCGATGATGAGGTCATGGTTCTCGTTCCATCCTTTCCAGGTGTTTTTGGGTTTAATGGGGATGTCTTTTCTTGTGATAATTTTTAGTATTGTATTTAACACATCAATCGGGCGTATTCCTGCAACAGGAAATATTCTTTTGCTGGTGCCTACAAATGTTTCAATCCCAATAGCGCTAAGCCATCTTCGAAAATCATCATTGGTAAACGACCGGATACTTTTTTCCAGGAAAGATGAGGGGGTAAAGCGTGTAATAAATTGTTCAAGAGGTTCAGCATGCGTGAGGTTAAAGCCGCCATCGCCGGCCACTAAAAATTTTCGAGCCGGAGCAGCACCTTTTTCTAAAATGGTTATCTCGAACTTTCTTTCATCGAGCATCGCGGCCAGCATTAAAGCGGAGGGGCCGCCGCCGATTATTAGTATAGATTTCTTTGTCATTTATTGGATGACGCGAAGGTACTGTTTTCAACTGCGATTTACGGTCATTTTACTTCTGCATACTTTTACCTTTAAATTTTTTAAAATTATAGGTAAACGTAATCATATAGTATCGATGGAGTACATTGGTTTGCAAATCTTGGGTATAGCTCTCGGTATTGGTGCGTTGTATGCTGTTGTTTTCATTCAATAAATCATAAGCGCTCAATCGTAATTCCGCCTCTTGGTTTTTCATAAATTTATAGGCAATGGCTGCATTCCATAACGATATCGATTGATTGTATGCCGTGGCTAAACCCATGTATTTTGAATTAGCGTATTCGCTAAATAGCACAATGTTTTTGGTAGGGTTATAGTTGATTTTTAGTTTGTAGTTTTGATTGAAATACGTCGTGTTCGATGAGGTTTGTAATGAATTTACCGTACTACTATAGGCCGAGTTAGACGAGACGGTGAAATCAATTTTCTCACTTATATTACTGCTCAACACAACTCCAAAGGAGCTGTTACCGGTATTGGCGAAATTCTTGTCGTTATTTATTAATCCTGGAATTCGAGTGTAATTACAGGATAAATTGAGGCTGATATTTGTTTTTATTTTTATAATGGGGAAGGTATAGTTCAAGAATGAACGTATTGAAAAATAGCCATCTAAATTTACCGGGCGTTGAAGTTGTGAGCCTCGTTGTAAAAAAACAGTTTGGTTAATGGTGGTGTCGTTATTAGCAATGATGATGCTGTTTCCAATATAATGGGTGGTATTATTGCCACCAAGAAGTGCAAAAAATGAATTTGATTTTTTAGTATTCACCGCACTGTAACGTAGGTTTAAATTTTGTTGAAAATCCTGCTTTAAATCGGGGTTACCTGTAGTTAATTGCAGCGAATTTGAATTATTGATAACCTCTTGTAACTGATCAATACTCGGGGCGTTATTGTTACTTCTATAAAATATTCGTAAGTTTTTTTGGGCCGAAAACTTTATCATTAACATGGCCGAAGGTAAGACGGAGTGGAAGGTTTTTGTTTGGTTAAATACCGTTGGTATTTCTTGGGCTTTATTTAAAAGCGACCATTGATAGGCAGCATTAAGAGAGATATTAATTTTTTCTTTTTGATAGCGATACCCAATTCCTCCCGACTGGGTTTGATACTGACTTCGAAAGACATTGGTGTACAAAGTATCCAACTCTTGGTATTCGCCCGTAAGATTATTTTGATTATAGGCTTTTTTAGAGGAGTAATTTTGTAGGTAACTGCTCGTATAGCTAGCGGAAACAAAACTGGTTTTATTGAGTGGTTCGGTGTAGGTAACATTGCCACTTATAGCGTTGCCGTTTTTATAGGAAGTCGACTTTTGATCAATGGTGTCGCCTGTTATGGAGCTGTCATTAAAATATATATTGTTTGATCGTTGAGTGCTTTCACCGGTATTTTTAGTAAACGATGGCGTAGCATTAACCGATAACGTGCGACCTTTTTTTGGAAAAGAATGTCGATACAAAAGGGGTGTTGATATCGAATAGCCGAACAAATTAGAAGAACTCACATTTTTCGTGCTGCTCAGGTTGAGGCCGTTTCTCGTATTTGCTCCAAGCAATGATTTCGAACCATCGTTGGTTTGAAAGGAGATTCGAGGTTGAAAGGTTATCGTGTTTTGTGAGTCGAGTTTGGTCTCTAATTTTACGTTGATCCGATTATTTTGATTGGTGTACTCCGAGTTGTTATTCTCTTGGTAAACGAGGCCATTGGTAGAGCCTAACACATATTGCTGATACAATGTTGAAACCGAATTGTTTTTAGTTTGATTGAAGAAGTAGCTACCCGATATCTCTGTTTTCTTCCCCCATTTATCGCTATAGTTTAGTCCAAGTGAAGTAGGGGTATTGATTCCATTTTGTGTGTTGGTTAAAAAGTTATCTGAAGCATTTGTATTTTGTCCCGGTCCGCCCGGTCCGCCGCCGTGATTTCCACCTCTGCCCCGTGCACCGGCAGTGCCACTACCACTCGCTACGCCAACCAAATCTTCACTTGAAAAGTTTTGATCATTAATAGCATTCGATTGTAAAAGGATGGTGAATCGCCGATTGCCGTTGAAACGATTCATTGAGCCCCCTGCCTTATATTTGTTTTCTAAGCCATAACCGGCATAAACTTTACCAAAGGTGCCGTTTCTGAACTGCATTTTTGTTACTATATTTATTGTCTTAGCACTGTTACCATCATCAATTCCGGTGAACTGGGCCTGATCACTTTTCTTGTCGAAAACTTGAATTTTATCAACCACTTCAGCCGGCAAGTTTTTCAGTACGGCGTTGGCGTCATCACCAAAAAAAACTTTACCATCAACCAATACTTGCTTCACATCTTCGCCTTGGGCCTGTACTTTACCATCAACAATGGTTACGCCCGGCATCTTCGTAACGAGGTCTTCGGTGGTAGCATCTTTGTTTACTTTATAGGCATTGGCATTATAGCTTGTGGTATCGCCATTTTGTAACGCTAGAGGTACTTTGCCTTCCACATCAACTTGTTTCAGGAATTTAGCGTTTGGTATTAACGTAACGGTGCCCATGTTGAGCGCAGTAGTGGCTAAGGGAAGCCATTGGTAAAAGGGGTTATAGCCCAGGTATATAATTTTTAATAGATACGAAGTGTTGGCTTGGAGGCGGCCAATTTTGAATATTCCATTTTCATCTGTTGTGGTAGCCTTAACAAAGGAAGAGTCGGCGTTTAAAATAACGACGGACGCTGCAATAACAGGTGCTTTATTTTCATCATGCAGCAGTCCTGTTATGCTCACCATTTGAGAATGGAGCAGTAGGCTTAAAGAAAGCAGTAAAGAAAGAGAAAAGAATTTAAGCATTTCGGTTCAATATAAAACAAGAAGGAAAACGTAAGGGTGTGAAAAGTTTACGTCAGTGGGACATCAATACGAAGATATAAATCATCAATTGGCAACAAAGGTAGGTATAATAGTTGCTAAAATAAGAGCCTTTAACGAACGGAAAAGGAGCCGTAAATTCTCAAAAGCAATTGATTTTATAGCGGATGTCGTTTATGTCAAGCTCAAAGCTTAGCATACGACTGCTCAGCCAATACGTCCTCTTGATCGTAATTAAAAACAACCTTTAAGCTCTTTAGCGCAGGGGCAGTAGAGGCAATTGTTTCAACGTCGCAGAAGGTAGAGGCTAAATCGACGCACACATGAATTAGTCCATCACTTTTTTCGATTATTTCGGGTATAATCATAAATTTCATGATGCCACTTATCGCCTCTTCAGCCTTGCATTTTTCGAGTAACTCCTGATAAGTTTTATGGAAGGCAGCACGTAACTCAACGAGGTCTTGATGGCCAATAAAGGTTACAAATTCCAAATCTTTTTCGGTTGCTCCAGTCAGGGTCATGGTTTGTACAAAGCAAGGTTCAGGCTCTGCGGCTTTTTGCGCACTCACATCGACTCCGGCATGCGCTATTATACTTGCGTTAACAGAAAGAAACACCTTGTCGGAAATTTTATCCACTTGTGCATTGTCGTAATGTTTTTTTACTACACTGGGGAATTTATTGAGCAGCTCGGTAGAGCCGTTCGATATAGCGATTAGAAGACCTTGGAAGGGGATGCCAATAGCAATCTGTTCGGAGGCTAACTCTTGGTGTATTTTTTCGAGAAAAGCGGTATCTAATATTTTCTCCGATGCAAATTCTTGTCCACTGGCTACGACTACTTTTTCACCATTCACTTCTTGTACTTCATACGTTATTTCGAGATTTTTTAAATTCTCGAGAGCCTCTATTTTTCTCGTGGCGAGTTCTGCTGCAAAGGCTTCCGGGCTTGAGGCTTCCGAATATTGTATTTTGTCGTCGAGGTCTTCGGCAATACCCATCACGGGGCTTTCATCAAAGTCGAGCAGTGCTTCTTTTAGTACGAGGGCGTCGTCTTTGAACCACGCATAATTTTTTATAACCGGCAATAATTGTCCCATATTAATTTATTTTAAAATTGTTTGTAAAGCATGAATGCAAGTATAACGCAAAAATCAGTAATCAGCAAAAGAGAATCGTCATGATATGATGTAAATTCGTGAATAGGTTTATCGTTCAAGGTGATATCAACCTAATAAAGTGCATTTTAGATAAAACAGCAAATAGGGTATTATCACATTCGTCTTCCACTTGAATACTAGGATTGTTTTTAAAAAGGCCTTAAAGTAAGTGTCTTTTATTATGAACATTTTCATCAGCATGTGAATTTAGAAAAAAGCAATCTTGATTTTAAATGATGATCCGTATTAAATGAGAAACCAAGTATCGTTAGGATGCTTATAGATACTTAATCGCAGCACTATTTTAGAAATCTTTTCCTGTCTTTTATTATGAACAATTATAAGCTGGAATAAGGATAAAATTGATTTAAAATATATTTTGTGAAGTGAAAACTTACGTCTAAACTTGAATACAAATCTCTGCCCTCAATCATCACCTTTTTTCATTCTCCCACAAATCTTTAATCAGGTTTATTATGAAAACACTTTTTTTTACCTTCGCTTTTTTCTTCGCCTTGATATCTTTTCAGGCTAGTTCACAAACATCAGAAACACTCGCCACGGGTTCATTTATTATCAACATGGGTGTCGTGCCTCAAACGGTGGGTAACGGTATGAAGCCCTATGGTTTAGTTTACGAGCTTCTTAAAACTTACCGGGTGGAGGTGAAATGGGTAATTGCCGCAGGCAAAGTTAGAGATGGTATCGATTTCACGTATATGGGTACCCAATACAAAGGCGGTACATTCATTATTCCAAAAGGCTTTATCAGTGCTGCCGTTGCAACTCGTATTGCCTATTGGCAAACGCAAGGTGTGGTTGGCACCTACACACTTGCACCCATTAACGTAACCATTACCAACACCCTTCGAAGTGTTCCCCTTTGGACTATCGATCCACAGTATGGAACAGTTGCGGTAGGGTTCTTTACATCAGCCGGAATCCCATCTTCTGCCTATAATTGGATTACTCCTTCTTTATTAAATGGCTGTAATGATATTTTTGTTCTTCCTCATGCCGATGCAACCTGGGCTGTTCATGGTAATTTATATAATTGGAACAGAAGCAACAAAGGAGCGATATGGGCTGGATGCCATGCCGTAAGTGTTATAGAGGCTATGTACAATCCAGCGATTCCATCACAAAAATGTAATTTTTTATCTACCACTGGGTTAGTAAATTTTGCTAATCACGCTCAAGGGAGCATTCCGTTTAACGATTTATTTAACCAAGCGTCCTATAATGGGGCACCCATTACCGCTACTGCCGATGATCCGGTATTTCAACGAATGGGGAGCGAAGATGCTGCACATCTATCGGGTTCAGAAACAATTTATATTCCATTAGCTGGAGGTGCCTGGAGAAATACAACCAAAATCGGATGTTATGATGCTACCCAATCAAACGTAACTGCGTTTCCTAATGGGCCGGCTTCAGTAACGCTTTATGGTAGAGCCTTTGGTATTGACACGGCCGGTTTGGTGATGTATCAGGGAGGCCATAATATTGGAGGCACAGGAGCTGCAAATGTCGCTGCCATGCGGCAGTTTTTTAATTTTTCTTTTTTGGCAATGCTCGATAAAACACCGACCTACACCTCCAGTTCGGTACCTACCACAATGGGTCCTGGTGCAGCGATACCGGTATCGGTTAGTTTTGTTTCCCCTCTTGGAAATACACTTACGTATCAATGGTCGTCGAGTTGTGGCGGACATTTTGCAAATGCCAATGCAGCATCTACTACATTCACTCCCGACACGGTGGCCTTACCCACAGATTGCCAGATTACATGTCTCGTTTCTGATCCATGTGGGCGAGTTTCTTATAGCTCTACCGCGACTATATTTGTGCCTTCTCCTGTTCGGCCTGTGGCTCTCGATGATACCCTTACGGTGGCTTTATGCAGTCCAGTAGGCACCAAAAATTTACTAGCCAATGATTATGATTTGAATAATGATGCATTAACGGCTATCACCATTATTACCCCTCCGTCGAAGGGTAACGTTTCCATCGTAAGTGGTGGACTAATTTCCTACACGGCCTTCGCAGGTCAGGCAGGAAAAGATTCCTTCTATTATAAGGTGTGCGATCCTACGGCATTGTGTGATACCGGAAAGGTGTTGGTCAATATTGGATTGCCTAGTGCTAAAGGCTGTTTAGCGAATGAATATGAGTCGTTTCTAAGCTCTGGAAATGCCGTTGCAGTGGTTGATAGTACTTCCGTCTTGCGAGGATGGAGAGCCATAGGGGCACCGGTTGCCATAACCAAAGATTCGGTTAATTCGGCAGCCATCAACGCAACAGGTGATATTCTTACCTTAGATTTAGGCGCAAGTTCAAATCTTACGGTAGGTGACAGTATTATTTTAAGAATGGCCGTAAGCAATAAGCGGTATAATGCACTAATGAAAATTGAGTTTAACGAAACGAATTCCTTTCCAAGTACTTATTTTAAAGCGATAAATGTTGTTAATACAGCTTCTAGTTTCGTTTATCGTGATTATGGCTTCATTGTCCCTTCCGGGGTTACCGTTCGATATTTGAAAATTCATCTTACCTCCTATACCACAAGCTCGTCAACCACTACGGCATTCAATGTATATACAGATGCGGTGAGGTACCGTAAATACGGCTGTGTAAATGCAAAGCCCAATGCGAATAGAGATGTTATTACTGGCAGTAAAAATGCGACTTTGATTTTTAACGAAAAAACGAATGATTCCGATCCACAGAGCCTTGCCTTAAGTTATAGCATTTCACGTAATCCATTGTTTGGAACAGCCAATATACTGTCTGATGGTACCCTTAAATATGTTCCCAATGGAGGGTACGTTGGTAACGATACCATTATATACAATGCGTGTAATACGTTGTGTATATGCGATACCGGTATCGTCGTGATTATCGTAACGGCCACCGGTTGTACCAATACGGAAATTCAATCTCATCCCGCAGGAAATGCGTTGAGTCAGGCTACTAGTGGAACCGTTACCAACGCCTCAAATTCCATTGGCATTCCCAATGCTTCTAATGGAAGCGCAACTGGAACGGCCCTGATGGGCAGCGGTAGTACATTAACGTTGACCTTAACCGATACGGTAACCAGTGGAGAATCGATTCGTATTCGATGGGCTCCTAATGCAGCAGCAATAGCCACGATAACGGTGCAAGGCAGTGCTAATAACAGCACCTGGACTACCTATTCAATTTCACCGGCAAGCACAAGCTCAAGTCAATTTACTTTTCTGGAGAGTACCTTTTCTCCCACTGCCAATACCAAATATGTCAAGCTTACTCAAACGGCTGGGTCTCCGGATATTGATGCGATAAGTTACGATGAAAAATGTGCTGCGATTCCTAATCGTAATCCCTTTGTCTATAATGATACTTCATACACCAATACCAATGTGGCGATATCAAAAAATGTGGCAACCAATGATATCGATCTTGATGCCGGACAATCATTGTCTGTATCCTTATTAGCCTCTCCGAATGCCCCCAAGCACGGGACGCAGTTGTTGGTTGGAAACACCATAACCTTTACTCCCACCACTGGATTCTATGGTTGGGATACCTTGCGATATAAAGTATGTGATAACGGTTCGCCAACATTATGCGATACGGGTTCCTACTTTATTTATGTTGCTCCTGCACCTCCGTTGGGCTTTCGAGATTTACTTACCTTGCTTTCAGAGGGTGTTAGTGGTTTATTACCTTTAACTAACGATACTAAAACAGTCACCGGGTTAGTCTATTCTGTCGCTGAGTTGCTTGATTATTGGCCTGCATCCAATGGTACCGTGAGTATGGTTAACGACAGTATTTATTATACTCCTTTTCCAGGTTTTACCGGTGTCGATTCTTTTGCCTATTTAATCTATGATGATCAGTTAATACCACTTGCTGATACCGCCTTCATTGTGGTTACCGTAACCAATCAGGCACCTGATGCTGTAAGAGATTTGGCAACTGCCAATCAATGTCAGCCTGCTACCTATTATCCTTTAACCAATGATTTAAATGCGGAAGGTTCACTTAATATTTTTATTAGTAGTGTCATTTCTCCTACACCCCAAGCGGGTACCGTTACCACCGATGGTTCGGCCGTGTTTTATATGCCGGCTTCGACTTTTGTGGGCTCCGACTCCATTAAATATTATATTAAAGATTTGGAGACACCACAAAAAATAGATTCGGCATACATCTACATCGCCGTAAGTGCCCTGCCGAATAATAAACCGGAAGCCATTAGCGATACCATTAGCTTGTCAATTAATTCGACGATGTACTGGGATTTGACAAGTAACGACGTAGAGCCCGATAATCAATCTTTGGTGGTCTCTTTGTCGTCGGGAATTTTAATGCCGCACAAGGGTGTACGTTCCTTGTTGGGAAATGGAATTCTTCAATATACCGCGTATCTGTCGGTTCTTGGAATTGATTCTTTCGATTATATTATCACCGATATACCGCTTAATGCAGGCGGTGGATGCCCTGTGGTTGCTTCAAAAGGCGATACCGCAAGAGTTTATGTTAATATCAATACCATCAACATTACCATTGCTAATAACGACAATAATAGTACACTTCGAAATACTATGGTAAGTGGTAATGTATTATCCAATGATCAAGACCCTGAAGGTGATGGAATCGTTTTCTCCGGATTTCTCGATTCATTAATTGGTGTTTATAAGCCTAGCGGCATCCTTTCGGTGAGTGGAAATGATTTAAATGGAAATTATGTGGCAGACGCCGGTACGCTTACAATTAGTGCCAATGGCTCGTATCTATTTATCCCTGCTGCTTCTTTTACAGGGATTGTTAATATCGCCTATCAAAAATGTGATAATAATGTTTTTGTTGCTTGTGAAGTGGCATACCTCCATATCAATGTCATTGCATCAAATACCGGTCTCAGCAACTCGGTAAATCCGCATGATGATCAGTTTTTAGGTTATCAAAATAAAAGTGTAAGCGGCAATATGCTTCTGAATGACTATGATGCTCAAAATAATAGCATCATCTTTCAAGGCATCTATGATTCAATCACTTCGACATTTGAATCAAATGGTTCTTGGAGTGTTAGTGGCTATGACTATAATGAAACCTTCATTGCCAACGCAGGTGTCATGAGTGTTTATCCATCAGGGAATTTCGTGTTTGTGCCTGATTCGTCGTTTGTGGGCGGCATCAATTTGTCCTATCGAGTTTGTGATAATGCGACACCGTCGGCTTGTGCAAATGCTATGTTCAGGATAGATATTAATCCGGATGTAAATGGCACCACGAATGATCGTCCGTTTGCCACCGATGATCATGGTTACACCATGACCAATATGCCTTTGTATGGAACCACTGTATTGGCCAATGATACCGATATCAATGGCAATACTTTGGTGTTAAATACGTCACCGGTTAGTGCCCCGTCTCATGGCACCTTAGTACTCAATGGTGACGGCACTTATAAATATACCCCGAGTACCGGCTATTTTGGTCCCGATGAATTCATTTATCAGGTATGTGATGATGGTTCTCCTTCGTTATGTTGTGAAGCAACAGTGCTCCTTGATGTATTTGCCTATAATTCGGTTGTGGCCAGAAACGATAATAATAATACCTTTAGAGATATAACGGTTACCGGACGTGTTCTTTCTAATGATTTTGATGCCGAAGGCGACCCCATAAAATTCAGTGGTTTCATTGATTATTTAACTTCAACACCATTAATTTCAGCTTCAACTATTGGAGGGTATAATTTAAGTGGGACATGGGTTTCCAATGCGGGTTCACTAAGCTGGAATGCACAGACGGGGAACTATTCATTTACTCCAGCAAGTGGGTTTGTTGGTGTGGCGAAAGTAGCTTATATTTTATGTGATAGCGCGGCTTTTAGTACCTGTGCAACAGCCAATTTGTCAATCCACATCATCTTACCGTTTGCGCCTGCCACACTCAATTCGGTATTGCCCAATAACGACACCTATGTTACCATTTTAAATACAGAAGTTCATGGTAACGTACTTACCAATGATAAAGATGGAGAAGCTGACTCAGTGAAATTTAAGGGTTTCTATAATCCTATATCCAATATTTTATCGCGCACCGGTACTTATGCTGTGCTGCAAGGTGTTGATCAGTTCGGACGCGCCGTGGCCAATGCAGGTAGTTTTAGTTTTGATCAAAATGGGTCGTTTGGGTTTACTCCTGTGGCCGACTTCTTAGGGACTGTAACGATAAGTTACCAAGTTTGTGATACCATAGAAACTCCGCAGGCTTGCGAAAATGCTAGTATTACGATCGCCGTGAATCCAATCGCCAATAGTTCTGCAAACAAGCCGCCTGTACCTGGTGATGACTTGATTCTTATTAACCCCAATTTCCCTTCTGTCGACTCTGTGTTACTCAATGATATGGATTTAAATGGACCCTATTATTCGTTGAGTACGCAAGCCACATTAATCGTAGAGCCTATGCATGGCATAGTAACATGGCTCTACAACGGCAAGTATTCTTATACCGCAAATGCCGGATATTCGGGCCCCGACTATTTCGTCTATGAAGTATGCGACTCGTTAAGTTTATGTGCTCGTGCTACGGTGTATTTACTTATTTCGGATAGTCTGCAACAACTTCCCGTTGGCTTGCTTAACTTCAATGCGGTACGGAGAAATAAGGACGGATATATTCATTGGTCAACCTCCTCAGAAATAAATGCTGATCGCTTTGATGTTTATAGATCCTTAGACGGAATTAGTTTCTCGTATATCGACAGTAAAAAAGCAGTTGGCAACAGCATGATTTTAAATAGGTATCATATCATCGATAAGGAGATCACTGAATGGAACAAACGATATATCTACTATCGACTAATGATGATTGACTTTGATGGTCATTTTGAGTGGAGTTCAATCGCTGTTTTAGAGGTAGCACTTGACGCTCAAAGGGCTAATGAAATAGTGCTATTTCCAAATCCGACCACCGGCGTAGTATATGTAGATTTCGGTGGAACAACAATCGTAGGAAAAAGGTTTCAAATAAGTGATATCTTTGGCAATATTGTTCAGGATTATATGATGACTATTTCCTCAGGGCAAAACAAAGTTGAATTTAATACGAGCCGATTTGCCACAGGGATGTATTTTGTCAATGTTTTTAATGATGACGGAACATTAACCTCATTAAAATTTGTAAAATATTAAGTATTGCATCTCTCTAACAATAGTCAAGGAATTAGACTTATGGCTTTTTTTGTATGATGCTCACCTTGCCTTTACCTGCTGCCATAATCAGCTTGCCTTTTCTCGCTTTTCGTATCACATGAAATAATTTCTCGTCGGATAAGGATGTCCAATTTTTTCCACCGTCAGAAGAAATATCGGTGCCGAACGGGCCGGTTGCAAGTATTGTTTTTGTATTCACGTATTCAACACACTCACGATATCCCCCCGTGGGCACATCAGGCCTTAGCCACTGTTGGCCGCCATCGGTGGAATAGAAAACATGATTTATTTTTGAGGTGTCTTTTAAAAAGTCGCCACCAACAATAATTAGGTGATTTGGTTTTTTATAAGCCACCGAAAATGTTCCGGTGCTATTTCTTCCTTGCATCATGGGAGTCGAAAATGTATCCCAGGCGGTGCCTTGGTTGTTGGAAATAAATAATCGCGATTGGCTTCCTCCAGTTGCGAGTATAATTTTTTGTTGCTCCACACAGCGAATTCCGGTGCCACTGGCAGCAAAGGAGGCTTCATTTTTTATCATCACCGGTCTGCTCGAATCGGGGAGCTCTTGCCAATGGAGTCCACCATCGTTCGTGCGCAACAGCAGCATTTTCCCTTCAATGGCATCGCCGTAGATGATGCCGTCATGCGCATTCCAAAAATCCATTCCGTCAAAAAAAGCGGCACTATCGTAATTCCGATAAACCATATCCCAATTCAACCCACCATCCTGCGTTATTAAGATATGAGCTGGAGAGCCGCTATTGGCTATTATGGCTTTTCGTTCGTTAAAAGCATAAAGCATTCTGAAATCAGCCTTCTCAAATCCTTTAACTTGGGTCATGGTCCAGTTTTTTCCACCATTGGAGCTTTGTCCTGTCCAGCCGTTGCTGCCGCTCACCCATACCACCTTATTATTAACTACAGAGAGGCCTCTGATATTGGTATTCGTTTTTAAGTCGATGCTGTTCCAGGAATAAGTTTGTGCGGGAAGCAGCTTCGACACCATGAAAACAAGTATCGTGAATTTTCTCATGCTTTATTATCGTGGTAAAATTAGTTGAGAAGCTTTAGCATCTCATTATAAATTAAATCACCGGAACTAGGGCGAGGGGCGTCTCTGTTACTTATTTTCCCGTTTTTATCGATCAGCATATAATGCGGTATGCTGCCAATACCGAAATATTTTACGATGGGCGAGCTCCAGTCGCCAGGCGAAATAAGTAACAAGCCCTCCATGCCGATGCTCTCTGCGGACTTCTTCCACGCCCCTTCATTGCCATCAACAGAAATATACAGGAATACGATATTCTTGAGTTGTTTCTCTGTGAAACGGTTATGGAGTAGTTTAGAGTATGGAAACTCTTGGCGACAAGGGCCGCACCAGCTGGCCCAAAAATCGACGAATACCACCTTGTCTTTAATATCTTGAGGGTTAAACGCTTTGCCTTTAATGTCTTTTAAAGTAATACCCTCAAACGGGTTTTTGGTGACGCTCTCATTGGTAGCATGCTCTTCATTTTTCTTTTTATCTTTTTTTGCAGCTATTTCTTTTGTATTGATACGTGCGTCACATTTTAATTTTAGCAGTTGGGTGTAGGTGCCTCCGTGTTCTAATTCATTAAGCTCACCATAAATGGTTTTAACGGTGTAGGGGGCTACTTTATCGCCGTCGGTGTTTAAGAAATTAGCGATATACCATGCTAATGTTTTAGGGGTAAGATTTGATTTTGCATAGAGCACTTTACGCTGCATGCTGGTGTTATAATCGGTGAACTTATTGAAGCCATTGGCTTTCGAGGTGAAATAGGTGATAAAGCCGATAATGAAATCTCGGTAAGTGGCACAGCTTAATGCATCGTCGGTAATTAATTTCGAATGAATACCGTCAAGCATCACTTCCGGCAAGGCATTAACGGTAAGAATGGCAGTGGATTGGTTGGCGATGGTGATGGGGTAAGAAAGCAGCGATCCAAAATAATGATATCGTATGGATTGTTCGAGGTACGTGTTAAATGCATTACTTAATTTAGATTTATCTTGTTGGTTGAAGAAGGCGAGCTGTTTTTTTCGTTGTTCAAATAATTTCATTTCAAAAACATCCACGGAGCTATTAAGCATAAGCTGTTTTAATTTATCTTTATCGAAGTCGTTCTCAAACTCTTTGAAGAAGAGGTTTAGCAATTTATTTTGATCTGCTCCTTGGCCGGCATATGTTACGGTGCCATTTAATGAATCAAGGGTGAGTGTCAGCTCTAAAGCGTCGTTAGGTTGTAAAAAAAGCGTCATCGAATGCTGGTTATAACTCAATTTGGCCATTGCCGGGGTATTGAGTGAAACGCGAAAGTTACATTCGCCTCCATTGATTTTTGTTTTACTAATTTGGTTGTATTCGTCGATGAAACGATCTTCTATTTTCAGTGCGCAAGAATCGCTCGTAGCGGTTGAGAATTTCAATTTAAGGGTTGCGAAAGATTGCCCAAAGCTTAGAGAAGGAAGAACCAATAGAAGCAATAAATATTTTTTCAAGTTGGACATAGACCGGTATTATTTTTAATTTTAGAATGGGAAGTTAAGGAATTTTAGGCAACCAGAATATAATGTGGAGCGTATCGTAATTTCACCTTTTCATCACATTTTATAAAGAGCCCATTCGACGATTTTTTGGATCTAAGAAAATAAGAATACATTTGTAGATAAACCCTTATGACTATCAGGGTTACCCACCCAATAATGGGTGAGTATATCTGATTTTGTCATGGGTATAAACAAGTTATGCGTCATGCTTGGGCTACAGTGCAACCTTGATACTTAACAGTAAATAATTAATTTTGACGAACTAAAAATAAAATAAGCGGGTAAGCCGAAAACCGATTAGAGCAGGCACAACTAAACTAAATAAAAATGAATTTTAAAAAAACAAGTATTTTAGGTATTATTTCTGCAACAATTGGAGTAACAATTTTTGTTTACGAATTAATCGTAGGTTGGGGCAATGAGAGCTATCATCGTCATTCTTTAACGTCTCTAGCATTCTCTATCTTCGGTATCGTTTTAATAGCGTATTCCATGAACATGGAAAAGAGAGAAGATGAAAAGAAAAATGATTAGGCCGAACAAATAGCATGAGCGTCTAATAAACTTTATTGCAAACATTAACTAATTGTGTCTTGAACGAGCATTAGCACGTACGCATAACACGGGTTTGGCAAAAGTGGCGGTTCAGTACTCCGCAGACAGTTTAGTGATTAATTAAACATTGATTCTCCGCATCAACATTTGTGGTGAAAATCGCCACCTTCGCCAAGCCCCCAAACCGTTATAGCCAATGGTAGGACGACCGTTCACAAGACGACAGACCGACCTAAAATTTAAACATTAAAACAAAGACAAACCATTTTGACAGGTGACCAACATATCGAACATATTCAAACGGGACAGCGAGTAATCCGACACTCAAGCCGACCCAATGTTTTTTCTTTTTTTTCCACCGCACAAAATATTTTGAAATTCTGCCACCGCACAATTGGCACATTTGCAAGCCGCACAAGCCGACACACAAACCCAAGCTTGCAAAAGAGCCAATTCTCCCACCCGCCACAGAACGAGAATGATCGTTTAAAGAATGAAAAATCGTATCTTGTCCGACAAAAAATTGTATTTAATTAAATAATGGCAAACCAAAACCCAGAGCAAATAGCAAGAGATAACATTGACAAGCAGTTGACGGCTTGCGGCTGGGTTATTCAGAGCATCAAACAAGTTAATCTTAATGCTGGAATTGGTGTTGCTGTTAAGGAATATTTGACTGATGTTGGTCCTGCGGACTATGTTTTATTTGTTGAAGGGAAGCCTTGCGGAGTTATTGAGGCTAAGCGTGAAGAAGAAGGACATCGAATGAATGTTCACGAAGGACAAGGTGAAGAATATGCAAACGCCAAACTCAAACATCTTAAAAACGAACCTTTACCTTTTGTATATATCAGTACAGGCGAAGTAACAAGATTCACGGACTTTACAGACCCGAAACCAAGAGCAAGAGAAGTATTCAGTTTTCACAGACCCGAAACATTAAAAGATTGGGTGAAGCGAGACAAATCACTTCGCAAAAGATTATTCGACTTGCCTTCATTGCAAACCGAAGGTTTACGTGATTGCCAAATCAACGCCATAACTAAATTAGAAACATCCTTTAAAGAAAACCGACCAAGAGCCTTGATACAAATGGCAACAGGTTCTGGAAAAACCTTTACAGCCATAACTGCAATTTATCGTTTGCTGAAATATGCAAAAGCAAAACGAGTTTTGTTTTTGGTTGACACCAAAAATTTAGGTGAACAAGCGGAACAGGAATTTATGTCATTCGTGCCGAATGATGACAACAGAAAATTCACTGAACTATACAGCGTTCAACGACTGAAATCAAGTTACATCGCAACGGACAGTCAAGTTTGCATCAGCACTATTCAACGATTGTATTCCATTTTAAAAGGAACTGAACTGGAAGAAAGTGCAGAAGAAGAAAATCCGAACGAAAGAAAATATCAAACAAAAGAAATTCCACCGATTGAATACGATGGAAAAATGCCAATTGAGTTTTTCGATTTCATTGTAATTGATGAATGTCACCGAAGTATTTACAACCTTTGGAAACAAGTATTGGAATATTATGATGCTTTTGAAATTGGCTTAACCGCTACTCCCGACAAAAGAACCATTGGTTACTTCGACCAGAATTTAGTAAGTGAATATTCTCACGAAATGGCGGTTGCAGATGGTGTGAATGTAGGTTACGAAGTATTTATCATTGATACCAAAGTAACGCAACAAGGAGCAACACTTTGGAAAGGCGAATACATTGAACACCGTGAACGCCTGAGCAGAAAGAAACGAATGGAATTGCAGGATGAAGATGAAAACTATTCAAAACAGCAATTGGATAAAGATGTTGTAAATCCTAATCAGATAAGAACCATCATTCGAACATTCAAAGAACATTTGCCAAGTATTTTTAAAGAACGTTACGATAAAAACGGAAATTTTGAAGTTCCTAAAACTTTAATCTTTGCTAAAACAGACAGCCACGCCAATGATATTATAGACATTGTAAGAGAAGAATTTGCCGAAGAAAATAAGTTCTGCAAAAAGATAACCTACAACAGCGAAGACCCCAAAAGCACTTTGGCTCAATTCCGTAACGATTATCATCCACGTATTGCCGTTACGGTTGATATGATTGCCACTGGCACAGATGTAAAACCCTTGGAATGTTTGCTTTTTATGAGAGATGTAAAAAGCATCAATTATTTTGAGCAAATGAAAGGCAGAGGCACGCGAACGATTGATTTAGATAGTTTGCGAAAAGTTACGCCAACAGCTAAGTTTACCAAAGACCATTTTGTAATTGTTGATGCAATTGGTGTAACCAAAAGTTTAAAGACAGACAGCCGACCGCTGGAAAAAAAGCCAGGAGTTCCGCTAAAAGATTTATTACAAGCAGTTGCAGTTGGAGCAAGAGAAGAAGAATTATTCACTTCATTAGCCAACAGACTTACCCGATTAGATAAACAAATTACAGAAAAGGAAAAAAAGCAATTTGCCGAAAAAGCCAACGGTAAAAGTGTTTCACAGGTTGTGAAAGAATTGTTGAATGCTTTTAATCCCGATGTACTGGAAGAAATTGAAAGCAAGGTAAGAACCGAAATGGCAGGTGCTGCACCTATTGAAATTGAAGCAGCAATAAAAGTAAAAACTGAAACATTACAGAACGAAGCAGCCAAAGTATTTACAGGAGAACTAAACGAATACATTGAAAATGTTCGCAAGGCTCACGAACAAAAAATTGACTTGGCTAATCCTGATGAAGTAATTCACGTTGGTTGGGACAAAGACAATACCAACAAAGCGAATGAATTAATCGCCAGTTTTTCAGAATGGATGCAAGAACACAAAGATGAATTAATGGCTTTGCAAATTTTTTACAACCAACCCTTTCGCAGACGGGAATTAACATACACAATGATTAAAGAAGTGTTGGAGAAACTTCAAAATGACAAACCGACACTTGCGCCAATGAATGTATGGCGAGCATATGAAGCATTAGAACAATGCAACGGCTCACCAAGAAATGAACTAACCGCAATAGTTTCTCTCATTCGTAAAATAAGCGGATTAGACAAAACGCTTACTGCTTATGATAAAATAGTTGACAAAAATTTTCAAGATTGGGTGTTTAAAAAACAAGCTGGTGCAACAAAGTTTAATGAAGAACAAATGCAATGGCTTAGAATGATTAAAGATTATGTTGTCAATAGTTTTCATATTGACAAAGATGATTTTGACTTGAACCCATTTAATGCACAAGGCGGATTAGGTAAAATGTGGCAATTGTTTGGCAATAAGACCGAAGAAATTATTAATGAATTAAATGAAGCATTGGCAGCATAATGACTGAGATAAAAGATATACCGAAAGGCTGGACAATAGCGTCCTTAGTTAACGACTTGCCTTATATTAAAACTGGTGTGCCAGAATATAAAGGGAAGAAAAAGTACTTTTCTACAGGTAGCATAAAATCAGATTCGATAATTGAAGAAGGTGAATATTCTTTTTCGGAGAAGCCATCAAGAGCAAATAGGTTGGCCATCAAAGGTGATGTTCTTCAGGCTAGAATGAAGGCTACCGATAAGGCAATTCTTATTGACGCAAAATTAGATGGGCAACTCTTTTCAACTGGCTTTTTTCAAATAAGACCAATTGAAGGTAAATTGAGTAGTAACTACATTCTACACTATTTAACATCAATAAAATTCACTCAAATTAAAGATGAATTATGTTCTGGCTCTACGCAGTCAGCTTTGAATGATGAAGGAGCAAAAAAAATATTTATTCCTATCCCGCCTTTTGAAGAGCAACAAGCTATAGTAGCCAAAATAGAAGAACTACTCAGCGAATTAGATAATGGTATCACTCAACTTCAAAAAGCACAGCTTCAATTAAAAGTGTACAGGCAAAGTTTGTTGAAATGGGCTTTTGTTAACACTAAGTTCAATGATTTTGTAATGAAAGAAGTAACCGAGAAAATCCAAATTGGCCCATTTGGAACTCAACTACACAAGGAAGATTATATTACAAATGGAATTCCCCTTATAAACCCGATGCATATTCAAGACGGGAATATTCAACCTAATTTTTCATATTCAATTACAAAACAAAAAAGGGATAGTTTACCAAATTACATTTTGCAAGAAGGTGATGTAATTATGGGTAGAAGAGGTGAAATGGGTAGATGTGGACTTGTTCGAAAAAAAGAAATTGGTTGGTTCTGTGGAACAGGAAGTTTATTTTTTAGACCTCAGTCAAAAAGGTTAAATTCCCTTTTTCTTTATTATTATTTAAGTAGTCAGACTGTTAAAAAGTATCTTGATGAAAATGCAGGTGGAACGACAATGGCTAACTTGAATTTGAAAATAGTAAACGATATCCCAATTTCACTTCCTTCTCTTAAAGAACAACAAGTCATAGTAGATGAATTAGAAAGTAAACTCACAGTATGCGATAAAATTGATGAAACAATTAGCCAAAGTTTGCAACAGGCAGAAACATTAAGGCAAAGTATTTTGAAAAAAGCATTTGAGGGGAAATTGGTATAACAATTAAAATATAAAGATGGAATTTATTAAAGAAAATTACAGACTTACAGTTGAAGAAGATAGCGAAGGGTTTGATATTAACTTATATCAAATCAATGATGCAGTAAGTCCACTAATATATTTAAATCTAAAGCCCTTAAATACAATAGATACTGAATTTGACGACAAACTTCAAGTAAGAGATATTCCGAGACAATTGTTCAATGATGGTGATTATTATCAAAGTAGTGCAACAAAGTACAATAAATCGGAACCATTTAAAAAGATTAGTTTATTGGATATTGTGCATACTATTCTCTTGGAAAATAAAGCTGGGTTGAAAAAAATAAAAAGAATCTTTTCAAGTTCATTGAATTGCTATCAGGAAGAAAATTTTATCACAGAGGATGCAAAGAGATTTTGGGAGAAGCAATTTGCTAAAAACCCAAATGTCCCAATTTTTTATTTTGAGGATGATAAAAGATATTATCTTCTGTTAGAACAAAATCAATCACAAGAAATATGAAAGTATATCATTGTAGCACTCATTCTTATAATGTTGGAGATACTATCAAAAAAGGCAAGTGGGGTAATTTTATTAAAAATAAGTATTCCAATGAGCAACAAGCTTGGATGGAATTTTATTTTGAATCAATACGTAAAACGATTGTCCCAATTCCAACAAGTAGGTTTGATTGTGTTTTCGCCTTTGATGACATTAATATCGCAGAAGGTTTTACAATTGGTAATGATAAGAAGATTTATGAAATTGATTTAGATGAAAACAATACTTATTCAACCCATAATTATAAAGTCATAAGTCTATTTGTTGGGCTATTAAAAATCCCATATAGTAGTAGTAATTTTCCAATGTTGTTTGATAATCTTAATCTCATAGAAAAATATTGGAAAGGAGATGAAACAGATTATATAACATTTGAAGACTTTGACATTGGATATCAAAAAGAGTATCTGATCTCCACTGATGTTACAGTTACAAAAGTATATTAATAAAAAAAATAATGAGCAACAACACATCAAGTATAGTAAGTAAAGTATGGAGTTTCTGCAATCCCCTGCGTGATGTAGGAGTAGGATATGGAGATTACTTAGAGCAACTCACCTATTTGCTTTTCTTAAAAATGGCAGATGAATACAGCAAGCCACCACACAACAGAAAACTACCAATTCCAAAAGCATACAACTGGGAAAGTCTAACCAATAAAAAAGGTGCAGAACTAGAATTGCACTATGCAACTTTACTTCGTGAGTTAAGTACTGCAAAAGGTATCTTAGGTCAAATCTTTACCAAGAGTCAAAACAAAATTCAAGACCCAGCAATGCTTGCCAAAATCATTGATATGATTGACAGCGAACAATGGTTGGTAATGGGTGCAGATGTTAAAGGAGATATTTATGAAAAACTCTTAGAGCAAAATGCACAAGACGTAAAAAGTGGTGCAGGACAATATTTTACGCCACGACCTTTGATTCGTGCAATGGTAGAATGTGTTCAGCCACAACCAATGAAAACCATTGCTGACCCAAGTTGCGGAACTGGTGGGTTCTTTTTAGCGGCTTATGATTTTATTGTAGAAAATAACAAACTTGACAAAGAGCAAAACAAGTTTTTGAAAATGGAAACATTTTTCGGAAACGAAATTGTGGCTGGAACAAGGCGTTTGGCTTTGATGAATTTATTTCTTCATAACATTGGTGACATAGAAAGTGATAATTTTATTTCTCCTGCGGATGCTTTAATTGCTGCTTCTCCGACAACATACGATTATGTTTTAGCTAATCCACCATTTGGAAAAAAGAGTTCACAAACTTTTACCAATGACGAAGGCGAACAAGAGAAAGACGATTTAACTTACAACCGTCAGGACTTTTGGGCTACGACAAGTAACAAACAATTGAACTTTGTTCAACACATTCGTTCAATGCTCAAAACAACAGGAATGGCAGCCGTTGTATTACCCGACAATGTTTTGTTTGAAGGTGGTGCAGGTGAAACGGTTCGTAAAAAATTATTGGAAACAACCGACCTGCATACAATTCTACGTTTGCCGACTGGAATATTTTATGCTCAAGGCGTAAAAGCAAATGTTGTTTTCTTCGACAACAAACCTGCAAGTAAAAATCCTTGGACAAAAGAAATATGGGTTTATGATTACCGAACCAACATTCATCACACCTTAAAGAAAAATCCATTAAACATTGATGTTTTAAAAGACTTCATTGCTTGTTACAAACCCGACAACAGAAACAAACGAAAAGAAACATACAACGCAGACACCAATCCCGAAGGACGTTGGAGAAAGTTTACCTATGATGAAATCATTGCAAGAGATAAAACAAGTTTGGACATCTCTTGGCTCAAAGACAAATCACTTGCAGACCTTGACAACATTCCCGACCCTGATGTTTTGGCAGAAGACATTATAGAAAACTTAGAAGCAGGACTAGCAAGTTTCAGAGAAATTATGTTAACATTAAATACAAAATAGCCATCGCACAGGTGTAAGCACATTTGCAATTCACACAAGCCAACGCACAGCCAAAAATTGCAAAAGAGCTTCCACCTCACCGACCCAAAAAAGAATTTCAAAATATTTTTTCCAACGCTTCAAAAAAAATAAAAAACGCAACGCACAGCCGACACGACAATGACACAGAAACTCAATACTGACAATGGTTTTCAAGGACGGTGGCCAAAAACCACTGGCTATAACAGCACCTACCCAAAAGGCGGGGTTTCGTGTTCCAAAGCCAGTTTTGTGGCTAATCAAACATTAGTTTTTCAAATCAAGTTTTGTTTTAAAAGTCCCGCCCTTCGGGTAGCTGCAAAACGTTAAGTGCAAGCCTCCTTACTAGATTAAACATGATTTATTCGTATGTTTGAATTGTGGAAGCGATAAAAGAGATAATCAATATTGACACCGAGATATTTGGTGGACAACCCGTATTTTCTGGAACTAGGGTACCAATTGAATCATTATTGTGTCTTTATTCTAAATTCTCACCTTCCATAAATACATTGTCTGAATCGTTGATTTTACTGATTAATGGATTACGCTGATTTTTGACGATCACTTTTTTCTTCTGTGTCATCATTTAATCCGTTTAATCGGTGATTTTTTCATTTGCAAAGTTAACGGTGTGTCTTTTTTCTAAATTCGCACCTTCCATAAATACATTGTCTGAAGCGCTGATTTTACTGATTAATGGATTACGCTGATTTTTGACGATCACTTTTTTCTTTTGTGTCATCATTTAATCCGTTTAATCGGTGATTTTTTCAGTTGCAAAGTTAACGGTGTGTCTTTTTTCTAAATTCGCACCTTCCATAAATACATTGTCTGAATCGCTGATTATACTGATTAATGGATTACGCTGATTTTTGATGATCACTTTTTTCATCTGTGTCATCATTTAATCCGTATAATCGGTGATTCCGGTTACTTGATTCAGAATTTTCCTGTTTTAATCAAAAATAAATTTGGATGTAGTTGGCTGATTGGTTAACTTCCCGAAGTGGCCATCTCACATTAACCTTACCACTTTAATTTTGGAGAGGTGCATTGGCTATAATTCGGCAGTTCAAATGGAGTAAGCAGATGGTGCCTAAAAGAGTAAACAAGTAACTTGAAATTTGGATATGAAAAAGAATGTTTTGACTTTATTGATATTGGGCTTCGGTCTATTGGCAATAGCCCAAACTAAACCTACTATTGAATGGGCAAGTATCCCCGCGGGTACCTTTACTATGGGCAGCCCTAAAAGCGAGGTTGACAGAGGAAAGGATGAAACTCAACATCAAGTGTCACTGAGTGCTTTTAAGATGAGCAAGTATGAAGTGACATTTGAGCAGTATGATTTGTTTTGCGAAGCCAATTTCATAAGCAAACCAAATGATGCAGGCTGGGGACGTGGCCATCGTCCTGTAATAAATATAAGTTGGCAAGAAGCTACTTTATTTGCAGAGTGGGTGGGTTGTCGTTTACCTACAGAAGCCGAATGGGAATATGCCTACCGTGCAGGAACAACTACACCGTTCAATACTGGGAAAAACCTGACTACTGGTCAGGCAAATTATGATGGAAATTATCCGTATAAGCACCAGGCAAAAGGTGAAAACAGAAATGAAACTTTGCCTGTAGGGAGTTTTGAAGCCAATACTTACGGCTTATTTGATATGCAAGGCAATGTTGCTGAATGGTGTAGCGATGGGTATGGTGGGGATTATTCTCCTTCGGCTCAAACCAACCCTAAAGGTGCGCCTTCGTCGGTGGTCCGCATTTATCGTGGGGGTTGTTGGATGTGCAATGCGTCTAGCTGCCGGGCAGCTAGACGAGACAGGATTTATCCTGACTCCAAGAGCATGATTTTGGGCTTTCGTCTGGTCTCTCCCAACTAAATACAGGTTAATTCTTGCCTTTATATGTATCCAAAGGGGTTTACCTAGAAGGAGTGAAGTTCGAACGACTAAAAGGTGGGTATAAAAATAAACATTTGATTTAGAAAGTTGGCAACCTCATTAATCCATTTTTAAAACAACAAAATGAGAAAATTAGTACTAATAATATGGTTTGTAAGTGCTGCTTTGCAAGTGAGCTTTTCGCAGCGAGTGGTGTTCAAACAACCCTCTTCCTATGTATTAGGTTTTATTGGAAATGACGCTATTTCACTTTCGTCTATTAACTATAAATCGTTTCGAATCTATTTTAAGGATAGCTCATACGCTGCTAATCATCTAACCCAAATTGAAGATGAACTGGATATAGCATATCGTAAAATAGGCGAGGTGTTAAATATCACCGCTTACAACAAAGGTATTTATTTATTGGCCGTTGACAGCAAGGAGGAGATGCAGAAAGTAATGGGATACAAGATAAAAGGAGGTGCTGCTAAAGGACACGACCTTGTTTTTTTTGTTTATAATCAAACCATACGCCCCCAATTTAAACACGAACTATTTCACCTGATATCTTACGAAATGTGGGGATTGACAAATTATCGCCTGTTGGACGAAGGTGGCGCAACCTATACCGATAATTATTGCTTTTATGACAATCCGATGTATTCTATAAATGCATATTATCTTCAACAAAATAAACTATTTCCGCTCGACAGTTTAGTTCACAACTTCGATCAACAAGCAAAAAAAAATGATGTGATTGCATACCTTCAGAGTGCCGGAATTTTTAAATATCTGTATGAGAAATATGGAGTCGAAAAAATGAAACTACTTTGGACTGACGGATTTGAGAATTTTCATTCAATCTATGGATTCTCTGTTGGACAACTTGAAACTGATTGGGTTAATTTCATTAAAACTATTCCTATTCCGATTGACTTTGACATTACTAAATTAAACGAAGGTTGTGGATAGAAAAAATGCCTTGACACCAACATTACGATAGCAGAGGGCATCGTGCTCCGATGTTGATATTTGTACTGAAATGATCGCTCTCGTTAATTTGAAACGTACGGCAAGAGGTCATCAAAAAAATAAATAATTTTGCAGCCTTAACAAGTAAATTAAATCGGGCAACTCCAATAAACATTAATTCCAAATGGCTGAAAAGAAATCCAAACTCGCTGTAATCAAAACAACACCTACCATCGCAAGTGTTGATGATTTTATCAATATGGTAACGAACGAACAAAAGCGGAAAGATAGCTTTGTGCTTTTAGAAATAATGAAAAAAGCAAGCCTGGAAGAACCGATATTATGGGGCAGCGCTATCATCGGCTTTGGCCATAAAAGGTACAAAAGCCCCGGCAGCGGTAGAGAAGTTGATTGGTTTCTGATCGGTTTCTCTCCGCGTAAAGCGAGCCTGTCCTTGTACCTGATGATTAATCATAAGGAACATGCCGCTTCCATTAAAAACTTAGGTAAACACAAAACCGATGGCGGTTGTATCTATATCAATAAACTGGAAGACATTGATTTAAAAGTTCTGAAATCCTTGATCGAAGCATCTTTAATTCAAGGTAAAAGCGCGTAGTGAATTTCGGGCTATCGAACTCCGAGAAAATAAAAAGCTGAACTAAGAATCGGCCGTTTGCCGCTAGAGTCACTCCAC
>CANNQU010000037.1 GCA_947507965.1 Bacteroidota bacterium
TCATATACATAAACCCTTTGGCCATTGGAATGTAGGTTATATCAGTGCTCCAGACTTGATTGGCATGAGTGATTTCAAGATTACGCAACAAGTATGGTTTGATAAATTCCCTTAATCCAAGCTTCGTTAAATTCTTTCGGCGGTAAATGTGTACTAACTCCCTAATTCTTGGACATATTTTTTAAAACGGTTGTGTAATGTTTCTTTATACAAGGCCCTATTCAATCCTTCATCGGTTCTCCAAATTCCTCATATATGATTTTTATTTCCTTCGGGTTATTAGTACACTTATTTCGATTTTTCTCCGCTCTCATTCTCGGTATTCCCTTTTTTCGTAAATGATACCAATGAGCAAAAGCATTATGCAGCCAACGCATAATTGCTAAAAAGCCCTTACTGCCCTAACGCAGTACCTGCCGCCCTCGTTGGGGTTGCCCTGGGCACCGCCATTGAACCCCTGGACCCATGCGCCGTCGTTATCGACCTCGCTGGAACTCCAATAGTATCCAGTAGCAAAACCACCCACCACGCTCTTGTTTTCGTACAGATGATTTAGCTCATCTTTACTTGGCAAATACCAATCCTTATATCCCCCTAAATCCAAATCGGCACATAATTGAGCTGCATAACTGCCGGCTCCTTGTTTAGCAACTATAGCGATGGTGTTGGCATTGCCAGTACCTACTGCGGTTGCGGTTGCCCCGGTTACGATATAATTGCCATCAGACCATTGTATGCCGTCACTTTGGTCGAAGGAAGCCGCGATGATGCCATGCTTTAATTTGGCATCGTACCCCGTTTCACCCGGTCGCAAAATATAGGCAACAATACCGCCGTTGTAGCTATCGCCAATAACTAAATCGTTGGCTTTGTTGTTTATATTACAACTAAAGTTAAAGATTGAAAAGCTTAGAATGAGGAAATGCATAAGAAAGAAATGTGGTTTTTTTTTCATGATGAAAAGTTTTTTTTAGAGAAATGAAATTGGATTATTTTTAACAGATATAATAGTTTTTCAAATATGAGTGAAAAATGAAATTAGTCTCACAAAAAAAGGGTTATTCTATTTGTTGTTCTCTTTCTCTTTAACGAATTATGAGGTTCATGTCATTTTTTAATAAGTGCTACGAATATTAGTCCTTCATCGGCTCGCCAAACTCCTCATGTATCATTTTTATTTCCTTTGGATTATAAGTACACTTATTTCTGTTTTTTGTTGCTTTTCCCTATTTCTGTAACCCCTTGCAAATAATGCTTTAACTAATTTTGTTACAAAACCGGAGATTCAATGAACCCCTACTTAATTAAACGGTAAAGTACTACATTTGAATCAATAAGTTTGTTATTGTAACTGAAATAAATATTTAAACCCGTACTAATAAATTTCAAACAATTCTTGTTCTGTTATGAGTGCAATAATGAAAAATATGTTCCAGTGGGTACTAATACTCATCCTTTTTAGCTTCCAATCGCATAATTTCGGGTTTCGAGTACTACATAATGCGGCTTTTGGTGTGGGTGAAAGTATTGAATTTAAAGTGCATTATGGCTTTGTTACCGCCGGCTACGGCTCGGCAAGGGTATTGCCCTATATTGAAATGATAAAAGGTAGAGCAGTTTATCATGTCATCGGACGAGGTAAGTCGGCCAGTGGTTTCGACTGGTTTTTTAAGGTGCGTGATGAGTTTCATTCGTATATTGATGTAGAGGCCATTGCGCCTTTGAAATACACCAAAGACCAGCAAGAAGGTGATTATAATAAAAAGGATATCGCGATTTTCGATCATGAGAAAAAAATAATCGAAACGCCCAAAGGCAACCTTGCGATGGAAGAATACACCCAGGATTTGCTTAGTATGATGTATTATGCACGGTGCTTGGATTTCAAGAATGCACCTGTAGGTCAATCCTTCCCAATCTCCTTTTACCTTGATGACGAAATTACCTCGATTTCTTTTTTGGTGGTGGCACGGGAAATAATCTCAACTGAATTAGGAAAGTTCAGGGCGATAAAAATTCACCCTCAGGTAGTTGCCGATCGTGTGTTTAAAGATAAAGATGCGGTGACTTTATGGGTAACCGATGATAATAATTTATTGCCATTGCGCATTCAGGCCGACCTCGTGGTAGGCTCAATAAAAGCCGATATCACCAAGGTAAGTAACTTGAAAAATACGATGGAGGCGGCTATTAAATAAACTTATTTACACTTACCGAGGCCTTCGGTAGCAGAGGCGTCACCAGGCTTATTACATAAAGCCAAGTTAAACAAGGCTTTAGCGTCGGCTGTTCTGCCTAAACTTAAGTAAGTCCAGCCAAGTAAATGATTGGCATCATAATCGAAGGGATACATATTTACCACAAGCTCCAAATATTTTGCCGCAATATCATATTTCTTCGCATTATAATAGTACACTCCAACCCAATAATTTGCGGAGCTATTATACGGGTCAATTTTTAATATTTCTTCATACATGTCGTATGCTTTATCATACTTTTTTGCTTCGTTAGCCGGCTTTATATATCCGAAACGAGCCTCAACACTATATTTTTTTAAATTGATGGCCTTCTGATAGTAATCCATCGAAAGCTCGTATTGTTTTGCCAAATACTGTAACCAACCAAGCCTCAAATTACATTCGTAGTTATCGGCCTTATAAACTTTTTGCAAATCGGCGATGGCATTGGTATAATTTGCTTTGTATTCGTTCAAATAACTTGCCTTAAAGGCTTTTTGTATCTCATCTGTGGTTTGAGCTGAAGCATTAACAACGAAGCATACGATTGCACTGATAGCAATAAATGATTTTTTTAAAATTTCCATGATAATCCTGTAGTAATTGAGTGCTGATAAAAATAATTGTTGGTTGTTTGATATTTTAATTTTTGTTCAAAAGTGTAATTTACAGTAAGGGTCAGTTTTTTATATAGGGAGGCATACATACTTCCCCCCATTTTAAACTCTTTGGTGTCGATATCATTAAATACAAATAGGGCATCGTTTTCGAGGGAGGTATGGTAACTGCCGAAGGTTATATTCCCTTCCAACCAAATATTTTTTGTAACCCCAATGCCTGCAATTTGTGAAAAGATTAGGCTTTTGCTATACGTTGCTCGGCTAATTCCATAGTATTTCGTATTGCCCAAAGGGAAATACGAAATGGTTACATCGTACTGATGATAGGTGCTGTCGGAGAGGTTTGCCAAATTAGCGATGGCTTTAATATGAACAAAGGGGGATGCATAATTTACCCCTCCAAAGATAATGGTATTATTGAAGGTGTAATTATTAAAGGGTGAATTCAGGTAATGAAAGCCACCAAGAATAGAGGTTTTTCCGGAGGCGGTGAAGATTAATTTACCATAATATTCCTTGAGATTTAGATCGATATTGGTATTATTGGTTACACTGGTCATCGACGGCTCACTAATACGTTGCTTATACCAAGCAATGCTCTGCTGAAATTCAAGTTTATAACCCAGTTGTAGGCTCAGCCCTATTCTTGCATATTGTGCGTTTTTGCGGAAGGTATCCGTAGTCATTTTGTAGCTGTATTCTGTTTCTACAGAATAGCATTTTATTTTTGAGATTTTCTCCGACGACTTTGTTTCTGTTGAAAGTCTAGATGCATAATAGCGGGCTCCGGAGCTGTTATTTAAATAGATATTATTTAAATAAACGTAATATAATGCGAGGTTGTTATCCGGTTCTTGTTGTAATACCTGATGATACCATCGTAAACTCTGACTATAGTTGCCTAGCATCAGGGCGGCATATCCTACACGCATTCTTAGTAGGGGGAGTTCTTTACCGGCCAACTTGTTTTCTCTGCCATAAAGTATTAATGATCTCCATTGGGCGTTATTGTAAAGATTCAGAGAATGAAAATCAATTTCTTCCACTGACGCTGTTGTTTGTGCTTGTACCTTAATTAACAGCAAGCAGCAAAGTACGATCATTAATATTCTCTTGGAGTACATACTGCTTTTATTCGTTTTTTGTTTTTATAAAAAGTAAAGGACTTTATTTGATCCTCATTGATTTCAATGGTAAATTGATTTACTGTTTTTTTTGTCGAAGGCAAGTGCAGAATCTGCTTGCTTGAAATCGTGATACCGGAGTTAAAGAAATCTTTCGAATCGGCCTCGTTAAAGGATTCGTAATGTAACCGATTAAAAATAATAAATGGAGAAACGAAATCCTGAACCCATTTGGCAATCGTATTTTTGGTGAGCTGTAATGGAAATTTGTCGATGGCAGCAACTGCCGGTTCTGTTGATAGATATATTTTATAGCAGGCTAAATAAAAGTAATACAACAAACTGTTTTTATCTCCCTCAAAGGCCGTGAAATAAAACATAATTTCATTTTGCTTAAAGTATGCCACTGATTTCGAATGATGACAGTAAATATAAGAAAGGTTGTAGGCATCGGTAAACACTTCCCATTTTCCTTCTTCCATTGATTCGGCAGCGACAGAAAGGTTAAATCCGGGTAAAAATTCAAACGCTTTTTTAATGGTGGTATTAGCCGTAGCATTATAAACGATCTCGGTTTCCTTAGGAGTCGAAAATTCTTTGACTTCAACTTTCGCTGCTGTTTTGGCAATATAGTGAGCTATAGGGTAGGCGAAGGTTTTACTGCCAATATGTGGTGTCGTTTGTACCTGAAAATGCAGATGGGGTTCTGGCGATCTTCCCGAGTTTCCACAAGCGGCAACAATTTCGCCTTGTTTTACATAATCGCCTGTTTTCACTTTAAAAGAGTTTTGGCGTAAATGACTCATCTTGGTGTAAAGGCCTTCTGCATGTTTTATGACAATACTGTTGCCCCAGTTTTGTTGCTGATTTATTTTTCCAATTTCATTGTCCTCAATACGATCCTCGATTACTTGAACATAACCATCGGCAGGCGCTAAGACAGGAATATTATAGCAATAAAAATTTTCGGGTGTTGCAGGGTAAGGGTGGTAGGTTTTGAGCTCATGATCGACAATAATAAAGTCAAGTGCCTTGCCCCAATCTCCTTTATGGGTTATATTCCCATCATAACCCTGCGACACCATCCATTGACCAATAAAGGGCAAATGGAGCCGTATATGATTGGCATTGAGTAATCGTTCCTTTGCATTCAAATAATTATAAAGGTTTTTTTCGGGGGAGTAAAACTGTAATGGAGTAAGCACCATTTTTCCTTTCGGTGCTTTTAATGCTATAAAATTTAATAATGATAAAACCGTGATACAAAAAGGCATGGAATACACGGGCAAGTTCCATTGTGCCATTATGGTACCTAAAGCCATCACAATGATAAAGGTAATTGGAACGCTAAGAATGGCCCATAGATAAGAATGGCCAGAAGGAACAACAAAAAAGCCACCGATGGCAACACTGACAAGAATAAAATTACCTCCATAGAGATAATAATTCATGCCCTCGGGATGCGCCATCACAATATTATTAAAACCATACGCCGACAAGAAACCAATAACAATCAAAGAGAATATGATGCGGCTATGAATTAAAATTCCGGCAGCGATTAGAATCCCTGCGAAGATGTTGTTTTGGAAATATAAGGAGCTTAAGGCTCTGAAAAAAGTCGAAACTAATGCCGGGAGTTCTAGTTTCTCCATAAACATAAGGAAGCTTACCAGCTCTTGATTACCGATCGCATAGGCATCATTGAGCCAATAGATATTTCGGAAAGAAAAATTGATTGCTTCAAAATCTTTTGCAACGAGTAAAACAGCCCAGAAGCACAGCACAAAAGGAAGGGTTAAAAAGGGGAGCCCATATGGACGCAAGCGGCTTTGAAAAATAACCGATAAGATCACAGAAAGAATGATGACAATGGAGAGTACCAGCCAAAATGCGATGCAGAAATTGAACATCGAGCCCATACCAATACCAATAATTAAGGCATTAAAGCTATAGGTTCCATTTTCGATGGAGGTTTTATTTAGTCCGGTATTATGCGATAAAAAAATGGCCAGCATCACCGCAACCAAACCAGTGAAACCGGCATACGGATTGAAAAATGACACGATCATTAAAAGCGATGCAAAAAGTTTGTTATTGGAGAAAAATAACACCGAATAGCTGTTAAGCAAAGCGTTCCCGTAGGGAAGAGTAGTATGGATTATTTTTTTAATTAGGTTTATTTGTTTTGTTGCAAATGGGTAGGAATAACCTCGAGTTGTTCCAGGTAATCAAGTGTCTCTGCCTTTCTAATGACATGCGTTTGATTATTGGTGTCGATCAATACAATATTTGGACGCATGGCAATAAATTGCATCCATTGTGTCATATTATAAGCACCTACTTTATGCACCACCACATGATCGCCACGATTAAGCAAGGGTAGATTGACGGTTTCTCTTACAATATCGATATTCATACACAAGGGGCCATAAAGAACGGTGTCTTCACTAAATTGACTCACTTCTTGTGCCGGGCTAATTTGATGGTCGAACCAAAAGGAGGTGAACATGATATTAACGCCAAAATCCATAATGGTAGCCTTGCGGCCGTCGCTTAGTGTTTTATTGGCAAGCACCGAGCCGAGTAGGTACCCAGCATCATCAATCATCACACGGCCACTTTCTAAAATTAACAGAGGTAAGTCTTCTGTTTTAAAGCCATAGTTTAAAATGGTAGCGGTGATAACCTCTGCAAACTCATCAACGGATGGTGTTTTTACTAAGCCGATGGCACCTTTTAACGTATTGGCGCTTGGGAAACCACCACCTAAATCTAAATATTTTACTACGGTATTGAGTTGGCTCTTGCAATTCACAGCCAAATCGCAAAGCTTGGAAGCGGCAATGCCATAGGCAGCGGTACTTAACATGTAGGTGCCGATATGGGAGTGAAGGCCTACCAGTTGCAATTTACCGGAGGCAATAATTTTATTGATGGCTTGCCATGCTTGTCCATTTTCATAGTTAAATCCAAATCGATCCCACATGGGATAAATGCCGGTATCCATATTTACCCGAATGGCTACTCTGGCCTTTTTGTTAAGTTGTGCGCAAGTATCAATGAGCAGATATAATTCTTCGAAGTGGTCGATATGAATTAAGGAATCATTTTCGATCGCCAATTTAAGCTCATCGATATGTTTGTCGGGGCCATTAAAAATAATATGGGTTCCAGCTACTCCATTTCCCAGTGCCTTTTTGTATTCAAAACCACTCACTACTTCAGCCCAGCTTCCCTCTTGGTGGAACACATTACACACCGCATTATTATAATGTGTTTTATAGCTCCAGGCAAATTGTACTTTTGGATATCGAGTGCTAAAAGCCCTCACCGCAGTTTGATAGTTTTGACGCATCTTCTGCTCCGATAAAACAAATACCGGGCTGCCATATTTCTCTATTATCGATTTTACCGATACCCCATCAATATGAGTTACAGGAGTGTTTTCACGCTGTGCTCCAAATTTGTTCATCATACCCGCATTCATTTTTTTTATGAGCGGTCTCTCGTATTTTAATTTTGTCATTTTTTGTTTTTTAAATAATCTTTCTTATAATTTTCCAAAGGCACTAAATTGTTGAAATTCAGATAAATTCACAATTAAGTCCCAGCTGTATCTAATAAATAGTTTGCCAATATCATAGGTGGTGAAGGGCTCAATTTTTTCCCCTAAAGCCATTTTAACTAAAGAAGCAGGCTGGTTTTGTCCGGCTCCTGCCGACAGATAAATCCACGCTGGAAATCTTG
Source organism: Bacteroidota bacterium (assembly GCA_947507965.1). GTDB lineage: Bacteria > Bacteroidota > Bacteroidia > UKL13-3 > UKL13-3 > CAINMV01. The sequence continues at coordinate 7,729 of CANNQU010000037.1, forward strand.
GATTAATTTCCATGATATACAATTCGTCATTTACTGTTTTCATCACTTCAACTTCAAAACCACCACGCCATCGGGTGGCTACCACGATTTTTTTAGCCAGGTCAATCAACGCATCATCTTCGAGTGTTATGCCCGCCCATGCTTTTCCCTTGTCGGTGATATATGTTTTCCGCATGGGTATGACACTAATGGTATTTCCCTCACCATCGCCTAATGCAGCGATATTAACTTCGGTGCCACTAATATATTGTTGTATTATGATTGGGAAACCCCATTTAGCACTAATTTTATAAAAAGCTTTTTGGGCTTGCTCTAAGGTATAAGCTACCACGGCATCATAATATTTCCCTTTTACAACCAATGGATATCCAAACTCTTCTCCGATAAGGTATAAATCATTTACATTATAAATAACGCGGTCTTTGGGTACCAGTAAACCATGTTTCTGCCCGAAAGCAAAAAGGTTTAATTTATCACGGGCATCAAACATTTCAAAGCTAGGCAAGAACGACTTAATCCCTATCGCTTTTAAGCGTGGTGCAAGGGTAATAAAATTGGATAGCTCTGCATCGAAGTTGGGGATGATGACATCAATTTGTTCGAGATCGTGAATGTGTTTTAGTGTATTATAGAGCACCTCTGCCCCAGCTGCAGGATATGATATTTGATATGTTTTATCGCAAATATTATCCATGTAAATGCCGGGTTCTAAGCTCTCGTAAGCCAATCCGATGATACGAACAGGCTGTTTTAATCCATCCCGTATGGCTCGTATTACCGCTACACCGGGTCCAGGGCTGTCAATAGCGTTAAGACCCGTAACGGCAATCACTAGTGGTTTTGTATTTTCACTCATAGTAACTTTGATAAGCGTTAATTATTTAATAAATGGTTTTCTTTTAGCATCCCAATAAATTCATCGAGATCTTTTTCGATCGTCATTTTTTCTACCTCATATTTCTCGAGGATAAGGTTTTTTATTTCATTCAACGATTTGTTTTCTTTCATCCATTGAATGATTTCAGCTGCAACCGGGTTGCTACTATAGGAGTCGCCGGTAGCAGGATTAAATACGAAGCCAAACTCATTGGTGGCAATATTTTTTTTGATCATGATATGTTCTTTATGGGGCTGTAGTTGTTAGATTTAAAATTTCTTTATTTTTTTAAGGCGAATCTCCATGTTAGAAGTTTTAAATTATAAGATGTAAATCATGGGAATTAGTTTAATATACTCTTTGTTTAATCCAAACAAAATCATCTGACAAACACTCGTTTTTTAGTATTCCTTTGCGTCGCACACACTCCAGGTAGTACCCATTTTTTTCTAATACCCGCATACTTGCCTTATTGGGTTCAAACACTTCGGCAACGATACGATTGATGGCGAAGGTGTCGAGTGTGTATTGCGTCATCAATCCTACGGCAATGCTTGCAATGCCTGCGCCCCAGAAGGGTTCGGCCACCCAATAGCCTAATTCAGCATTCATCTTGTAAACATCATCTTGTAAAATGATGCCAATTCCACCCACAATTTCTTCCTCGTTAAGGATAGCGAAATTTTGAGTAGGAGCGAGTTCAAGTTGGGTGGTAATAAACTCTTCCGCATCCTTTAATAGATAGGGGTGCGGTATGTAATCACGTAGTTTATTCCAGATATGAATATTATTGAAATAGGCAGCTAAAGTAGGAGCATCTTCAATTGTCCAAGGGCGTAATGAAATATACATCGTACTTTTTCGGGTTCTTAGGTTTTTTTGTGTTGAAAATTTTCTTTTTTGCTTTACTTGACGATAGTCGAATGATTTGCATTTAGGTTGCAAAAATAGAATAAACTTTTCAGTTTGATAACATTGGTAATGATTCTGGATAATGGCCTCCTTTATTTAAGAGCATTAAGTAAGGTGTTATTCATGATGGTTTGCACCTGAGTTTGGAGTTGTTCAATGTCTTTCTTGCTTAATCCAGCGGTAATAATAGGTTTGTTTACAATGATATGGGCTATACCAGGTCCCGCTTTACCACTCCAAAAGCCACCTCGTTGAAGTCGCCTCCAATTCGATACAAACGTGATGGGAAGAATGGGTATTTGTTTTTGAATGGCGATGGCAAAAGCACCCGGTTTAAAAGGCTCTAATAATGGAGCCTGCTTGGAAATGGTACCTTCCGGAAATATAGCAACGGCATTTCCTTTGTCAATTTCCTGAACCATCCTTTTTAGTGCTGTAATAGAACCGGTTTGGCTTTGACGGTCAACAAGAATATTCATTCCAGAGGTATAATAAATATGGAATAAAGGCCATTTCTCAATTTCTTTTTTTCCGGTGAACACAAAATATTTATCGATGATGGCATAAACACAAAAGATATCCAGATAAGAGGTATGATTCGGACAGATGATATACGCTCCCTCTTTCGGTATGTTTTCTATCCCTTCTACTCGCAAACGTGCCCCTGCCAATAAAAGCAGGGCATAGGAATGCCACCTCATTAAAATGAATGCTTTTGGAAAGCGCTTGGGGTTGGAGAGTAAATAGTATATGAAAGGGTAAACAATGATTACCGATAGCACAAAAACAAAAAGGAAGTAGATTTTATAAATTGCCCGAAAAGGGTATAACATATACTGCATTATTTTGTTGCGTGATTTCAAGACTTTGGGTCGGTTGGATGAGCTCAGTGAGAGGCGAAATTAGGAAAAGTTTTATTAGAAAAGCAAAACAAAATAAGAGTGTCCAGCAACACGTACTAGAATTAAAATGCTAAAACTCGTGGATGCTATTATTTTAGGATGCCTTTCGAGGATCTTCCTCGGCTTTTTCTGATGTTTACAGCTACGATTTTATATTCAGGGCACAACGCTTCACTATCATGCTCGTCGCTGGTAATTAAATTTAGCATCACCTCCGGAAAATGAAATGTGGTGCTTAAAATACCCGGTTTTACTTCGGTCGTTAAACGAGCTTTTATATCCACTTTTCCACGTGGCGATTCAACACAAACCATATCGCCCTCGTGAATGAGATTTTTCTCAGCATCCAGGGGGTTTATCATCAACACATCTTCGGTAAGAATTTCAACATTCCCGGTTCTTCGGGTCATGGTACCCGAGTTATAATGCTCCAACTCTCTGTTGGTGGTGATGATATAAGGGTATTCTTTTCCGTTTTTAATGGTTTCCTGGCTTTCCTTAAAATCGAAATAATGAAATTTTCCTCTCCCTCGGTGAAATTTATGATGATGCAAAATCTCGGTATCGGTACCATTTTTTCGCACCGGCCATTGCTTCCCCTGCTCACCGAGTTCATCCCACTTCACGCCTTCAAAGAAAGGAACAATTTTTGAGATTTCTTCCAACATGGTATCGGCTTGATACTCCGGTTGAGCATAGCCCATTTTATTCATGATGTCAACCATAATTTCTCCATCGCTCTTGGTGCCTGATAAGGGTTCAACTACTTTTTGAACCCGTTGTATTCTTCGCTCCGCATTGGTATAGGTTCCACTTTTTTCAAGGAAGGATGCGCCTGGCAATATCACCGTGGCATATTTGGCCGTCTCTGTTAAAAATAACTCCTGCAACACCAAAAGCTCCAGGTTCTCCATGGCGGCGATAACTTTATTGGTGTTTGGATCGGTTTGCACCACATCCTCGCCCATCAACCACAGCGCTTTCAACTTACCATCAATAGATGCTTCAAACATCTCTGGAATTTTAAGGCCTTTGCTAAAAGGTATTTTTGTTTTATAAAAGTCTTCATATTGTTTATTCACCTCAGGGTCGTAGGCATTCATATAACCTGCTCCCAGATGGGGTTGACAGCCCATATCGGCTGCTCCTTGTACATTGTTTTGCCCGCGTAGAGGATTCACACCCACTCCTTTACGGCCAATATTACCGGTTATCATCGCCAAATCGGCTATGAGCATTACGGTAAAAGATCCTTGGGTATGTTCGGTGACACCTAAGCCGTGAAACGACATGGCATTGGGTGCACTGGCATACGCTATGGCAGCTTGTTTCACCAAATTTCTATCGACATCGGTGATTTTCTCCATCTCATCGAGGTCTAACTTTAAAATCTGCTCACAAAAATCAGCATATCCTTCGGTACGATTTTCAATAAACTCCTTAGCTTCCAATCCTTCACTGATGATATAATACAACATCATATTTAGTAAGGCCACATTACTACCCGGTTTTAGTTGCAGATGGTACGTTGCATACCGTGCGATCTCGGTTCTTCGTGGGTCAATAACGATCGTGGTCTTGCCTTTCATGGCAAACTGCTTTAATTTAACTCCGGTTACCGGATGCGCATCGGTTGGATTGGCTCCGATAACCAGAATACAATCGGTATGCTTAATGTCCTCTACAGAGTTCGTGGCAGCACCTGTTCCAAATGCCTTTTGCATGCCGTGGGCGGTGGGCGAATGACATACACGAGCGCAACAATCAATATTATTGGTGCCGATTACCGCTCTGATAAATTTTTGCATCAAATAGTTTTCTTCATTCGTACAGCGTGCCGAAGAAATTCCTGCAATAGAATCGGGGCCATGCTTTTCTTTGATGGCTGTTAAGCTATCGCTGATAAAGGTATATGCTTCATCCCAAGAGGCGGGTTCGAGCACTCCGTTTCTTCGTATTAAAGGAGTTCGCAGCCTATCGGGGTGGTTGTAAAAAGAAAAAGCAAACCGTCCTTTTAAACAGGTATGTCCTTGATTAACCTCCGCATTATAGGGTGCTTGGATTGATTTTACTTTTCCGTTTAAAACAGATACCTCTAAATTACATCCCACACCACAATAGGTGCAGATGGTACGAACTTTCTTATCGGCTACCACCGATTTTGATTCGAACACATCGGAGATAGCCGAAGTAGGGCAGGCTTGTGCACAAGCCCCACAGCTCACACAATCGGAATCAAAAAAAGAATCGTTATAACTCTTTACGATATGACTGTCAAAACCTCTGCCGGCCATACTTAAAACAAATTCTCCCTGCACCTCATCGCAGGCTCTAACACATCGAAAACAATTAATACATTTCGACAAATCGGAAGTCATATAAGGATGACTTAAGTCTTTTGTTCTGTTTAGATGATTTTTACCTTCCGGGTATCGTACATCGCGCACGCCCACTTTAGCGGCAACGCTTTGCAATTCGCAATTATTATTTACTTCGCATGTTAAACAATCCAGCGGATGGTCGGTGAGTACAAGCTCAATAATATTCTTACGTAATTTAACAATCCTGTCGCTATGGGTATAGATGTATGAGTTTGGAATCACAGGGGTATGACAAGAAGCTTGCGATTTGGCTGGTCCCTGCGCTGTAAAAGCAACGTCGACACTGCACACCCGACAGGAACCGAAAGGCTCTAAATTGGGTGCATCACACAGCGTAGGCACCAGCTCCTTTCCAAGATTTCTGCGTACGAAACTGAGAATCGTTTCCCCTTCGAAAATGGGATAAATGGTATCGTTGATATAGGCTGATAAACTCATTAATTATTTTTTAAAATAGGGAGTTAATTCTTCTTCAAAATAGTTCATAGCGTTTTTTATCGGAAGCGGAAGCCCGCCGCCAAGGGCGCATAGGGAGCCTGTTTCCATCGTTTCAAGTAAATCGTGCATGAGGCTTATGTCTATTTTATAATCCTCTGTTTGCGCTTTCTCTACCATCTCATAACCGCGTGTTGAACCCAAACGACAAGGGAAGCATTTACCACAACTCTCGTGTGCCGTGAATTTAAACAGATGTTCAATATATTTTATTAACGGATAGCTTTCGGGGATGCATACGATAGAAGCATGGCCGAGCAGAAACCCTTCTTTCGCAAAAGAATCAAAGTCGATGGTGAGGTTATTTATTTTGCTTACCGGAACTAATCCGCCGAGTGGCCCTCCGATATGCATTGCTTTCACTGCACTTTTAAAGCCGCCACCCAACGCATCAATTACCACAGCTAATGGGGTACCCATGTCAACCTCATAAATTCCCGGGTTATTGAAGTAGCCATCGAGCGAAATTAATTTTGTTCCTGTTGATTTCGGAGTGCCTATCGATGCAAAGGCATTCCCTCCATTTTTAAAAATAAAAGGAAGGTTGGCCAGAGTCTCCACATTATTCACTACAGTAGGTTCATTAAACAAACCCTGTTGTGTGGGGTAGGGTGGGCGAATTCTAACCTCGGGTCGTTGTCCTTCTATCGATGAGAGCAGGGCGGTTTCCTCTCCGCATATATAGGCGCCTTGTGCTTTTATAACTTTAAAATCATAATTAAAGCCTGAGCCGTTGATGTTCTCCCCGATTAATTTTTCTTTTCTTAACGCCTCTATAGCATCGGAAATAATGGTAACCGACTCAGGATATTCGCCACGGATATACACTACGCCATACGCCGCACCGGCAATATAACCTGCCAGCATCATGCCCTGAAGCAAGGCATGGGGCCTGTTTTCCATGATATAACGGTCGGAGTAGGCCCCTGGATCGCCTTCATCGGCATTACACACGATAAATTTAGTATCTGAATTCGAATTTTTACACGACTCTAATTTAAATGCCATAGAGAAACCGGCTCCGCCTCTACCCCGTAAACCGGCAATTTTTAGTTGTGCTAAAAGGTCAATAGGTGATATTTCGAGCGAGGATAGGAAGGTTTTATAATATTCGGTAATGGAGCCGTATTCGCGGGTAAGGATCGGTGTTCCTTTACTGCCAACATGGTATTTTTCTGCTGTTAATTGCTTCCCTTTTTTAATCTCAAGGATATGCTCAATATCATTTCCTGAATAGTTTTCACCGTTAATTTGGAAGGCACTGTTTTCATGACATCGACCGAGGCAACACATCTCACCGGTTTCTTCAGAAGTATAATGTGCGCTCATCTTTTGGTGGAGAGCCTCTTGTGTGCCAGCCACCAGGCAGGCACTACCATTGCAGAGATAAACTTTTTTGCCTTTGTTCTCCGGCCTTAAAAAATCATAAAAAGATACCGTGCCATATACCGATGACTTTCCAATCAAAAACTCTTGTCGAATTTTTTCGAGTTGGTCCATCGTTGGTGTTCCTTTTTCTGAAGCGGCATTACCCAGCTCCTCAAATAAATTGTTGGTTAGCCCTTTTCGGCCCGACAGATAGCTTAAGTTCTTTGACATCGATTTTTTTACTTTTACTTCCCCCTTCAATGTCGTTGCTCAGTATAACGACACTGACGAGGATTTGTATTAACAGCAAATTGAATTGGTTACTTAAATTTCAATTAGTTTCAACTTCGTATAGGCAAAAATAACGAGGCCTTACGAAGTATGGATTTGCATATTGTTCAAAGATAGAAATATTTTTGCAACCTAACCATACCATTGTTTCCAAATTGGATTATTGGATGCCATATTGTTTAAAAAGAGTGCAATGATAGCTTTTTTCAACACCACGATGACCGCCAGAATGGCAGCCTTAACCGTCGGATCCTTCGCCGATGTATTTTACTATGCCATCGGGGCTAGAATACTTCTGGATAGCCAATATCCACAAAAGCATTTTCAAGTTTATGCTTGTGGCCTAATTCCATATTCATCAAGTTTTCCAGCGCTTCTTTTACTTCGCTAGTGGTGGCGTTAGCGGCAAAGGCTGCATACAACTCTGCTGCCTGTTGTTCTTTTTTCATGGCGATGGCAATGGCTTCACTTGGAATCATGGTCAATGATAACGTAGGCATTTCATGGATCTCAGAAATTTTATAGTCGATGACTGCCGTCTTGAAGATCTTTCCTAATTCTTTGTTCTCCCTATAGATCTCTAATAAATTAGCATGCCCATGCTCGTCTTCTGCCAGTTCCAAGAAGAGTTGTTTTACCCCGGGGTTCGAAACTTTTTCTGAAGCCGCTTTATAAAAAGCAAAAGCCTCGTGCTCTTGTTCAATAGCAAAATCGATGAGTTTATTGATGTCGGTTAAGTGCATTTTGTGATTTTATTAAATTGCTTATTTGTTCGTGCTTCGATATTTTTTTACTATGGCCGGGCCTGCCTGAAACCTCGTTCCATCACTTTTACCCCATCACTCACTTTTTCTATTTTTATGGCACAAGCCTTATATTCGGGGGTTTCGGTAACATTATCATATGCATCGTTGGTTAACACATTGGCATGTGCTTCTCTGAAATGGAAGGCACACCATACCACCCCTTCTGGCGAACGTTCGGTGACCCATGCCTTTACAGTAATGGTACCTCTTCGACTGGTAGCTTTCACCATGTCGCCAGTTTTTACATTCATCATTTTGGCATCTGCCGGACTAATCTCTAACAGCTCTTCAGGAAAAATATTTTCTAAGCCCACCGAGTTTCTTGTTTGTGTTCCGGTATGATAGTGCCATAACCTCCTACCGGTGGAAAGCACAAATGGATATTCTGCATCGGGCAGCTCTGCTTGTGGGCGATAATTGGTTTGTGAAAATAATCCTTTTCCGCGAGTGAACTTGCCATTCAAATGCAGCACCGGAGTGCCCGGATGTTGCACTGTTGGGCATGGCCACTGGAGCCCTAAATTTTGAATTCGTTCATAGGTAATGCCGCCCATGATAGTCCCGGTTTTACGCATATCTTCCCAAGTGGCGTTGGTGGAAGTGAATTTTAAATCCACTCCGAATCTTTTTCCTAACTCTTGCATAATCCACCAAGTAGGCCTTGCCTCTCCGGGAGCGGTTACTGCCTTTCGCAGAAACTGTACCCTTCGATCCAAATTTGAGTAGGTTCCTTCATCTTCATTGAAGCATACATCAGGCAAAATCACATCGGCATATTCGGTGGTCATGTTGGGAAATATATCAACCACCACCAGAAAATCCAGGGCCTCTATTTCTTTGATTGTTTTGGCCGTATTCGGCTCTGTTTGAACGGTATTGTCGCCTACACAAAAAAGTATTTTTGTTTCCCCGGTGGTGGCTTTGTGCAGCATCGTTGGTAGCTTATATCCTTCTTTTCGTGAAAGCCCGCTTACGCCCCAGTCTTTTTCCATTTTTTCAATGATTTTCTCATTGGTTACCGACTGATAATTATGAAATACGTTGGGTAATGCGCCCATATCGCAGGCTCCTTGTACATTGTTTTGGCCACGCAAAGGGTTTACCCCACCGCCGCGTTTGCCAAGATGTCCAAGTATCATTTGCAAGTTGGCGATGGTTTTTACATTGTCGGTTCCACTCACGTGTTCTGTAATTCCAAGACAATAAATAACGCTTACCTTTTTTGCCTCCCCCAACATTTTTGCTACCAGTAGCATCGTTTCTACGGGCACTCCGCAAATGGCGGAGGCTTTCTCTACCGTAAAATCCTTCACCCAGGCTTTCATGTCTTCAGGGTTCTCGGTATTATTATTCATGAATGTTTCATCCTGCCACCCATTCTTTAAAATCTCATTCATGAGTCCGTTTAAAAAGGGCACATCCGTTCCTACCTTTAGCTGTACATAAAGATCCGACCAGTGGGCGATATCCACTCGGCGAGGGTCGCATACAATGAGTTTTGATCCTTTTTGGGCTGCTTGCTTCACATAATAGGATACCACTGGGTGTGCTTCGGTCATATTTGAGCCGATCACAAAAATTACATCCGTCTCCAAAATTTCATCAATAGAGTTGGTGGCGGCTCCACTGCCAAAGGCATGCGCAAGACCGGCTACGGTAGGCGCGTGGCAGGTTCTGGCGCAGTGGTCGATATTGTTTGTTTTTATTACTGCACGAGTAAATTTCTGAATGGCATAATTATTTTCGTTGGTGATACGCCCTGAACCCAGCGCCGAAAAAACATCAGGGCCATGTTTATCAACAGTAGTTTTGATTCGATCGGCGATAAAATCGAGCGCCTCATCCCAGGTTACACGTTCATGCTTTCCATTTCTTCGAATGGTAGGGTATTGCAGTCGTTTCGGACTAGCATGAAATTCATAGCCATAGCGGCCTTTAACACAAAGCATGCCGTTGTTGGGCCAAACTTCTCGTCCGGTAACGCGCACCACAGCGTTCTTTTCTCGATCGACATGCAAGGTTAATTGACAACCTACACCACAATAAGGGCAGGTGGTATCCACTTTGTCTAGTTCGGCATAACGACCCTTGCCACGCGATTTTTTATCGGTAAGAGCACCGGTAGGGCAGAGTTGTACGCATTCGCCACATTGCACACAGCTCGACTCCCCCATCGGTATTTGGTCATCACACATGATCGTGGTTTGCAATCCCCGAAAACCAAAGCCTAACACTTCGTTTACTACGGTATGATTACAGGCGGTCACACATCGGCCACATTGGATACATTTGTCGTAGTCGATCACAATAAATTCAGAGCTCTCATCTTTGATGCCGGTAGGATGATCAGAAAAAGTCGTTTTCTCAATTCCGAGATGATAACATGCATCTTGTAATTCGCAGGTTCCGCTGCGTTCGCAAGCCAAGCAGTTATGATGGCCCGAAGAGAGCATCAAATCGACTACCATACGCTGTGCGTCCGTCACCTCTTTGCTTTCGCTTGAGATCGTCATTCCTTCTCTCACTTTCAAGTTGCAAGAAGTTTGAAAACCACGCATACCATCAACGGCCACAATACAAGCTCTGCACTTGGCGGCTTGTCCGGTTTTTGCATGATAGCACAAGGTAGGAATATAGATTCCGTTACGTTTGGCTACATCGAGCACGGTCTCGCCTTCCTGCGCTTCGTATAATCGATTATTTAATTTTATTTGCATGATGCAAAAATTAAGAATTCAAGGAAAAATTAATATTTAATAATAGCTTCGAATTTGCAGGTACTTAGGCATAATCCACATCGAATACAAACTTCGTCATCAATATTGTGAAGCTTTTTCTTTTCACCACGAATGGCTTCTACCGGGCACACTTTTTTACAAGCCTGACAACCGTTACAGAGGTCGAGAATTTCAAAGACGATGAGCTCCTTACAAACGGCTGTTCTGCATTTTTTATCAACAATATGCTCTATATATTCCTCTCTGAAATGACGTAAGGTGCTCAACACTGGATTGGGAGCCGTTTGTCCGAGGCCACATAACGATGCATTCGTTACGGTGCTGGCAAGTTTCTCCAGTTCATCAATATCTTTCATCTCCCCATTTCCCGAGCATATTTTCTCGACAATTTGCTTCATCCGTGCTGTGCCTTCTCTGCATGGCACACATTTGCCGCACGATTCGTCTTGAACAAATTCAAGGAAGAAACGGGCCACATCCACCATACAGCTACTTTCATCCATCACGATTAAACCACCACTACCCATGATGGCGCCTAATTTATTTAACGATTCATAATCCAAAGGAACATCAAGATGTTCTGCCGGAATACAACCACCCGACGGGCCTCCGATTTGGGCTGCCTTGTATTTTTTGTTGCTCGAAATTCCACCACCGATATCGTAAACTAATTTTCGTAATGGGGTACCAACGGGCACCTCCACGAGTCCTGAAATTTTTACTGTTCCAGCCAGAGCGAATATTTTGGTGCCTTTACTTTTCTCTGTTCCGGTTTCGGCAAACTGCGCTCCACCCAGGTTAATTAAAAGTGGAATATTAGAGAATGTCTCCACGTTATTGAGTACCGTTGGCTTGTTCCATAGCCCTTTCTCGGCAGGAAATGGAGGACGAGGGCGTGGCTCTCCTCTATTGCCTTCAATAGAAGTAATGAGGGCTGTTTCTTCGCCACATACAAAAGCGCCAGAACCTTTTCTTATTTCAAGGTCAAAATTAAACCCTGTTCCCAAAATATTTTCACCGAGTAACCCGTAAGTACGGGCTTGGTCAATGGCTATCTGCAATCGCTCTACGGCTAGAGGATATTCGGCACGAACGTAAACATAGCCTTGTGTGCTGCCTATGGCAAAAGCACCAATAGCCATGCCTTCAATAATACTATGCGGATCGCCTTCTAAGATACTACGATCCATAAAAGCTCCTGGGTCTCCTTCATCGGCATTGCAAAGGATATACTTTGTGCTGTCCTTACTTTTCCGTGCAAAATTCCATTTGGTGCCTGTAGGAAAGCCTGCACCACCTCGTCCACGCAAACCCGAAATGGTAACTTCCTCCACCACTTGTTCTGCGGTGCTCGTGGTTAAAACCTTACTTAGGGCTTGATAGCCATCACAGGCAATATAGTCAGCAATTTTCGTAGGATTAATTTTACCACAGTTTCTTAAAACTTGTTTATCCTGATTTTTAAAAAAGGGTAGTTCCGATTTTCTTGAAATTTTCTGATCGTCTACCGAATGAAGGAGGCTTTCAACGACGTTGCCACCAACTAAATGCTTCTCAACGATTTCTTTTACGTCTTGTACCCGTACTTTCTGATAAAAGGTATCATCTTTTCCAATCACTACCACGGGTCCGAGCGCGCAAGGGCCAAGGCATCCCGTTTCCATGACCTCAACAGAATCCATCAACGCCGTTGATCTCAAATGCAATAGGAAGGCATCTTTGACCTTCATCGAGCCAGAGGTAATACAACTGCCACCAGCGCAAATGAAAACCTTTTCGGAGGTGTATTCCTTGCTCTGTTGGAGCGTTTTTTGCAAGTTGTTTAATGCGGCGGCATCGGTAACCAATTGCATATATTTATTGGTGTCCATTAGCTAATTTCTTCTTGGTTAATTTCTTCCTTAGTACTTGCCTTTTGTTTTTTGTAGGTGTTTAATATTTTCTTGACGTCCGACGGTTTAACCCATTGGTGCACCTCTTCATTCACCATGATAATAGGAGCTAAGCCACAGGCTCCGAAACAACGACCTACATCCAACGTAAAAAGTTTATCGGCAGAGGTTTCTCCAATATCAATGCTTAGCTGCTGTTTGAGTGCTGTGAGTACCTCATTTGCACCTTGCACATAGCAGGCGGTTCCTAAACAAACGCGAATTAGGAATTGGCCTCGTGGCTTTAGTGAGAAGAAGGAGTAAAAAGTGATGACTCCATAAACTTTTGATAGAGGCTCATTTAGCATCTCCGATATTTTAAGTATGGCTTCTTCGGGTATAAAGCCAAAAAGACTTTGGGTAGCCTGAAGAACAGGAATTAGCGCACCCGGTTTATCCTTAAACGAAATAATAATTTCTTCTAATCGCTCGAGTAAGCCTTCTTCGTCGCTGCCACAAGAGCATTTTTGAATTTTTTCCATTGGAGGTTTTTTTACGTGTTCTTTGTTTTTAATGACAATGAATTGTTTTCTTTCTTCTATAGGTATAAATTATTCTCAAATTCATAGTAAGAGTGCTTTTTATCTTTTTAATTTTGCCTTCAACACAAAAAACAAATTTATTGATGCTTGAAAATAGGATTTCTAAGCTTGTTTTGGCGGTGATTGATTTTCTTTTACTCGTGTGTCGTCAACCATCAATTCCACCCGTTCCATGCCACTATATGCTGTAAATTTATCCCCCCTACAAAAAGCCAACAGCGTAATTCCTACTTTCTCAGCTAAATCAACAGCCCACGACGATGGCGCTGAAACTGCGGCCAGGAAAGGTATTCCGGCAGCGAAACATTTATTTACAATTTCGTATGATATTCTTCCACTGACAACCATACATTTTGCTTTTTGCAATTGTCGTTGTAATAACAAGCTACCAATAACCTTGTCAACCGCATTATGTCGTCCGATGTCTTCTTGTAACGTTAAGAGTTCGCTATCAAGCGTAAACGCTGCAGCAGCATGCGACCCTCCCGATTGCTTAAAGGTTTTTTGAGCAGCATTCATTTTTTCAAACATCCTTCCTATTCGTTCAGGATTTAGTTTTTCGGTATGAACTATTTTCTTTTCGTTCATGGGCGTGGTATCCAACTCCGATTTCCCACAAATTCCACAAGAGGAAACAGAAATAATGTTCCGGGCAATTTCAATGCCTTTCCCAATTTTTTCTTTAGGGATGCTTACATCAATACCGGTGATAAAACCATTTTCGTTTTTCTCAATTACACTAAGAATTGGATCAGTAAGGCTATCGGAGTAAACATTTTCGGAGAATAGTAGCCCACGCACCAGCTCGTTTTCCGAGCCGGGAGTGCGCATGGTAATTGTAAATGGAACCTTGTTAATCGTTATTTTCAAGGGTTCTTCAACCACCAAAACATCTTCCACCGGAAAGATTTTTCCTTCACTATATTTTCGACCGATATAGGAGGTGGTGCTCATCTTAAGAAAGTCCGGTTATTTTTCCATTTGCATCAATGTCCATTCCTTCGGAGGCTGGCGTTGCTGGTAATCCAGGCATACGCATCATATCGCCTAGGATTGGAATTACAAATCCCGCACCTGCAGCAAATTCAAATTCACGCACAGTAACATTAAAGTTTCGCGGCCTTCCTATTTTAGCTTCGTTATCCGATAACGATTTTTGCGTTTTTGCCATGCAAATCGGCAGTTTGTCGTATCCTAATGCTTTGATCGTTTTGAGGCCTGAGCGTGCTTTAGCAGAGTATTCAACACTGTCGGCACCATAAATTTCGGTGGCTATTATTTTAATTTTTTCTTCGATCGATAAATTCCAGTCATACAAAGGCTTAAAATTATTTTCGCCGCTTTCAATAACTTTTACTACCGCTTTTGCCAAATCGGTAGTGCCTGCTCCGCCTTTTGCCCAACACTCGGAAAGCACAGCATCAACGCCATGTTTAGCACATTCTGTTTTTATAAATTCCACTTCTTCGGCCGAGTCGCTTATAAAGCTGTTTATTGCAACCACCGGCTTTATTCCAAATTTTAGAATGTTTTCAATATGTTTTTCCAGGTTTTCAAAACCTTTTTGAACGCGCTCCAAACTTGGGGTATTGTATTCGTCTTTTTTCGCTCCACCGTGATGACGTAAGGCTCTAATGGTAGCCACTAAAACTACGGCATTGGGTTTTAAACCGGCATAACCACATTTAATATTCATGAATTTTTCGGCTCCTAAATCGGCACCAAAGCCGGCTTCCGTAACTACATAATCGGCTAACGAGAGCCCCATCTTCGTGGCAATAATAGTATTGGTACCTTGCGCAATATTGGCAAATGGTCCACCATGAATAATGGCCGGATTGCCCTCCAGTGTTTGTACCAGATTGGGTTTTATTGCATCTTTTAATAAAATGGCCATGGCTCCTTGGGCATTGAGATCGCGAGCAAAAACAGGTTTGCCTTCAAAAGTATAGCCAACAAAAATATTTCCGAGTTTAGTTTTTAAATCTTCGATATTTTTCGACATGCATAATATGGCCATCACCTCGGATGCCGGTGTAATATTAAATCCATCCTGACGAGGGGTGCCGTTGGTGGTGCCGCCTAAGCCAATAATAATATTACGCAGGGAACGGTCGTTCATATCCATCACACGTTTCCAAACCACCGTTCTGGAGTCGATATTTAAATTACGCGTCTTGTTTTGAATATTATTATCGATGAGAGCCGCCAATAGATTATTTGCTTTTTCGATGGCCGAAAAGTCGCCGGTGAAATGCAGATTAATATCCTCCATAGGAATCACCTGAGAGTATCCACCTCCGGCGGCCCCTCCTTTAATTCCGAATACAGGCCCGAGTGAAGGCTCGCGTAGAACAACTACTGTTTTTTTACCGATCAGGTTTAAGCCTTCGGTTAAGCCAATGGAGGTTGTTGTTTTTCCTTCGCCGGCGGGAGTAGGACTTATGGCCGTAACTAATACCAGTTTATGGTTTTTTATTTTATCCTCATCAATAAGTGAGAGTGGAAGTTTGGCTTTATACTTTCCATAATGTTCCAGATCATCAACAGCGATGCCTAATTTACTCGCTATCTCATTGATGTGGATGATTTTAGCACTTTGTGCAATCTCAAGGTCTGTTAAAAAGGTAGTTGACATAGTTGAATGTAACTTAGGATTGAGGCGTTATTTAAATTAGTTGAATTTTAAAATAGTAATGACATTCATTTCCTATGGGTTTGATTTTGAATATCGTTTTCAAATTTAGAAATATATCTTGTATTAATAGTATGATTTGCATCATGAACTTTTTAAAAACAGAGAGAGGGTCGAACTCATTGATAAGGCTGCGTCTGGCTTCCAACGACCTCTTCCAACAACTGCTGGTAGTCATATTGTAAATCTTCATGCATTTTAGATAATGCGGAATTTATTTTTTTTAGTTGTTGCTCATACATATTACCAAGGACGGTGCTTTTTGTAAGTGGAAGACCTGATGTTTTAAGTTTAAGGCAGAAATAAATTAATACTTCAACAGCGAACGTTGATGACCCCGAGAATCGAATGTACTTCGTTGTTGTGCGTAATACCTTACGCAGGGTTTTCTTTGCCAAATAGACTTGAGAAGTGTTTAAGGCCGAGAATTGCTCATCCATCAGCATTTTTATTTCTTCAATAAAAGTTGGTTCATCGTGGGCATCAAAAAGCAAATAGGTAAGCAGTTCTTTGTTCTCTTTTTTGTGCTTTGCTAAGCGCATACAAAGTTCTAATACCTGTTTTGTAGGGAGTTCTACTAATTCCTTTTTTAATTCACTCAGGGAGGTCGATTTCATTGGGTATTCAAATTAGCATAAAATAGTTCGGTTTTATGGCATAAGCGACCAAAGACGAAACGTGAGGGATAAAAAAAACACCCCAACAATAAATGTTGAGGTGTTTTTAAGGTGTTTATACCATTATTACTGATGGCTAAAGGTACGCAAAGCAGTACCAAAACTCGCGTTACGAACAATCCATTCGATGGTTGTATCGGTAGGCATTTTACGGAGTTTAGAACTTGAGCAATATAACTCACCTGCGATCCAAGGCTGAGCCGGAACCAATAAGGTAGAATCATCGATTTGCACAAAATAGGTATCAAAAAGGAAGGACGGGTTGGCGGCAACAGGATTGGTTCCTGCAAGTGCTACTCCTCCTGCGTTATCGGTTTTGTAAATACCTCTGGTAACTAAACTCACATTCATCGGCCCATTGGTACCCGTACGACGATACAAGCCACCAACATTTTCAGTAGCAAGTACATTCGTTACCGCCACAAAACGGGTGGTAATTGTTTCAAAGCCCTTATCGTTCTTTGCTTTGTAAACCACCGGATACAAACCGGGAGTGCTCGCATCAACACCACTGGCATCAAAGCTCACGGTGCCAACAATTTTATACTTCTTATCGGTTGCCGTAGCTCCTTGGTCGGTATAGGTTCCCCCAACGGCTATGGATACATATTGCGGTCCATTCAGCGTAATTATCGGGGCCGACACCTCGTCGGTTTCACTGACTTTATCGGTCGTGATTTTCTTACACGCCGCTACAGAAATTAGAAGCAAGGCTACAATTCCTAAAATTAATTTATTATATTTCATGATATTTTTTTAGTTTAAAAGGTTAATTTATTTTGTATCCCACCATACTTTTGATAAGAGTGACTTTCCTGCTGGCATATTCGGGTTCCTTGTTGCTTCAACCGAAGGATAAACGAAACGGGCCGGATAGTTACCTGCACCTAACTGAGAAGAAGCAGAAGGAGTAAGGAATGATGGATACTTCGTTCTGCGAAATTCTGTCCATGCCTCAAACCCTTGAGTGCCACACATTGAATACCATTTTTCAGTAGCAATTTTTTCAGCCTTTTGGGCGGTCGTACCGGTTGTTGGATAGGCACCAGGACCAGCGATGTATGCGGTTGCATCGGCAGCGAGCAGCCCCCAACGAGCAAAGCCTGCTTTGATACCATCTTCATAATATGTTTTCGCATCAGCACCCAAAGCAAAACGAAGATCAGCCTCTGCTTGTAATAAGAAGCTTTCTTCTGCACTCATTAAGATTACGGGAGCCGTTTTACCCGTGAGGGTTGTTGACTCGCCTCCTGTGCCACCTACATTATAGCTTGGCAATGAATAGTTAGTATGGGTTAAGGTAGCCGGGTTAGCCAACGACTCGCCTGCACCTTGCTTCACCCCATTATGGGTACCTGCAGCACTACCAGTGGTAGCCTTCGCAAAGAATTTATCAATACGTTTGTCTGCACGGCCTCCTAGCGAATCTAAGATGGATTTGCTGGCAATAATGTTAGCTACCGACAAGGCTTTGATGGTTGTATTTAAAGGATTTGCGTTGAATTGCTTATCATAGAATTTAATCTGAACATCTTCGCCTTGTCCGATGAAATATCCATTAGAGAAACAAGAATCGATTCCTGCTTGGCAGAAAGCCGAATAGGATGGTATATACGATAAACGTAAATAACATTTCAAACGTAAGGTATTCGCAAACTCATACCACAAGGTCATATTTCCTCCAAAAATAAGGTCATCAGATCCAGGGTGTGTAACTAAAGTAGGAGCATCGATGGCGATGATAGCTTCGTTTAATGAAGCAATAATTCCTTTGTAAACATCTTCTTGGCTTGTGTACTTCGGAGTTAAATTAGCAACTCCTTTTAATGATTCAGCGTAAGGGATATCGCCATAGGCATCGGTAAGAACCTGATAGGTATAGGATCTCAAAATTTTGGCTACCGCAACATAATCCTGACGGTCGTTACCGGTTGCATCTTTTTTAGAAGCACTAGCAATGGTGTTATCCAAATCGGTTAACGCATCACTGTACATTTGTTGCCAAGGGCGATCCATTTCGGTAGACGATTGTACGTATCGGTCCCATGATTTGTACTGACCAGCAGTAGGGCCTTGGGTCCATGATTGACTCCAAATATTTCCCCATATCTGAAATTGGTCGCCCATGGTATAGCCAAGAGCTCCGATAGCAGAAGGTAGGGTGAGGTTATACGGAGCGCTCTCCGGATTGTTTGGATTCGTATTGATATCCAACCAGCTTTTCTTGCAAGCCGTAGCAAAAAGCACGGTTGCAAATATTAAGGTTAAAATTTTATATCGTTTCATTGTATATTTTAATTTAAAGATTAAACAAGGTTTATATTATTAGAATGTAACGTTTAGATTAAATCCGTAGCTGCGCAATGATGGAATTGTAGTGAATTCAAATCCTTGGTCATTACCGGTACCGAACGAACTTGTTTCAGGGTCAACAAAAGCGTTGTCTTTATGTGTTTTCAACCAAAGATTTCGGCCACTGAATCCTATGGTTGCATTGCCTAAAGGCGTTTTGCTTAACCATTTTGCAGGGAGTTGGTATGATAATGATAATTCACGAAGCTTGGTGAATGTAGCATCTAACATACTTGTACCAAAATTCTTCTGGTCGGTCCATAAGTCCTGTGGATGTACCTTCTGTGTGGTATTTGCATGATAGCTGCCATCTCCACCTAAATATACTGTATTTGGAATAACATAATCTTCGCGATTATGATCTAATGTATTCGCAGAAGTACCAACAAACTCCATGATATCTTTTGTTCTAGAGTAGAACATACCGCCTTGGCGATGTTCAATATTCATATTTAAAGTAAACCCTTTATAGGTAACCGTGTTAATAATACTACCGGTCCAGTCGGGCTGATATGACCCCATGAAACCAGGCTCTGTATTTACTACAGGCAATCCCGTTGATGAATCAACCACCACCTTTCCATCTTGAGTTTTTGTTCCAATGACATAAAAGCTACCGAATGGTTGACCTACTGCAGCCACTACAGATGCAGAAGAAAGACCACCGAAGCTCAATTGAGTGGCTCCGTCATTAAGGGCGGTTACCGTGGTTTTGTATTTAGAATACAGTACGGTAAGATTCCAGGTAATATCTTTGGTTTGAACAGGTGTACCTCTCAATTTTAATCCGTAGCCGTTAAACTTTAGTTCTCCAGCGTTGGTAGTATAAGCAGTATAACCCGATGAAGGAGCGATTGCTGCATCTAAAATCAGATTGGTAGTTTTTCCGGTTGAATAACTAAAATCAGCAAAGATTCTGTTTTTAAGGAATGAAAGTTCCGTTCCAATTTCTGTTGATGTAGTGAACTCTGGAGTTAACGCAGGGTTTCCAATACGGTTACCTCTTGTGAAGCCGGCAACACTATTAACAGGGAAATCAACGCGTGAATCTTTGTAACCATCACCTACAGAGTAAGGGCTATAAGTGGTAGCTAAGCGATAAGGAAGAGGATCTTTACCCACTTTTGCAAAAGCTACACGAACTTTTCCATAATTTAAAATGTCTTTATTAATTTTTAATGCATCGGTAAACACACACGATAAATTCACACTTGGATAGAAGAAACTGCGGCTGTCGGCAGAAAGCGTAGAAGAATGGTCGTTACGGCCCGTTACCGTAAGGAATGCATAGTTTTTGTAGCTTAATGTCGCATCAGCCCATACAGCCCAAAGGCGGCGCATGCTTGAACTTGTTGAAGCGTCTTTTGAATCCTTAGAATTAGAGGTAGAATAGAATTCAGGAATCACCAATCCACCAGCGGTAGATACACTGTTAAATTGAGCTGAACGTTGATTCACGTTATGGCCAATATCGCCCATTAACTTGAAATCTTTGTTGATGTCCTTATGCATTCCAATAATTAAGTCGGAGTTAATCTCGGTGTTATTGGTTAATGCTTCCAGGTAAAGTCCTTTATTATTAGCATCGGTGTTTCCAGCATTCTGGCCTGTTAATACCGAGGTTACCGGTTCGTGGAATTTACGCGTATCAAGAACAAAGTTCGTTCCTAAACGCAATTTAACATCCATCCATTCGGTTGCTTTGTAACCCACGGTGAAGGCGGCTATAAAGTTATCGATTTTGCTATTGGTTCCGCTTGTGGTTAAAATTTGATATGGATTTAAAGTATAGGCACCATAATAATTATCCAAGCTGTTGAATTTGTTGGTGAGGTCTTCTAATTCCTTCAAAGGAATATCGCGAGGGGTTTGTAATACCTGGTCATAAACAGAATAACCTTGTCCTTGTGTAGAAAGGTTAGATTGTGATTGAGCATACATTAAGGTCATATCGCTATAGAAGTTATTGGCAAACTCCGAGCTTGAGGTTACGGTGAAGGTATTACGTTTGTAGTCGGTACCCGGAATAACACCATTATTTTTTAGGTTACTGAAGGATAAGTTGTAACCGGTATGCGCTGTACCACCGCTGATACCAATATTGTTGGTAAGCGTATGGCCAAGATCAAAGAAATCTTTCACGTTATTGGGTAACGGAGCATAAGGCTTAACACGCTGGGTTGAAACACCGTTTGCATCGGTAATAGCTTGTCCCCAAGGTGTTAATGGATAATTACCGTCGGTGCCTTTCTCAAATTTCGGTCCCCAGCTAAAGTTCTCACGGCTATCCGGAGCACCCTCGCCACCTTGTCCGAATTCATTTTGATAATCGGGTAATTTTAGCACGTCTTCCCAAGTATAGCCGGTAGAATAACGAATGGTGTTTTTACCTGATCCGCCATTGGCACGAGAAACGCCTTTTTTAGTTGTTATTACAATAACACCATTGGAAGCGCGGCTACCATAAAGCGCTGCTGCTTGCGGGCCTTCCAATACGTTAATGCTTTCTATATCATCGGGGTTGATATCGTTTACACGATTACCGGCATCTACTTGATAGTTTAAGTTGTCGGAATTTTGACTTGATGAGTTATTAATAGGAATACCATCAATAACAATTAAAGCCTGGTTATCGCCCGTAATGTTCACTGGTGAGCGAAGGGTAACACGAGTTGAAGAGCCCGGGCTACCACTATTATTTACGATCGTTAAGCCGGCTACTTTTCCAGAAAGCAGGTTCAGTGCCGAACGGTCGGAAGTGGTGTTTAGTTCTTTAGCCGTTACTTGAGTCGTAGCATAACCCAAACTACGTTTCTCCCGCTTAATGGCGTTGGCCGTAACCACCACCTCGTCCAAATCTTTTAAGTCTTCCTCTAAGGCCACGTTTATAACATTCTCTGCGCCAAGGGCTACTTCTTTAGTTCGCAGGCCAAGCAAACTAAATACGATTGTTTTTGCTGTTGAAGGAACCGTCAAAGCATAATTACCAGATGCGTCTGTATTTGTTCCAATGTTTGTTCCCTTGACGCCAACAATTACGCCAATCAGTTTTTCGCCAGTTTTGGCGTCGGATACCGTGCCTGTGACGGCTCGTTGTGAAAATGCCGTTGCACCCAGCAAGAGCAAAATCAAGAAAAGTGATTTAGTAAATAACTTCTTCATATATAAATTGATAAATTAATTTGAATTGCAAGTAATGAAACTTTTTCGACAATTCCGAATATTTTGTATTTTATTCCGAATATTTAGTTTTCAACAAAAGAAAAATAAGAAAGATAAAAATCGTATTTGCAAACGTTAATGAAAGAAGAATCAAATACAATGTTATTTTCATTTCATTTATTTTAAAATTATGTTAGCAGAAATAATTACCATCGGCGATGAAATTTTAATTGGACAAATTGTTGACACCAATTCGGCCTGGATTGCAAAAGAGTTTAATCTTTTAGGGATTAGCATTCATCAAATTACTTCTGTAAGTGATGATCGTGAGCATATTAAAGAGGCTGTTACCAAGGCATTGGCAACACATGATTTGGTTTTAATTACCGGTGGTTTAGGGCCCACCAAGGATGATATCACCAAGCAGGTGCTAACGGAATTATTTAAAACTACTTTGGTATTAGATGAGATTGCCTTTCAAAATATTAAAAGTATTTTTGTTAAAAGAGGCTTCGAAATATTGGAGAGTAATATAGCGCAGGCTATGCTGCCAGAGAATTGCACCCCACTATATAATACCTGTGGCACAGCACCCGGAATGTGGTTTGATATAAACCATAAGGTAGTGGTGAGTATGCCCGGAGTACCCTACGAGATGAAGGCAATGATGCAATTGGATGTGTTGCCACGATTAAAGAACATGTTTACCTTTCCCGTTATCAACCATTGTACACTTCAAACTTCAGGGGTGGGAGAGAGCTTTTTGGCGGAGAAGATAAAGGCCGTCGAAGCTCGATTACCGTCACATATAAAACTGGCCTATCTGCCTTCCATTGGTATGGTGCGCCTGCGCCTCACGGGTAAAGGCAGCGATGAGCAACAGCTCGCCCAAGAAATAGAGGACTTTAAAAATGAATTAAAAGATGAATTGGGTAGCATCATTTTTGCAGAAGGGGATATCAGCTTGGCGGAGCATGTTTGTGAGCTATTGAAAGCGAAAAAGAAAACCTTGGCCTTAGCCGAGAGCTGTACCGGTGGATTTGTTTCGAGCCTTATTGTACAAATACCGGGATGTTCTGAGTGCTTTATGGGTAGTACGGTTACCTATAGTTATGATGCAAAAGAAAAAGAGTTGGGGGTGAAGCATGAAACACTGAGTAAATTTGGTGCGGTAAGCGAAGAATGTGTAGATGAAATGTTGCAAGGTGTAATACGAAAATACCATACCGATTGTGCCATCGCAATATCAGGTATTGCAGGCCCCGATGGTGGAACTCAAGATAAACCGGTGGGCACTATTTATATTGGAATTATGGTGAATGGCAAAAAAATAATTAAGAGGTATCAATTTGAAAAGCACCGGGTTAGAAACATAGAACGTGCTGCCATGGCTGCTTTGAATATGCTTCGGATGGCATTAGAGCAGAGCGGCATCTAAGCAAGTGTTCCATCATGTAGATGCTGCAACGCGACGGGGCATGCCATACGATGTTATGCTTCCTGATGCGATTGTACTTTTATAGAGTAGCCTAAAAACTACATAATAAATTGTTTGCACAATTGATTTAATAAGATTTTTTAACGTTATTACTTAATTAAATTAATTAACATTGCATAAAATAAAACGTTTAACTTTTCGTTTGAAGTGTAAAGAAACCATAATGCATAAATTTAGTGTTGCCTTTTTTGTTTTATTCCTTGGTGTGAAATTGCTTGCCCAGCCTTATCCTACCGGGTCGTTGGGGCCATCCTGCGATAAAATATTGAATGGTGTGGACACCCTGTTAAATGAGGTGAAGTTAGAGTATAAATCTTCGATGAATTATAATCGTGCATCCCTTAACGTATATAATTTTCAATTGAATGATATTCCAACGTATAGCGATAGTGTAATTTCCTATCGGATGAAATTGATTGAGAGCCCGATTCCCATGGAATATAATAGTTACGTAAAGGGTTATATCGATTTATACTCACAGCGTCGCCGGGAAAGTGTAAGCAAAATGCTGGGAGCATCCGACTATTATTTTCCCCTCTTTGAAGAAATTCTAGATCAATATAATTTACCGCATGAATTCAAATATTTGTCGATTGTAGAGTCGGCTCTTAACCCCAATGCACAATCGTGGTGTGGCGCTACGGGTTTGTGGCAATTTATGTACAATACCGGTTTAAGCTATAACCTGGCTATCAATGCAAAGGTGGATGAACGCAAAGACCCGGTGCGCGCCACAGAGGCCATGTGTCGATACATAACAAGTAGTTATAATCAGTTTGGCGATTGGCTCTTGGCGATTGCGTCATACAACTGTGGACCGGGCTGGGTTGCCTCTGCCGTTCGGAAGGGGGGAAGTAATAATTTCTGGGATATTCAGCAGTATTTACCGGCTGAAACTCGCGGTTATGTACCCGCGTTTTTAGCTGCCTGCTATGTGTTTAATTACGCACCCGAACACAATATTTTTCCAGCGGAGCCCGAAATTAATTATCCGGTGGAGCGTGTGGAAATTGAGCAATCTGTTTCGTTTTATCAGCTGTCGCATACCTTAGATGTGAATTTGAGCGAATTGAGGATGCTTAACCCTTCTTTCAAAAAAGATTATGTGTATAAAGGAGTGAATGCAGAATATATTTTTCTGCCACAGCATGCAGCCATTAAGTTTTCCGGGAACAAGCAGAAAGTATATGATGCGCCCGATATTAGTTATACGGAAAGTGCCGTGGAAACTAAGGCCACAGGGTATTTAGGGAATCCGGTTCCCCCTTCCGAAAAAGAAAAGGAAGATCGTATTTCGGCTAACACCCAAAATGAGGTGACGGATATCCCGGTTAAAGGAGATTTTCAAAAATTTCTTTATAAGGTTCAAGTTGGCGACGACCTAAACTATATCTGTCAACGATACAACTGCGATAAGTGGATCATCATGCAATGGAACAATATGATGAGCGATAATTTAAACACCGGAGAAGAACTAAAAATTTACGTTCCGAAAGGAATCGCAAACTAGTATATTTTACAGGTATTTCCGAAGCCAACTGTCACGAAGAGGAATCAGAAATTGGGTTTCTAATTCCTTTTTATTTTGTACTAACGTATTCACCATTGGGGTTTCAGCGTTAAATTCTTTTAAACGTAATCGGTTTACAAATTCAACAACCGAACAATTCTCCATAAGGCCTTCATGGATATAACTCACTCTCATCCTATCCAAGAGTTCAATATCATATTTTTTACCAATATCTTTTATGAATTTTACCGAAACATCGATGCTGCAGCCACCGGGCTGCTCAAAATCTTCATCTACCATAATTACAATGAAATAATCGTGTAGTAAATGTATCTCTGCTTTTAATTGATGGTTATGTGCTGTCCAATGTTTTGCAAAGGCATCAAATTCTGGTTGCAGATCGATGGCAGCACTTACTGGGAAGGCCTTGTTGGCCTGATAAATCCATACTCTTGAATGAGGTGGGAAATCATTGAAAATATTTTGCATACGAGTTTCAATATTACGAATCAATAGCGTCCTAAACGTTTAAAAAAAGGAAAGGGAAGTCTTTTCCTCAGAGTTACCTTTGAGGTTCTTCAAAAGCCCCCCTTCCTATGGCAAATCTAACATTGTTTTCTCAAATAATTTCTAAATTAGATCGATCTAGATTTAA
>CANNQU010000038.1 GCA_947507965.1 Bacteroidota bacterium
GGAATAACCCCATTTTATCCTTCTGCGAGATGGCGTTGGCGTTATTTTTAGTATCCCTTGTTTCTAGAATCAACAATATAAT
Organism: Bacteroidota bacterium; assembly: GCA_947507965.1. Taxonomy (GTDB): domain Bacteria; phylum Bacteroidota; class Bacteroidia; order UKL13-3; family UKL13-3; genus CAINMV01. The sequence continues at coordinate 83 of CANNQU010000038.1, forward strand.
TATTTTGTTAAGTCTGCATTAAAAGGCTTATATTTGTTTGAATATTATCTAAACCTATCATGAAAAACTTCTCTTCTCTTCTCTTCTCTTCTCTTCTCTTCTCTTCTCTTCTCTTAATGTTTTCTCCCAGGATGTAACCTTTGGTTATCAAAACTCAGTGGCCACCATTTCAACAAACGGTACATATAACAGCATAACGCTTAGTGCAGGGGCCTATGTCGTTATCAGTAATTGTACCATCAAGCTCAAACCAGGTGGAACAATAACGGTGAATGCCAAGTCCGTTCTAAAAATAATTAATAGTACCATCACGCGAGAGGCTACTTCAGGTTCAACTACATGGAATGGTATAAATATAGTTGGCAATCCGAATTACGATCAAATTACTGAAACTATAGATGATTATGAGTTTTTTTATGGCCATAATACCTACAACGCAATGCAGCATGGGTCGGTATGGGTCGATCATAGCACCATTTCCTATGCTGATAAAGCAATCGCATCATCAGGTGGAACAGGTGGAGGATATTGTTTTGTAGATCATGGAACTTTTCGAGACAACGACTTTTCAATTTATCTTACAAATTACGCATCGCATGCGCAGAATTCAAGGATTTATAGTTGTACATTCGACAATCCACATAGATTATCAGGTTACCAAAGTGGCATATACTATGCCGCAATTTACCTATCAAATGCCTCAAATATTAGTATTAGGGTAGAAAGCTGTTCCTTTGGCAATACGGGTATAATGAGCAGTCTGATTGGTATTAGGGCAACAGGGACTTATATTAATATTTTAGATTGTTATTTTAATAGCTTAAATGTTGGCTTTCTTTTAGAAAAAGGGCTCTATTACACCGGGGCTCTATTAAGTGGAGCATTCTTCGAAAAATGCGATAGAGGCGCTGTAGCACTTGGAGCTGATGATTTTTATGTTACCTACTCAAGTTTTGATATTAATAAAGAAATAAAATTTGGCACTTTTAGTAAAATTAGCCCAGCTGCATTACCTATAGGACTTTTTATTGCCGGCACTCATAACTATTTTGTCACTAATTCGTTTTTTGAAAAAATCATTGGGCCGCTTACCGGCAATCAACTTAGCTACGGCCTTGTTGTGGATGGGAATTCAGAATCTGGGTACAATTTGGTTGCGAAAAACACATTTACTACGATAGATATCGGTTTTCAAACCCAAAATGAGAATTCAAGTACCTTTCTACAGTGCAATAATTTCTCCTATAGAACTTTTAATTATGACATAACAATTCCATCAGGCAGCTTACGTCGTCACGATGGTTGTATTAGCACATCGGTTTTTGATGGAATGCCGGGAAATACATTTAGTTCGAATCCAATACATGGTGATAGAAATATTAAAATAAATTCTACTAAATATTCCCCAATTAATAAATTCTTGTATAGTTATTATGATAATAATCAGAAGCCCAACTACTTTACTGTTTCAAAAGTTGCCACAATTAAATGCTATCTCGCTAGTTCCTGTGAAACAGTAGCTAGTTTACTAGGATTTAACAAGAGTGCTTCTGATTATATCGAAGCGAATAGAATAGTCGATTCTCTGAGAACTGCTAATGCGGATACCAACGAAATTGAGGCCGCCGAGTTTTTTAGAGGTTGTTTTTTAAGTCAGATGGTATTTACACTCTCCAATACTGACCAATACGATTCCGCTATAAATATATTGAAAAACGATACGTCCCTAGCGAGTAGCTATCATAAATTGAAATTGTATTTAAATAAAGGTAACTATACCAGTGCGCAATCGATACTTGATAACCTTACCAACACAAGCAACGAAGCACTCGCCTTTAAGGAACTTTATAATATTTTAATTCCGGTATATCATAACTATTCGTTTGAAGCTCTCGATAGTATCCGTTCGCAAATTGATTCTATTGCCGCCGATTCCGGATTTATTGGAAAACAAGCCCAATATTTAGTAAATTATATTGATGAAACAAATGCAATTCTTGATAGTAATGAGCAATTTGTGCCTCTCTATACCGACTTTATTCTGCCTGTTGACAGTACTGATGCTATTGATACTACCGTGAACAACTACTTGGTTACGGTATATCCAAATCCATTTGTCGATGATTTGAATGCCGATTTTACAAATAATTCAGGTACTACAGGGGTTTTCACATTGAAACTTTATGATTCCTATGCCGGGCTTATTGGTGAGAATCAAATTTCAATAAATAATACTGAAACACAAACGTTTCATTTAAATACCTCCGACTTGGAATGGGGCTTTTACTATTTGCAAATTATGGATAGTAGTGCTGCTGTTATCACCGCTCGCATAATATACAAAGCGCCATGAGAATCCTAATTTTCATTTGTTTGCTTTCCTCGTTTTGGAGCCATGGACAAAACTATTGGCCAAAAAACTATAGTCAGCCGAAACTCGGGTTATATGACCTAATTGAAGATGATGATGGGGGCTATTTGGCCTTGACAACGAAGAATAACGATGGCAATTCCTATTTATTGAAATTCGATGCCAACGCAAATCTATTATGGAAGAAGTGCTTGGCATTTAAAGTAAAACCAGAGTTATGGGCCACCCATTTCATAAAAGATAAATTTAAAAACCTTTATATTATCGGATCTTCATGGGATACGGATACCCTTGATGGAGATGCGTTTATTTTAAAACTGGATAGTTGCTATAATAAAGTGAAATGTGTTGTTTATACCGATACCGTTTATAAGTATCAACAATATCTTTACCACAATATTGATTTTAGCGACTCTTTATTTTTTATGGCTGGGTGGGGGTTTAATAGATATTCCAATCAGTTTATTGTGGTGAATAAATCTGACTTGCTTCCAAAAAAGGCATTTAATACACAAGCCAATTTCGAAAGCAGTGATTGCTTCAATGATTCTAGTGCAGTTTATCTTCCTGCAGATGATTATTTCTATCTAAAGGGTGGTGATACTACTGTTGGAGCCTTAAGAACCTCCATACTTAAATTAGACAAAAACTCTGGGCAAGAAATATTATATAAATTTTTAGGGTTCGATGAAAATCTGTTGTCAATAGGAATGGTACTTTTTAAAAACAAACGCAATAATTTAAACGTTTTTGCGCTTTTTAGAGCAATCGTTGATAATTACAGCTATAAAGAGTCTAGTCCAATTCTATTCGAATGTGATACAAATTTAAATCTTATAAAATATCAGATTTATAATGATTGGCAAATTGACCAAACCTTTGATAATGTAGTTAAATTGAACGATAGTACCTATATATTAGCAATGCTTTATAGAGAATTAGCTACACCTCCAACCTCATTAGGGAAAATCAAACTATACAAAATGAACGAATCTGGTAAATTATTAGACTCGTTTTACCTGAAAAACTTAGGACATACTTTTTATACCCAAGAAGGCTTTAGAATAATCCGACTAATTAAAACGTTCGATAATAAATTGATGTGCGTATTTTTAGAAAAGGATATTGATTTCAAAAACCCTAGGATAACCTTTTTGAAATTTGATGAGAATTTCAAATTGGACACTACCGAATACCGGAACAAAAAATACGATATTAATTGCAGCGTCCTCAACGACTCTATAAATTTGTCAGACGCTACTATCTACTATTTATCGGCCGATAGTACTTTTCCTGTTTTGGAGTTGAAAAAGCCATCGGGTATAATTCCTGTACTCGAAAAATATAGCGTTGCTTTTTACCCTAACCCAATAACTACCAGTGCCACCTTTGAGTTTGAAAATTTTAAAGCAGATGAATTAAAAATTGATCTGGTTGACTCCAAAGGTGCCTTTATCAAAGAAATTTATTTTAGTGAAAAAGTAAACCATGGTAAAAATGAAATCAAACTCAACTTTGACGCTATTGCCGGTGGGCATTATTACCTAAAGGTCTATTTAGATTCGGCCCTCAAGCATACCATAAAAATTATAAAAGAGTGACGTCTTAATTTGGATTTTTTTTCCTAGATATTTAGTCACAAGAGCCGCTGCCTTTTATTTTACAGGAAAAGTTGATCTTAAATAAATAAGCGACCCTGTTTTAAAGTTTCTCTTCACGGGAAACGTATTGAATTAGATCGTACGATGCGAAAAATAAAATGCGATTTATTTGATGACTACCAGAGTGGTTCTTTCTGTTTTCATCACTTCACAACAAATAGGCTATAACAATTGATTTTATTAATTATATTTTTTAATGTGTTTTTCGCTATACAAGTCTTGAAAATGGGGTATAGAGGGTATTTCCGTATTTGATGAGCTGGATTACACTTAATTTCCAATGCTGGTCAAGTAAGAACAAAGAAACCCTTGTCTCTGCCATTAATCTTAAATTGAAGTTTTTTAAGATGAAATACAATAGATCCTTCCTGCGTCAGGATGACAATACAACAGGGTCAACACCTCCATTTTCTCGTCGCTTCATGAGGGGGGTGATGGTTGCTGATGAATGGCGTTTTTTCGAGATCCTTCCTTCGTCAGGATGACAATGCAACAGGGTCAATGCATCCGGTTTCTCGTCGCTTCATGAGTGGGTTGATGGTTGATGATGAGTGGTGTTTATCGTGTTGGTTTTTGAGATCCTTCCTTTGTCAGGATGGCAGTACAACAGGGTCAATACCTCCATTCTTCCGTCGCTTCATGAGGGTGTTGATGGATAAGCAAACACCTACGACAGTGACCTATCATCAAGCAAAACAAGTGGCGAGTTGATCAATCACCCGCTTCTCCGGCTTATGAAAAAACATACCACTATTTTGGTCTTCTCTCATCCCTCTTACAAACAGATAAATCGCTCCTCCAAAATCTCGTTCATAATCAAAACCCGGAATTCTTAAGGCGAGGTATTTACAGATAGCTACCGTGTAAATATGATATTGAAGATGGTAATTATTTTCGGCCATCGCTTCCCATACCTTCTTGCTGGAGTAGTCTTCCAGGCGGTCGCCGAGGAAATTCGACTTCCAGTCGAGTATATAATATTTCCCGTCTTTTTCAAAAAAGAGATCCATCTTGCCATTCATTATACCTTCAAGCTGTTCAAACGATTTAACATGAAAAGGCACCTCCTTCGTCGACAAGGCATCGATTTGTTCGGCGTGAAAGGGCTTTACGATGAAGTCGAACTCCAACTCACTCAACCGTTCATTTTGCTTAACAGAAGAGAGTGTGAAAATATGGGTATTGCATGAAAGCTTAGCATGGGTAACATGCCTCAGAAGTGTAAGCAAATGCTCGGCATGATCGCTTTTACCTTCCTTAGATAAACGTACCATTGCATTAGAAATCACGTTGTTCCACATCCGGTTATCATAAAAATTGATGTGTTCGAAAATATAATGCAATAAATTTCCGGTGAAAGCTCCTTTCTTTAATCGCCTAAAAATAAAATCACCATAGGTGTCGAGTGGAGCACCTACCATGGACTTCGGCAACCAATCATGTTCCGGATTTAAAAAGGTATAACTCAAACGGCGCCAGTGTAGTTGAAGCAAACTAAAACCCGCTGCCTTTTGATAGACTACCGGGAAGTGCGTCCCTTTGGGGCTATAAGTATATCCTAACGGAATTTTGGGCACATCACTAAAATCAATACCAGCAGGCAGTGCGGCTGTTAATTCGGCAACGAATGGCTTTAACGATGATTTTTTGTTGTACGCTGAATTGTTGCTATTAATATAGCATTTATACTTCGCTCTGGTAATGGCCACGTATATTAATCGGCGGTTTTCCTGTTCCTGTTGCTCATTAAATAGTTTTATCTGGGCCGCATCCAAGAGGTTTGATTGGGCGAAAGTGTAAATACCTTCGGCATTTCTGAAACTGGAGAAATCATGCTTCGTCAGCGTCATATCTAAAAATGGAGCGATCACAATATGATATTCCAAACCTTTGCTTTTGTGAATGGTAACGATCTTCACCGCATCCTCATCACTCTCCATTCGTTGCTCAAATTCATCACCTACCGTGGTTTGTCCTTCGGTGGCTTTCTGTAACCAATTCACCAGCTCAACCGACGTGTATCGGCTTTGTGATTGCTTTTTGTGAAGAATCTCGAGTAACTGTAACGTATTAGAAAGTCTCCGTTCTCCATTAATGGCGTCTTCCGAGAGCAATCGCGACTTCACTTGGTAATCGGTAATAAACTTCATCAACATCACATAAACGCCGCTGTTGGCCAGTGTATATTGGTAACGCTTAAATTGTTGTAATACCCATTCTTCATCCAGATTCTCCATATCATTGATGGTAAAGCCAGTAATACCGGTGAGTAATGCTCTATTAATATTCGACGCACTGATATCGATTACCGCACGAAGCAAGAATAAAATTTCCCTGGCTTCGGTGGTCTCCGACAATTTTGTTTCATCAATGGTGATCGCAGGAATATGGTAGAATGCCAAATTTTCTTTAATCCTACGACCCTGCCTATTACTTCTCACCAAAATACCAATATCGGAAGGCTTCACCTCATGTGGCTCACCCTTGGTAAGAATCTTTAATGATTTATCGCTTAAAAGTTGTATCACCGTCGCAGCAACCGTATCAAAGACTTCATCATTATTCGCATCATTTAAAAATGTAATCGGCGTAACGGGTGCATTGTCCGATAAGAGGTTGCCTGATTTATTTTCATTCGGAGATTTTACCTCTTGATATTGAATAGCGTCTTTCGCCGTTCCAAAAAGAAACGTATCAAAAGTGGCAGAAGGTTTAAAAAAATGATTCTGAGCCGCTATAAATCCTTCGCTCGAACGGTAATTGGTATCCATTGTAAATCGATTCGACACCGCATGGCCGGCCTTGATATACGTATTCAAGTCGGCCTTGCGCCAGGCGTAAATCGACTGCTTGGGATCGCCAATATAAAAAAGTAGGGTATCCTTTCCGAATAATACATCAAAAATTTCGTACTGCTTTTTATCGGTATCCTGAAATTCGTCGATAAATACCGCTTTAAATTTCTCACGTATCGCTCCGATAAGTACTTCATTCGACTTATTCACCACCGCCTCATGCAGTTTATCAATCATATCATCGAAAGTAAGCATCGATTTATGGTCTTTTCTAAAACGAATCTCATCACCAATAACACCGATAGCCATCTGATAAATTTTATTGGTAAACAAATTTAGAATTCTATCTTTCTCTTGTTCCGCAGGTGCCACCGGTTCAAGCAGGATAAGTATTTCGCTGAATATCTCTCGCACATATCCGGTGGTGGGTGCCGCTTCACGAATGGTTTCTAGGAGTACATCCAAATTCTCGAACAATTCAAAATATTTTTTAGCAGCGTAGGTATTCGATTGCACTTTACTTTTAAGTTCCTCTTTATGGTCTTCAATATAAACCATAGCCGACATCCAAGCTTCGGCAATGAGGTCGAGTTGAATCTGTAGTTTTTTCGCTATGATTTTCTGATTCGATAAGGTCAATAAATCCTTCTCCACGAGTTCGAGTACCAGCAGCGTCTTACCACTTAGATGGTTATTAATAATTTCAGCCAGTGCTTTACGGCTGAGTGCAGATTGGAGTAAATGCTGGAGTAATTCTTTTTCAATCATCACCACATGATTACGCCAAAACATATTCATCTGATCTTCTTTTAATTCATTGAATGCCCCTTCATCCATGGCTTCAGCACCAAAAATTTGATCGGCTTCAAAGGAGAACTCTTTAAGGGTACGCTGACAAAAGCTATGAATGGTAAGCACGGAAGTTTCATCTAAAAACAGAACGGCATTTTTTAATAAACGCTCCGTTACTTCAACGCCGATTGAACGGATAGAACCGTTTATTATTCTTTGAATGGTATCATCAGCAACCTTTTTACCCATACTAGCCTGATGGGCCATTCTAACAAAGAGCCTTATCCGTGTTTCGAGTTCTGCCACAGCGGCTTTAGTAAAAGTAACCATAAGGATCTCCTGTATCGTAACTTTCTTCTCTAGTAAAAGCCGAATTACCAGTATCCCAATAGAATGCGTCTTGCCGGTGCCGGCACTCGCTTCAATGAGATTGCTGTCATGCAAGGGTACAGTTTCTGAAGAAAAGGGTATGGACGTCATGATTGGTTATTTTATTATTTTAGGCATCAATTCCAGAATCGGGTTATATATATTATCGGTATTCATTTTTATCATTTCAAAATTATCTTCTTTAAAGAAATTATTTTGATGGGCTTTATTCATATAGGCATCATCGAAGACATGGTTATTTTGATTTGATTGCATCTTTTCGATCTCAGCAACAAAAACCAACCCATCATCCTTAAATAATTTGGTGCCCAATGAAGGCGAAAACAAGAAGGGCTCATGAAACCCCTTTTTAAAGTTAACCAACCATGCCGTGAGCCGTTCATTAGCATCCTGCTTGCTTATCGTTCCAGCAACCATATTAAAAAGACTACCCGATTTGAACTCCTTAAAATAGAAATCCAAAACTTCGCCTGCAGCGGTGGCGATCAAATAACTAAGATAGCCGTCGATAACGTATTTATGATACAGATTCGACTCGGAATAACAAACCATTCGGTTATTATAAATATTTCCGATATTCCCAATAAGCACGCTATCTCCTAATGGTAACCTGATATCCATGTTTTTAGGATTTGCCCCTAAGGTGATTTCTTTTAAACGCTCTCCTTTTAACTTAATTTCGTCGACCAGTTTCTCAAAAGCAATACGACCACTGTTTTTTAATGGTAACTTACCATTTAATCGTTGGCGATTATAGTAAGCTTCGTAATCGGCATCCTCCAAGTTCAAGAGGTCGTTTTTAATTTGCCAACTACTTAAAAAATCGAGTTCAAACACTTCGGTGTCGGGTAGTAAAATCTCCTCCTCACGATAATAAATACCCAACCCTTTATTAAAATACCATTGGATAGGAGCTCTATAAAACTTCAACAAATCGCTCACCGAAATTTCATCGAAACAAAAGGCTACCGGCTCTTTCTTACCCGATGGCATTACTTCGGGCGCCTTATATTTATCATCACTTAAATAGGAATACAACCCACTACCATTAAAATATTTCTGACTAAACCCGTGCAAAGGATGAACGGTGACCAGGTTCTCTTGGAGTATTTCATGGGTACCCGATTCCTGGCGAATGATGTACTCGATGAGTTCATCTACCATCGACGAAGGTGGAACTTTTGATGCATCTTTAGCACTGCTCCCGATATAACTCAGATAAAAATATTGTTCTGCTGAGAGCAAGGTTTCGAGAAACAAATGTTTATCGTTGTCTTTTACGTTTCTATCGCCTTTCCTTTTTTCCTTTTCGAGTAAACTAAAACTAATTTTATTCTCTTTACGAGGAAACTTATCGAAGCTCATCCCCAACATAGCCACCACCTTGAAAGGAATGCTGCGCATGGGTATCAGAGAACAAAAGGTAATACCGGCACCGGCAAACGAAAGGGTTTTGGTCTCGGTATTTAAAATTTCTAAAAAGCTATGCCTGAACACCTCAAAGGAAATGGCATCGGTACTCACATGTTCAAGCAAGGTAAGTTTTTCCAGATAGGCAATCAGCCGATGGTAATCTTCATCTTCTTTCTCACCCGACTCAAAAACTAAACTTTCCACTAACTCTTGCAAATAAACACCCCAATCTCCTATACTTCTGGGTTGATTTCTTCTCTTTACGAAATCTTCGAGCACCTGGAACATATTCCAAAATCGAATCAGCTCCAACGAATCGGCACCTTCGAAATGATCAAGCGGAATGAGCGTATCACCATCTAATGTTACTACAGGCTCACCACTAATGCATATACCATATAGAATGCGCTTAAAACCGTATTGCCAACTTACTAGCCGGGTTTCATTTTCTACTGAACCACGATCTCCAAAACGAATGCTGGCGGCATCCACTGCTTTGCGTATCAACTCGGTGTCGCTAATGGAGAAGCGCTCACGTATATAGGTCGACTCTAATAATTCTAAAACTTCTTCCGCCTTAAAACCATCCGACTGCAAATTGAGAATCATTTCAATACTGCTAAAGATAGAATTACCTACGGTAATACGTTCATCGGCAATAGTATAAGGAAAATGGTATGGTGCGTTATCAAACACGGCACGGATATAGGGAGCGTATTGATCAATATCACTTACCATCACCACGATGTCGCGAGGAGAAAGCAAGGAGTTTCGTTGATCGACCCGATGAACAAGATAATTATACAATACCTCTACCTCCCTTACCAAGGTAAAACAACTGTTGATGGTAATAGAACCATCGGAAATATCATCGATGCTAATTTTGTTCCGTTCATCGGCATTGGCATTAAAATAAATATCGTGCTGAATCTTTTGCAATAAGGTATTCGGCGCCGTTGGTTCTTCAGCAAGACCATCATTATATGAATTAATAAAAGCATCTTCTTCAAACAGTAACGAGAAACTATCTTTGATAATATGGCCCCAACTTTGAAGTAACTCATTCCCTTCCGTTGAAAATGGGGTGGGCAATAATTTCCTTTTTGATTTTTGGATGATACGTGCAATTTCTTTTTCAGATTTGTCTTCTAGCCAATACGATGTGGGGGCCGGGTTAAGAAGGTAGAAATTGATATGAATATGCTTTGACAACGCATAAAACAAATGCAAATAAAATGGCGTGATAACCGCGATTCCGAAGAAATGAAGATGCGAAAGTTTGCTTTTTAATATTTTTACCTTTTCTTCATTTCCCAGAAAGTCAATAACAGCTCGAATAGCATCGGTCTTATCGAACATTTTGTTTTTTGCCTGTTGGTAAAGTTTAACCCATAAGTATTGTTGCCAATCGTTCGTTAGATCGGCCAAATCGGTTTTCCCCCAAGAAACCATGAGGTCGGGGCGATACACTTGATACTGATCAAATAAGTCGGCAACCTTGGTGGCCAGTGCAATACGCTTTATATCCTGATGATGGTAATAACCATAGATTGATGGAAAACGACTCGTAAAATCGTTCTCATTTAAAAAATGAAAAAGGTTCCACTTTACAAAATCCGAACTCATCATGGGCTTATCAAACCCACCAAGCCAACGATAAATCATAGAAACGACATCGTTAGGCTTTACAAATGCACAATTGGCCGTGATACCCAACGATTCGGCTAAGGTAATTTTAAGCCAATTGTTCATCCCATCGGTTTGCGTAACCAGATGCTGTTGATCGAAAACACCTAACTTGTTTTCACGAAGATCGATAGCCAGTTGATTGGCTAGTTTCGAAAGTTGGTTCGAGACCAATAGTTGAATGCCCATAATCTTTATTTTATTTCTTCAAAACGATGAATTATTCCGGAGGTCCTCTTCACCAAAGCAGCAGCAGTTTGCAGCAATAAATGAGCTGAAGCTTGCACGATTACTTTTTCTTTAGCACGGGTAACGGCAGTATATAACAGCTCGCGCGTTAGTATTTTCTCACCATATTCCTGAGGAAGAATGACGAGTACCTGATCGTATTCCGAACCCTGGCTCTTGTGCACGGTCATGGCAAAAACCGTCTCGGCATGGGCAATATAGCCGGGCATTACGGCACGTATTTCGTTATCCGAATTTTCAAACCATGCGCGTATATTACCCAAACTATCTTTACGAATAATGCCGATATCGCCATTAAACAATTTCAAGTCGGGATAATTTTTAGTGATAATGATTGGCCTGTTTTCGTAGAATTCACCGGTGGGAATGAGCAGTTTCTTTTCAAATAAATAACGCTCGATGGCGAGGTTGGTGCTATACAACCCTTGAGGCCCTTCCCTTACGGCGCATAACACCCGAAGTTGATTAAGTTTTTTAAGTGCTACGGCGATATCTTTTTCCACAATATAATCTTTATATCCATCAATAAACGATTCAAATAGTAACGTGTTCTCTATTGATTCAACTTTTACGGTAACCTCTGTTGTGGAAGAGGCCATTTCCAACAAAGAAGGAATGTCGTTATGAATGATGGCACGACTGAACTTGCCAATACCTCCTTTACTGCTGAATCGGTGACTTTTTTGCAATTCAACCAGATGACCTGCCATAGGATGATTAATAGATTGTATGGCATCACCTTTTATTTTCCGTTCGCCATCCGGAATAAATTCATTTATAAATTCGGCAGCGATTTCATTGAAAACATTTAGCTTTTCCATGGCACGGCACAAATCACCGAATAAGCTTCCTGCTTCTACCGAAGCTAACTGGTTTTTATCGCCCAATAAAATGATACGCGTGTTGGGGCCAATGGCATCCAACAGTTTAGCAAACAAGGCGACATCAATCATAGAGGCTTCATCCACAATGATCACATCAAAAGGCAGTGGATTCAACTGATGGTGTTTAAAATTTACGGAGCCTGGAATATATTTTAGCAACCGGTGAATGGTATTGGGCGATAGGCCTTTTAATTTATTCGTGATGGCATCACTCACGGGCAATACCGCATTCTTCAACGACTCGGCCATACGCATAGCCGCTTTGCCTGTAGGAGCGGCTAAAGCCACGCTGCAATCGCTATCCATTGTAAAAAGCAGCGCAAGGATCTTGGCTACCGTTGTGGTTTTACCGGTACCAGGCCCGCCGGTGATGATAGAAAAATTATGACGTACACTTTGTATGATGGCCACCATTTGCCAATCGGTTTGTTCTTCTTTTGGCAAGCCCTGAATATCATAGGAAGCGTTGAAATTGAATAATACGTCGCGGTGCCGTTCCAAAGAAACCTTTCGAGCCTCATCATCTTTGGCTTCCACTTTAAGTAGGCGTCCGATAGCCTCTAAAATATGCGTTTCGTACGAAAAATAACGATGAAAATACAATTTGTTTTTATGCAGTACAAAAGGTCGAATGAATGATGAATCGGTAGTAACAAACTCTGTGAGCTGGGGAAGCTGTGCAGAAGATATTGCTTTTTGAAAAGGCATTTCCATTAAATTCTCTTTCACCTCATCAGCATCAATGCAAATATTTCCATCTTGCATTCGCTTGGAGACGAGGTAGGCATACGGTTTTATTTTCTCATCCTTAAAAAACTCGGCAAATTGATGGTGTACGTCTTTGGTATTAATCATAAAAAGAGATTCTTATTACTATTTTATTTCGATAGGCGAACTTAAACTATAAGTAGGTTGATATGGTTGGTGGCTTGATTTTTTTATTCATTATAAATAAGCGGTTATTTCATCACAAAGTTCGGCAATTAATACGAAAACCATATATTTGACAAATGCCTGATACTGGGTAAGAACTCACAAGAAAAACGCTCCTGTATGGCCACCAATAAAAATGCCTTTTTCCGTTATCGAATCATCGATGAATGCCTAAATAATAAATTCAAGAAATTTTCAGCGCAAGCCATCTTAGAAAGAATAAAAGAGAAAACAAATCACGACCTCTCTCTCGACATGCTACACAAAGATTTTGCCGTATTGAGAAATGAGTTTCACGCCCCAATGCAGTATGACCGGGTGAACCATTGCTATAAATACAGTACGAAATTCTCATTATCCGGTATTTCCTTAACCGAAGAAGAAACAAAAATATTAGATAATAGCATTGCCGCGTTAAGTTTGTTTAAAGGCACCCCTTTCTTAAAGGAATATGAAAACATCATCGATAAGTTAGAGGTAGGCCGAAATTACGACGCTACCAGGCATCATTTTATACAAATTGAATTGCCCAATATCGATTCCGGCATTCGTTGGTTCGACCCGCTTTACCACTCCATTAGCGAAAAAAAATCGATTATTCTCACGTATCAAGGCTTTGGCAAAGAAGTGAAGGACCATACTATTTCCCCCTATCTACTCAAAGAATATCGAAACCGATGGTACCTGGTGGGTTATTCGCAACAATCGAAAAATATAAAAACCTTTGCTCTCGACAGGCTAAAAAAAATAGACGAAAGCATCACGCCTTATATAACCGACATCCATTTTAGTGCTTCCGAATATTTCCAATATAGCCTTGGCATTACCCGGGTCAACGAACAGGCCCCCATTGAATTGGTATTGGAATTTTCAGCGCATAATCTGCCCTATTTATTATCGCAACCGATGCATAGCTCTCAAAAGATATTATTTCAATCGCAAACCTCGGTTACCATAAGCATAAAAGTTTATGAGTCGCATGAATTAGATATGAGTATTCTTGGCTATGGGGCCGGTGTAAAAGTACTTGGCCCCGAAATGTATAAGAATAAGTTAAAGAGCATTATTGCCGCGATGAAGAAATTATATTAATTTTTCTTGCAACGCTACAAGGTCAAACAAAGACGTTTTTCAATCCGTTTTTTTCACGTATTCAACTTGATTCATTAAAGAGTTTCAAATTCAAAGACAATAAAATTCATACCATAACTACACCTTACTCAGTTCAAACAAAATCCTATGCTACGCTCCGTATTCACCCGAAACTGGGTCTCCTCAGCCACATAGCTAAGTATCCGCTCGGCGTCGTCACCGGACTCGTCCAACAATAATTTATCTACCAGATATTTCTTTTTTATATTCTGAATCTGCCCGCCACTTAAGCTGTTTTCGTTGCTTATATCGCGAAGCAGGCTTGTTGAAAACTCGGGAAACTGATGCTCTAAAATACGAAAACGCGTTTCGTAATTGGGGCTCTCAAATTTTAATTTATAAAGCAGACGTCGATCAAAGGCTTTGTCAATATTTTTGATCAGATTGGTAGTAGCGATAAAAATGCCTTTAAAATCCTCCAGCTCCTGAAGCAAGATGTTTTGCATGGAATTTAACATTTGATCGACGGAACTCTCCACTTGCCGTCGTTCTCCAAGAATGGCATCTGCTTCATTAAACAGTAGTATCGGTGTTCGGTCAAAATGTTTTATAGCCAACTTATAATCCTTAAAAACATTTTTTATGTTTTTCTCCGATTCGCCAACCCACATACTTTTTATATTCGCGATATCCACCTGAAGAATTGTTCGATTATGTAATTTGGCAATCTGCTTCACCAACTCCGTCTTACCGGTACCCGGTAATCCATAAAACATCATCGTTAATCCGGGCTTCATCCCAGCACCGGTGAATTTGGTCTCCAAATCAGAATACTTTTCGTGGGAAGTAAAATTAGAAATCGTGTCGATAGCCAATTGGTTACCGGGATTGAAGAAAAGTACCTGCTCTTGAATTTCATCAGAATTCATGACCTGGCAGAATCGAGAAATGAATTTTTTGCTTGCAATATAAGTACAGGAACAATGGATCTCATTGATTAACGCCTCATTCAAGGTAATAGCGGAAAAATCGGCTAAATTGGGATTAACAAATTTAATATAACCGTCTCGCATCAAGGCGCTTTTTCCTGATTTAATTTGTTGCGGCAGATAGAATAAATCCGAACAACCCTCCGAAAGTTTTTCAATTATTTCATTCAAATCAAGTTCTTCTCTACCAAACAAAACCTCCGTACTAATAAACATCAAAATATATTTCTCATTGGGGAGAAGATCCATATTATGCAAGATGTTAGCAACAAAGGGGAAAGAGTTAAAACGCTCAAAAGACGCCAATATCGAATCGGTCAAATCTTCTTCCGGTATATTTTGTAAGTTTCCGGCTATTATTTTGCGAATTGCAAAGAGTGCATCGGTTAAATTTTCAGGGATCGATAAGTTCAACTTCGACTTATCATTCTGCATTACGGCTCCAATAATATCGCTAACGAACTCACACGTTACAAGTGAGTTCCCAAGCTCGTTTGATGAAAATTTCAACCATCCTTTTTTACGAAACTCTTTCATCCATACACTGGCATTAAGAGAATCAAAGGCATCCAGACCCATTAACCGAATCGTTTTATTAATAGAAACGGGGTCACCAATAATTTGCCCACAAATTAATACTCCGATGACAGCAGAAGTCTTCTTATCGACCTCAAAGAAATCAGAGACACACGTTAAACTCGACTCTAGCTCAGTGAGTACCGAGGGGTTTTTGAACAATAGTTTTTTCTTGTCGAAGAGAAGGGTGATACTATTTAGAATGGGATTGTCAAGTAAGTTTTGCATAAGATAAATTGAGCACGAGTAAAAACGGGGTGCAAATGTATTCGATGATATTGCCACCTATTTACAAGGTGAAAATAAAAGCGACTTATTTTTGTGGTTGATATGAACTGTTCACGGTTAAACGTAAGAATAAAATAGCATTAAAAATAAAAATTGCCATTTCATACCTTGACATAGGGAGATAAATATTCGTTAGCCAGACCATCTTATTTCATTTTTTTTGTGTTGTGGTATATTTTCTCTTAATTCGAAACAATACCCTCTAGAAAAGAAATCGGAACAAACCCTCGAAAGCAATTTGCAAAACGAGCGTTTGATCATGAAATTAGCCTTTGAGCGACATCTTTTTACCTTTATAAAGGGGGTAGAGGCATATCATTGCCATCCGAGGTGAAAGCCAGTGTGCCAATTGGCAACGGAGCTTTTGAAAGAAGTGGTGGTGTTTCACTTTTGTTACATTTTGGCAGAATGGATATGTGCTCCCAAAATCATCTTTTGCTATCGCGCCCATGCCGCCAGCAACAATTCACTAATTTTTTCAAACCATACTAAAATAAGTACCCAATGAAACTATGAATCCCTCAAATCAGCAAGATCAAAATATGTTGCCGGAAATCCATTTAGTAAAAAGATGGCGTTCTTTTGCAATTCTAATTGTTTCAATTTTTTTAACCATTTTAGCTACTATTTATACTTACCACGATTTGAAGGCTATTGCCAAGAGTGAATTCACTTTGGAATCGAACGAAATTAAAACAAAAATACATTTACGCCTGCACACCCATGCCCAACTTTTACGAAGTGGTTCTGCATTGTTTGCTACATCGAACGAAATTTCAAGAAAGGATTGGAAAGCATTTATCGAAAATTCTAAATTAAATTCGAATTTACCTGGAATTCAGGGTGTTGGCTTTTCAGTAATTATCAAAAAAGAACAATTAGAACAACATATCCTTCAAATTAAAAAGGAAGGTTTTCCGGAATATGTAGTTCATCCGACAGGAGACAGGGAAATATATACTTCTATTATTTACCTTGAACCTTTTACCAACAGAAATCTACGAGCATTTGGTTATGATATGTATTCGGAAACGGTAAGAAGATCAGCCATGGAACAAGCCTGCGATTTAGACATGGCAACACTTTCCGGAAAAGTTATATTGGTGCAGGAAACGAAAACTGATGTACAGCCAGGTACTTTAATGTATGTTGCTGTTTACCGCAAGGGTATGCCAATAAATACCAAAGAAGAACGGCGCACAGCCATTTTCGGCTGGATATATAGTCCTTATCGAATGGTTGATTTAATGCAAGGCATTTTAGGAGGCCGGAACTTAACTAATAATACCCGTTTGAGGATATACGATAACGATGAGATTTCGCTAAGTTCTTTACTTTTCGACTCCCAATCAAAAGACACCATAGCACCTTCTGATAACGTTATTGAAACACATACCATACCCATCGTGTTTAATGGAAAAATATGGACTTTAGTGTTTTCAAAACCGGGTGGACCATTGGCAAATTTTCATGGCGAAGTGTTCACCGTTTTATTGAGTGGTATCACCATTAGCTTATTGTTATTTTCGTTGTCATGGTCATTAAATAATACACGTTTTAGGGCACAGCAAATCGCAAATCAATTAACCGCCAAAATCAACGAAATTGAATCGAAATTTTCATTGTTTATGGACCATTTACCCGCTTCTGCATTTATTAAAGATAGGTATGGCAGAAATTTATTTTTTAATCGGCAACTTATTGAATTAATGGGCTTTAAAAACTGGGAAAATAAATTGAACCGCGATTTAATGGATGAAACTGACGCTCTTAGGGTTTCAGCTGACGATATAATGACGATGGAAAAAGGAAATTTCAAACTTGAGGAAAATTTGATGGATGGGAATGGCCTTATTCGAACCTTTGAAACGCTAAAGTTCATCATTCCACGACAGGGGCAAGAACCTTTACTGGGTGGAATTTCAATAGATATCACCGAGCGCAAAATAATAGATGAAAAAATTAAACAACATGAAATCCATTTAAGCGAACTTAATGCCAGCAAGGATAAGTTTTTCTCGATCATCGCCCATGATCTCAAAAGCCCTTTTAACTCCATTATCGGTTTTAGCAGTTTGCTGGTACAACATATTAAGGATAAAGATATTCAAGGTATAAACGAGTATGGTAATTTAATCTTAAAATCCGCCAACAATGCGATGGATTTACTTCAGAATCTGATGGATTGGTCGCGTTCCCAAACGGGCCGGATGGAATTCCAACCGGTGTATGTCGACCTCGTGCCATTGGTGAATAAAACGACCCTTTTCTTTGATGATATTGCTCGGCAAAAATCAATCACCATAAAGCGTGTTTTAGAAAATACGGCTTCTATTTATGCTGATATTGCTATGCTAAATACGGTTTTAAGAAACTTAATTTCCAACGCTATAAAATTTACCATGCCTGGTGGTGAGATTATCGTTTCAGTTATGAAAAAGCAAAACGAAATTATTTTTTCGGTAAGCGATACCGGTGTGGGCATATCAAAAAACGGCATGGAAAAATTATTTCGGATTGAACATAGTTACTCAACCTCTGGCACCAATAAGGAGACAGGAACGGGACTGGGTTTAATCCTTTGCAAGGATTTCATTGAAAAGCACAATGGAAAAATTTGGGTCGAAAGCGAGGAAGGCAAAGGTTCAAAATTTTATTTTTCATTGCCTTTCAATGCCCAATTACAAGAAAAAAAACCTATTGAAAATTTTGGTTCGTCAGCCACCAACAACCATGATGATCCAGTAATAGCGTCACTAAAAATACTAATTGCAGAAGATGATGAAATATCAAAAATTTTACTGTGCCATCAACTGAAGACCGTTTGTAAAGAAATATTGAAAGCAACGACGGGGATTGAAGCCATTACGATTTGTCGAGATCATCCCGACATAGACCTACTCTTGATGGACATCAATATGCCTGAAATGAATGGCTTTATAGCCACACAGCAAATCCGTGAGTTTAACACGAAAGTTATCATCATAGCGCAAACTGCTCATGCATTAACTGGCGCAAGAGAAAAGTCAATAGCATCAGGATGTAACGATTTTATTTCAAAACCTATTAACAAAAACGAGTTACTGGCATTAATAAAGAAGTATTTTGGCTAAGGATAAAAAACTAACAACGACCTGCTAACAGCCTTTTCCACGGCTTATTATAGGAAGCCTGGCGAAATATCTTATACCTTATGGTGAAGTTATCAAAACGGTGCTGAACATGCTTCGATATCTAATCCAAATAAAAAAGGTAATTACCTTCACCATTTTTATATACGTACCATTCGTATGTACCACCGATTGTAATGGCATAAATTGAAATATCCTTTGAGGTAGTTGAATAAGAAATCGATTAATCCATCATGATTTATTTGGGTTCAAACAGACCGATATGTTAATTCAAGGTGAAAGTATACGTTTCGCAATTCCCTTCTGCACTCCAATCATAAGTTCCACCAGTTGTGATGCAATATATCGTAGTGTAACCATATGAAGTGACAGAAAAGCTTTCATATGGTGATAAAGTTCCTCTATAATAACCTTCAACGTAGACCTTAACATAATATCCCGAATTGTTTACAAATAATACAGTACACCCACCACGGGTCTTTGAAGTTTTCGGAGCTTCCACATCCGTTGTAGGAACATCATATTTAATGTTGGGATTCGCTCCTCGTGTGGCATCCACCTTCGTTTTTGAGACAACTTCCCCATTTTTGCTTTGAGAATACGATGCTGTTAATGCAAAAATGGTAATGACTATGGTTAAGAAAATATTTTTCATAAGAGATCGATTTTATGGTTGAATATTTATTCGGTGTGCACACTGCCGATGATTTTTATGGAACACACGATTGGCGAAGGTCTATAAAAACCTGTTATCCATTACGTTGATATAGCGTTAGATGAATTATGACCTTCATCCTAGACCCTTATGGTTAAAGGCCCTAATGACTGAAACAAGGGAAATATAACAGGGCTACCAAAAGAAGACAAACCCAATATCTTTTTAAAAATTTATTGACCATCAAACAAAAAATTGCATAAAATAAACAAATCAAAAATTGACCGTCGTAAACGAGCCTAAAACAATATAAATGCTTGGTGGTGGCTGCTTCCTGTTTTCTCATGCGATAGGAAATCCGCCTTTTACACACGCTGAAGAAGATTCAATCTCCTATCACGCTAGAGATATTGACAATCCAATTAAACCCTTAACTGTTTTTAGTGAAAAAATTACGAGTTATGAAAACGATAAATTTGCTTTTAATAAGGATGAAATGTTTGATCCAGCTAGACTTTAAATGCACTTCACGAAATAATCTTTAAAATGGTGCACTAGATGTGGATTAAGTAATAATTAAAAAAGCTGTAAGTACTTATTAATAAAGTATTTACAGCTTTTCTTGTGGAGAATATCGGACTCGAACCGACCACCTCAAACATGCCATGCTTGCGCTCTACCAGATGAGCTAATTCCCCATATTTTTGATTCTCTTCGGGCTGCAATATTAAGGAATTATTTTAATTTTATAGAGCCTACCTTTCAAAAAAATAAAAGTTGGAATAAATAAACTTACCCACGAATTTGAAAATCAGGTTTTCTATGTGCATGTATTTTATATTTTTGCAGGCTTTATGATGGAAAAAGTTGTTAGCGGAATACGCCCTACGGGAAACCTGCACTTGGGAAACTACTTCGGTGCCTTGCAAAATTTTATTAAAATGCAAGATACCCATGAATGCTATTTCTTCATTGCCGACTATCACTCGCTCACCACTCACCCGAACCCAGCCGACCTCCATAAAAACGTACGACAAGTGTTGGTGGAATATTTAGCGGCTGGCTTAAGCCCCGACAAATCGGCCATTTATTTACAAAGCGATTTGCCCGAGACCGCCGAGGTGTATTTGCTCCTTAATATGAACGCCTATCTGGGCGAGTTGGAACGTAATAGCAGCTTTAAAGATAAAATACGCACCCACCCCAATAACATCAATGCCGGATTACTCACCTACCCTGTGCTGATGGCTGCCGATATTTTAATTCACCGGGCCCATAAGGTTCCTGTAGGGAAAGACCAAGAGCAGCACCTGGAGATGACGCGCGAATATGCCAGAAGATTTAATAGCATGTATGAGAATGATTTTTTTATAGAACCTACCGCTTTTAATTTTGGCGAGAAATTAATTAAAATTCCAGGGCTCGACGGTACCGGCAAGATGAGTAAAAGTGATAATGGAATGAATGCCATTTTTTTGATGGACGATGATAAAACCATAGAAAAGAAAATAAAAGCGGCGAAAACCGATTTAGGACCTCAAGGAAGCGATACCGAATTCTCTCCTGAAATAGAAAATATTTTTGGCCTCTTCGCACTCGTTAGCACAAAGGATACCCTAAAACATTTTGAGGATAAATGGAAAAATGGTGAGGCGAAATGGTATGGCGAGATGAAAAAACAATTAACGGCCGATATGATAAAATTTATTACGCCCATTAGAAATAAAATAGTTGAATTGAACAATGACGATAACTACCTCAGTAAAGTAGCCAAGCAAGGTGCAGAGAAAGCCCATGAAAGCGGGGCAAAGACGGTGAAGGCGATGAGAGAAATAATTGGATTCAGGAAATTTTTCTAGGCGCTATTCATGACCGGTAATAACCAGAGTGAAAACAAAATTTTTAATTACTAATATTTAATTCTTAATTGCATTATGCATATAGCCATAGCCGGAAACATAGGCGCAGGAAAAACAACACTCACCACCTTGCTTGCCAAGCATTATGGTTGGACACCACAATTTGAAGAGGTGGATAATAACCCCTATATTGAAGATTTTTATAACGACATGCAACGATGGAGTTTTAATCTTCAGATTTTCTTTTTGCATAACCGCTATAACAATTTGGTTCAACTGAAAAAAGATAAAACAAAAACTATCATTCAAGACCGTACCATTTATGAAGATGCCTATATCTTCGCCCCAAACCTACACGCCATGGGACTGATGAGCTCCCGCGATTTTGAAACCTACAGCAAATTATTTGAAACCATAAAATCGCAACTAAAAGGTCCCGATTTACTGATCTATCTGCGTGCCACTATTCCATCATTGGTTAATAATATCCAAAAGCGGGGTAGAGATTTCGAAGATAGCATACGCTTGGATTATTTGAAACGCTTAAACGAACGCTACGAAGCATGGATTAGTAAATATAAAGAAGGCAAACTACTCATTATTGATATTGACGATATGAATTTCGCCGAAAATAAAGAACATCTTGGTGAAATAATTAATAAAATTGAACGGGAGATCAACGGACTATTCAAATAAATAGTCGTTTCCCCTCTTTTACCTTCATCGAATCACGGAATCATTTTCTATGCAACAGAATTTACCGACAACCTTAGGCGCCCTTAAAAAATCAGGCTTTGCCTTGCGCAGCATCAAAGAGGAGATGCGTGATAATTTAATTCATGCTCTAAAAAACAAAATCGATTTGTTTGAAGGCATACAGGGGTATGAGTTAAGTGTGATACCTCAGCTGCAAACCGCCATCCTTTCAAAGCATAATATTATTTTATTGGGCTTAAGAGGACAAGCAAAAACAAAAATTGCCCGACTCATGGTTCGGCTTCTCGATGAATACATACCCATCGTGGAAGGCTCTGAAATTAATGACAACCCATTACAACCTTTAAGTCGCTTTGCCAAAGACCGAATAGAAGAAAAAGGTGATGATACTCCTATTGCCTGGATCCATCGAGACCTTCGATACACCGAAAAACTGGCCACCCCGGATGTATCGGTAGCCGATTTAATTGGTGATGCCGACCCCATTAAAGCGGCTACCTTAAAGCTACCCTATAGCGACGAACGGGTTATACATTATGGCTTAATTCCGAGAAGCAATAGAGGATTATTCGTAATTAATGAGCTCCCCGATTTACAAGCCCGTATTCAAGTTTCGCTCTTTAATATCTTACAAGAAGGAGATATTCAAATTCGTGGTTTTAAATTACGAATGCCACTCGACATCCAATTTATTTTTACCGCTAACCCCGAAGATTACACCAACAGAGGTAGTATTGTAACCCCGTTGAAAGATCGTATCGACTCACAGATATTAACGCATTACCCTAAAACATTGGAGATTGCGCAACGTGTTACCATGCAGGAGGCCGATATTAATCCCGACGTTTCTTCTAAAATTTATTGCGCCCCGCTCTTAAAACGTATCCTTGAGCGAGTGGCCTTTGAAGCAAGAGAGAGTACGTTCGTAGACCAAAAAAGTGGTGTGAGTGCCCGGCTTACCATCAGTGCCTACGAAAACTTGTATAGTTCGGCCTACCGGCGTATGCTGATGCAACATAGCGACACCGAATTTGTTCGAATTACCGACCTGATGAGTATGATACCCAATATTACCGGTAAGGTAGAATTGGTGTATGAAGGTGAGGTGGAAGGCGTTTCCAATGTTGCACAAAATTTATTGGGAAAAGCCATACGATCGGAGTTTTTGATGCATTTCCCCGACCCTAATAAACTAGCCAAAACAAAACAACGGGCTAACGGACCTTTCGAAAAAATAGTAACCTGGTTTAATGATAACACCCTGTTTCTAAATCCTGATTTAAGTTTCGATGAATATCGTAAAAGGATTTTAAACGTTAGCTACTTAAAAGAAGTGGTAACCAACCATCACCACGACCTGAGTGAAACGGACACCTTACTGATGATGGAATTTGTGCTCCATGGATTAGCCGAATATAATAAGCTTAGTAAATTTGTGAGCGACACCGATATAAAATTTTCCGACCTAATGAATAGCATGTTAAAGGTTCCATCATCTAATGAAGAAGAGGAAATCTAATTTTCGATATAAATTTGCAAACCATCACAACACCATACCAGAGAAACACACATGACCTATCAATACATTTTAACACAGCTCTCAGAAAATATTCTTACCATCACCATTAATCGCCCCGACAAGCTCAATGCGCTTAACCGTGATTTACTGCAAGAGATAAAAGATGCCGTGATGAACGCACAAACGAATGAAGAGGTGGCGGGAATCATTCTTACAGGAAGCGGACAAAAAGCATTTGCTGCCGGTGCCGACATCGCTGAATTTTCAAGCTATTCGGTAGAAGAGGGCACTTCCCTTTCGGGAGCTGGGCATTTGGTGATGAACGAAATCGAAAACTCCACGAAACCCGTTGTGGCTGCCGTGAACGGATTTGCATTAGGCGGCGGTTGCGAGTTGGCACTAGCCTGTCATATTCGAATGGCCAGCACCAATGCTAAATTTGGACAACCCGAAGTAAAGCTCGGACTCATACCCGGTTATGGAGGCACCCAGCGATTAACCCGATGTATTGGTAAAGCACAGGCATTAGAATTTTTGCTTACGGCCGATACTATTGGAGCAGAGAAAGCCAAGCTATTAGGACTCGTTAATGAGGTGGTAGCACCGGAAGAATTATTGAGTCACTGCAAAAGTCTTTTAGATAAAGTGAAAACAAAATCACCATTAACAATTGCCCAAATTTTAAAGCTCTCGAATAACTATTATCAAGGCAGCGGCTTTGAAGAAGAAATTAAAGAATTTGGGAATTGTTTCGGAACGGCCGACTTTAAAGAAGGTACCGACGCATTTTTTAATAAACGGGTGGCCATTTTTACAGGAAAATAAGGATTCTTGACGCAAACCAAAAATCGATAACCCGGTTCAAGGTTCTACCTGTTCGTAGCTGCAAATTCGCCTTTATTTAAGGTGTCAAACACGTATCTCGTATTCGACGCTAATCCCGAAACTCATAACCCACCCCTCGGTGAGAAATGAAATGAGAAGGATGGTGTGAATCTTCTTCAAAATAACGCCTAAACGTTAGAATAAAATTGTCGATCGTACGTGTTATCGGTGCAACTTTATAACCCCATACGGTATGTAAAATAGTTTCCCTACTCACCACGATACCTTTGTTTTCAATCAATAGCTTCAAAAGCATCATCTCCCGTTTGGTAAGTTTTGCTTTCTCATTCACACCTTGAGCATCGTACGTTTCGAAGTTGATCAGGTTTTTCTTTCCGAATTTGTAGATACTATTAATTTTTTGTGACGCCACGGCCCGATCATCCTTTAGAATCAAATTTTGAATTCGAAGCAGGAGTTCTTCCAGGTTAAAAGGTTTTGTAACATAATCATCGCCCCCTTTTCTAAGACCCAAAATCTTATCCTCGCTGGAGTTTTTTGCCGATAAAAACAATACGGGCATCGTGGCATTATGAATTCTAATATTCTCACACAATCGAATGCCATCAATATCGGGAAGCATAACATCAAGTAATGCTAAATTATAGTCGTTGTTCGCCTTCAAAAGATTTAAAGCATCCGTACCGTTGCCAACGGCATCAACCGAATACCCATCCATTTCAAGGTTTAATTTTAATCCTTCCTGAAGATGTAATTCATCTTCAACCAAAAGTATCTTTTTCTTTAAAGCCATAAGATGATAATTTAATAATTTAATAAACTCTTTCCTAGAGGTTATCGCTGGATTAACTACAAAAACTCTATTTCAAAAATACTCCCTTTTGGTACATTATCGAGTATTTTCACCTTCGCATTATGCTTTTTTGACACTTCTTTTACAATATAGAGCCCTAATCCCGTTCCTTTTGTTCTTCTGGTGTTTTCATTCCCTATTCTATAAAATTTATCAAAAACCATTTCCTTGAATTTATCGCTAATGCCTATCCCTTGGTCGGATATTTGCAATTTGGTTGTATTAAGCTTTAATAAACTCACATTGATGGTGCTATTCGGCTCTGAATATTTGCAAGCATTTTCAATTAGATTGCTAATGACGATCATCATGGTAAATTTATCACCACGTAGCATGATATCCGGTTCAATATCGTCATGGATGGTAAAATCACCTTCCTTCGAATGCCGAAACTTCTCCACCTCCTCACTCACTAAGTCGCTTAAACTAAAATCGTGAAACTCATATTGGTAACCTTGGCTTTCTATTTTTGTTGCTACCAGTACATTTTCTGAAAGTTCGTTTAGTCGTTCTATATCTTTTAACGAATTTACGATGATATGGTCAATCTGCACTTTCGTAAGAACCCGTTTCTGTAATGTTTGAAGATATAGTTTAATCGAAGAAATTGGAGTTTTAAACTCGTGGGTTACCGACATTAGAAAATTACGTTGCTGATTTTCGGCTGCAATAACCTTTAAATTACTTCTAATTACAAACCAGATACCGAGCATTAGAACGACAAAGAATGTGATACCTTCCGCTATCCACATACGCTCTACACGTTTAAACTTGCTTTGAAGTGCACTAAAATTAGCTTCTGAATTGTTGAAAAACAAAACCGAATCTAAGTTTGTAGAATTTAACATCGAGATGGGTTCGTCGGGATAGGTTTTAGAAAAATAGGTTTTAACCCTTTCTTCGTCAACATTTAAAACGTTACCCCACCTTAGAAAAGGTTTCCCGTTTTCTCCTTTAAACTCGTTTTTAAAAGCCTGATGATAAAAATCTTTTCGAAGCTCCTCATATTTCTTATCTAATAGGAGCTTATCCGATTGATAGTTCGATCGGCTCAATTCGAACAAGGAATAGAACCACCAACTAAAGGCAACTAAAATAAAGATAGCCAAAAAATAAATAAATTTATTCGATTTCATGGGTTACAAAGGTAACAATGTGGCATCCCTAATAAAAAAAACATTGCCCTTCCCCCCCTTTTTTACCCCCAAAAAGGAGGTTTTTGAAAAATAAACAGACTTTAATTTTAGGACACTTCCCATATTTTAATCCGATTTATTCCATGACTTTTAAAAACGTCTTAAATAATGTACTTCAAAAAATACGTAAAAATGATTTTGAAATTTTTATTCATAATTTTTCTGGCACTATCAACAACCGTGCCAAAAAAACACCCTGATTTCATTGGTTTTGGTGGCACAATTTAATTACTATAAACTTGCACTGTGATAATATATTAACACCTAGGAGAGAAATTATTATTAACTATTAAATCGATTAAACAGAACCAATTTCAGGCTAAAATTGGTTCTCGATTGCCGACCCAAGAAAGCCAAGAACACAACTACGAAAACAAGACTTTTTTTTCTCTCCTAGGTAGTTTTTTTAATATCATACGTAATAAAAGGTCCCCCTTAGCTTTTTACTACTTTTTTAGGACGATGAGGGGTTTTAGAAAAAACTATTTACATACTTAACAAGTTTGCTATGAAAGCATCAGTACTCGTTATTACTCTTAATTCTATGATGGCTTCGGCTAGAAATAGAATTACTACCTTGAAGAACCCCACTCGACTAGGAACAAGATTAGCTTCTGTTTTGTTTGGCATATTACCGCTACAGGTGGTGTATGCACAACAGAATTTTTGTTCGTTGGTACCCAATGGTCTTTTTACAAGCTCAAACTATTCAAGCCCCGATCCTGTTAAAACAGGAAAAGTAGCCGGTTGGGTAGCAAGCCATGGATCACCTAGGTTGAACAGTGTTAACCCTTTAAGCAATTTAGCCTCTCCGGAAATTGAAGCAGCCACAAACACTTTTATTTTAGACATCGGGAGTGGACTTCGTACAGAAAATAAAATTTCATTTAAACAAGGCAAAAAATATTATATCGTATTTAACTATCGCAACAATAATGGCGTTAATCTGCAAGAACTAAATGTAGCGTTGGTAGCCGATGCCGTTTGGGGTACTACCGGCAACACCTTACCCTTATCTGGCTTAACAGGCATTACCGCTATTGGAAGCAGCCTTAGTGTACCGAGTAGTATAAGCTCTTGGACGAAAAAAACAATTTGCTTTACCGCACCATATAACAGTGCCGATTTATGGTTCTATGCAAAAGTGTCTCATAGCACGACTACTTCTGCCCGTATCGGTATCGACAATGTAGAGATTTACGAAGACTTCGATTTTTGTGGTTCTGCGAAAACTCGTTTTACCTGTGATGCTCCCGTATCTCTTGGATTTAATATCGCTTCATGTGCTCCCATCAATACCATACCTACCTATAGCTGGCGCATTTCTGGCACAAATACCGTGATTGCCACTTCTTCCGAATTAACCGTTTTTCCGGCAAGCACTACAACCTATACACTTACAAGGGATAATGGAGAATGCATAAAAACCGACTCCGTGAAGGTCGTTGTATCTCATATTCCTGTATTTACGTTAGGTGCCGACACCACGTTATGCCAATGTGCTGGTTTTACCCTCGACCCGGGAATCCGAAATGCTTGTTATAGCTACGTATGGAATGATGGTTATGTAGGTGTGCCGAGAATAATCAGTGAAAATATTAATGCTGCAGCCAATACACTTAGTCAGAAATACACCTTAACCATTACCGATATGTGTGCCGGATGCAGCTATACTAAAAGTATTACCTTAAACTATAAACCGGTGCCTAATTGCAAGCAACGAGCACAAGTATTTTGCGAAAACGAGTTTCCTAATGCAATAACAACGAAAGGAATTGGCAAAAGTTATAGCTGGTCATGGGTTGCTGCCATTGCCCCATCGGCCCCATTCGACGGAAAAAGCCTGACGATCAATAGTATTGGGCAATACGTGTGTATGGTTACCGATTCCAATACCAATTGTACGTATGGCTATGACACTATTTTGGTTCAACCATGGGATAGCATGCCACTCGAAATTGTTTCGAACAGAATAATAAATCCTTGTTACCGCCAAGGACTCTATTTAGTAAATTCGTATGATTACGTCACCGGCTGGACAACACCGCTAAATTGGTATAAAGACGGCGTTTTTAAACAAACTTCGGCTGTGTATTACACCATGGAGAATGGCACTTATTCTGCTGAATTAATATCTCCTTATGGACTTTGTGTTAAACGCGACACTTTCAAATTACAATTTATTGATCCACCGCTTACCAATCTGGCACCCATCTATGGCAGTTTCTGCAAAAATCAATGTGATACTGTATTAGATTTTACATACTGTGATACGTGTAGTGAGTTTATGGGACAGGTAATGAGTATTACTTGGAGTGGCAGTGGAGTTACTTCAAGGAAAGTAAATTCAATCGATAAATATTTCTTCTGCTCTCAGAAAGCACAATGTGGTAATAATTTACTTACGGCTACCATCATCTACACTAAATTTAATATTATTTGTACTACATACGTCCATACCAATGCCTATAAAGTATGTCCATTGCAACTTGATAGTATTACACCATTATGTGCGAGCGATGGCGATGTCAATATCCTTAATCAAGGTAGTTTAATAACCAACGCCCAAATTATTGGCAAAGGTGTATACCAACAAATTGGAACCAAGTACTTTAAATTCAGTCCGCTTTTGGCTGGTACCGGACTGCATACTATTACCTACTATTATAGCGATAGCGCAGGATGTAGTGGTTGGGACAGCATAAAAGTAAGAGTGTACGGAAAACCAACAATTAAGCTATGGGTTGGCGATTGCGCCAATGGATTGCCTACTTGGAATGTATTAATTTATGCTGCTCAAGCCGATCCTTCAAACTATCGCCTAGAGTCGAGCGAATGGACGGGTACCAGTAATTACTCATTAGGCTATAATGCTAATTTTGAAACCCAATCTTTTTGGGGAAGCACCAAAAGCCCTTCTATTGAAGGACATACCTACTGGTTTAAAGTTACCAATGGGATTGGATGCAGTGATAGTGCAGGAATTACTCTTGGGAAAGAAAAGCCAATACATCTAACATACGTAAATAGCACCTGCATTACCGATGGTGTGCCTCTAAGTGCCTATTATAATACCACACTCGTTAATGGAACTTCTTATCCTGGTACGTTAGCATTTATATGGGATGATAATGATACCGCCTATATCAGCAGCTATAGCGGCACCGACAAAGATTATGCTATGATGTTAGATAGGGTAAAAGAAAATCAGGTTTTTGCTTCTGCCAATTTGTTCAATGCTTCGGATGCAACACATATGGTATATACACTGGGGTGGCATAAAATAAGAGTACTTACATTGGGGGGATGCGAATACACCGACAGCGTATTAATTCCATTCAACTGCTCGAATTGTAAACCCGCTTTGGCTAATATAGTAATTACCACATTTGAAAAATGGGATAATCAAGAAAAAATAATCAATGGTAATATAATCATCGAAGCCGGTGGAAATTTAGAATTGAATAATTGCAATCTGCACTTCGCAGAGGGTAGTAAAATAATTGTAAAAAATAATTATGGCTCAAGTCTGCCTTCTGGCACACTTGCCATTATAAATAGTACATTGGATGGCTGCAGCAGTTGGAAAGGCATCGAGGTATGGGGTAGTCGCGACTTGTACGACTGGAATGGAACAAACATCAATTTAGGCGACGACCCTAGAACCATGCTTCATGGAAGTAATACCCGCAATAGCAATGGAGTTATTAGCACCCACAGCTGGGCTTGGGTTTACGTAACAAATAGTGTTATTAAAGATGCAGATATTGCCATATTTGTTGGAAAATATGATGATTTAGACGACAAAAACTACTCACTAGATGAAGTTTCGGGCGGAATGGCCTTCGTGAATAATTGTGTATTTAAAAACAACTACGTGGATGTTGTTTTCACTCCAAGACCCGGTGCAGAATTGATTAGTGGCCATTTTTCATGGGATGCCAGCTATATCGTTAAATGTACTTTCGACTCGCTTCGTAAGGCGGCACCGGTTGGCAGTAAAATGTATTGGTGCGATGAAAATGGCAAAATAAACCCGATTGGATCTACGATATCAAACCAAAGTCCGGAATGCCGTATCGTTGACCTCACCGAGACTTTATTTCAAGACAGAAATGACCCATTACTGTTTTTCGCTTATACTGGAAAGGGCTTTAACTACGTAAGTGGAGGAATGAATATGGTAAAAACAACATTAAAAAGAGATGAAAGAATTCCTTACACCTTGCCGCATGCTGCCTACGTGGCTAGCCCTATGCCGATGCACCTCGGAGTGTATTCGTTAACTCAGATTAGAGCACGATTTCAAAATATAATATCCGGTAGTAACTGCAACAATTGGTAGGAGAAGTGCAGATAAAATATTAGTTTTTTCTTGATAAGGTCGGTGTGATACACCGACCTTTTTCGTTTAAACCAACTCCCCCTCTTCATCGTAACTTAAACCTGGCACTTCTACGAGTGAGCAGCTCCCCTTTACTGTTTAAAAAATGGATGCTGAAATCAAAGGCTGATGCAGCAAAAACAGGTGTTACAAACAAATTGCACCACGAAGTGTAGCCTATAATAGACAATTGCAATATATTTTTATTTTATTTGTTTTTTATTAAAAATAATTTTATATATTTGAACTTTAATAGACAGAAGGCTATTTTTCAAATGAAATCAATTAAACTATTTATTCTACTTTTGTTGGTAAGCAGCTATAATTTGAATGCACAATTCACTTTATTAGAGAGCTCCCTAACGAATTCGGCAATAAATAATACAGAAGAAAATGCATTTCTCTTTTCGTTTAAGCCCGATGGGTTATCGAAATTCCGATTAGAAAACAATGCCCTTGTTACCACCCAATTACCGATACCACACAACAGTGCACTGCAAGAAGTAAATGCCTTAAATGTAATCACCAGTGAGGTATTATTGATTCGAATTAACGAGTTTAATAAATATACCTTTTCAAATAATTATTACATTACCATTGACGGCGCGAAAACCTGGACGAAAATACTAACTCCTGATGGCCAACTGCCTTTATTTACTTATGCCGATGCCATGTCGGGCATGCTTTATTTTACCAAAACCAATAACACAGGATACTATACCTACAAATACACCTCGGGTCAGTGGGATTTTATACCATACCACGATATTCCATTTGATATTATTAGCTTGAATAATGGAATCGGCTATTTACAACTTATCGCCAACGGAAGTGATCGAGTGGGATATACTACCAATGGTGGAAAAACATACCAGATTTTATCGAATATTGATTATACCAAAGCCCCATTTTCATGGTCCAATAACGGGATACTTCAAAAAATAACCATGGTAACCCATGATCACTGGTACGCTCAATATCAATACGACAGCAGCGGCGTTAAAATATCCAAATTAATGGCTACTGTTGATAAGGGAACAACTTGGAAAGTAATATTAAACACGAGCGTAGATATTATAGAACCTGCCAGTGCGAGTTCTGTTTATGTATATAAACAAAATGGCTCAAAAGGCTTCTTGTATCTTATCAGCGACTTTGGAGATAAAATATGCCTTACAGGTTTTACGGGTAGAGTTCAGAATATGAACTTCTGGGACTCTAAAAACGGGCTCTTATTTGCCCTAGATTCCAGCACATCACAATACGGGGTATGGCTTGTTACCAACAGCGGTGGAGCCAATTGTTACACCTCCAATAGCAATGTATATGCTCCATTAACAGCTAAAACCTTAGGAATCTCAATTTATCCGAATCCAGCGGCTAGCCTATTGAACATTAACCTGGATGGTTCTCTTATTTCGAATACGGCAACAACCTATAGTATTCAAACCTTAACGGGGCAGGTGCTGCTAACCGGGGCTATCAACACGGTGGATACAGAGATCAACGTATCATCGCTTTCAGCAGGCGTATATATCATAAAAGTTGGTGATGGAGTTCGAAAGTTTGTTAAAAACTAAGCATCTATTCCGTTACCACATTTTTTGCCCGATTTAATTAATGGGTTATTCCGAATTTGATGTGCTGGGTTAAGCTTAATTTCCAATGCTGGTCAAGTAAGAACAAAGAAACCCTTGTCTCTGCCATTAATCTTGGATAGAAGTTTTTTAAGATGAAATACAATAGATCCTTCCTTCGTCTGGATGA
>CANNQU010000039.1 GCA_947507965.1 Bacteroidota bacterium
ATGTATTTCATCTTAAAAAACTTCTATCCAAGATTAATGGCAGAGACAAGGGTTTCTTTGTTCTTACTTGACCAGCATTGGAAATTAAGCTTAACCCAGCACATCAAATTCGGAATAACCCAAAAAAAAGTATGGTGGAAGTTACCGCCATACTTTTTTTATGGTTCAATTTTTATGTCGCTGTTGCTTTCTGCTAAGGGCCTCGTCATATTGTCTTTTTTCATCATCGGATATCGGTGTCAAGCCGAGCACAGGAGACGACTTCCCGTTCTCATCAAGTGCCACAAACGTAAAATAAGCTTCACTGATGAGGTATCTTTTGCCAAGTAAAACCTTTCTGGCATACGACTGTACGAAAATTTCCATAGAGGTGTTGAAGGCTCTTGTTATCGAGGCTTGTATGGTAACGATATCTCCAATTTTCGCTGCTTCATTAAAATCGACATGGTGGATGGAGGCCGTCACAGAAATTTTGCCGGCATGGGTTTGCGCGCATACGGCCGCGGCGATGTCCATCCACTCTACCAGCCTTCCACCCTGCAAATAACCCATTGGGTTGGTATCATTCGGGCATACTATTTCGGTTTTTATAGTTAATGAATCGGCGGGAGTTTTGGTGTGAATTGGATTATCCATTAATAGGTGTTTTATGATGCTGAAGCTTGGTGGGGCTTGCTCGTGAAGAAAAACTAGTTAATAACGATGATTTATTTTTGCAAAGATAAATCATAAGGATATCTTTGTCCTCTTTTATTTCGATTAACCCTTATGGCTTCCGACAAGCATAAATTTATTCTTATTACATTACTGCTAACGGCTTTTTTATGCTATACAGGCTATCTTTATATTTCATTGCCAAGAAAAACCTCAGCAATTGACGAGCAAAGTGCGGCCGGTAAATTGGTATGGCAAAAATATAATTGTGGTGCTTGCCATCAAGTTTATGGATTGGGAGGCTATCTTGGACCCGACCTCACCAACGAATATCGCTTTCGCGATACATCGGTAATAAAACTGTTTCTCAAAGATGCCAGTATCTTCACTCCGGTGATGCCTGTTTTTAATATGCCGGAACCGGAAATGGAGGCTTTGCTTTCTTATTTAAAGAGCCTCGATGCTTCCGGTAAATCAGATCTTAGAACGTTTAAAGTAAATCAGAATGGAACCATCGAACAATAAGCAGCTCAACACCACCAAACTTTTTATCGTTGCCGGGCTAGTCTTGTTGGGGTTAGGAATGATTTATGGATTAACCGGGGCCATTCAATATCTGGTGCCTGGATTTTTAAAGAAATATTTCTCCTTCGAAAAAGTAAGACCCTTGCATGTCTCAGCCGTTGTTTTTTGGATCATTTTGGGAGCCATGGGTAGTGTATTAATTTATTTACAGCAGCATACCGGTAAAAAACTTCATGCACCCATGCTTACAAAAATACAGTTACTGGTTTTTTTGTTTACGATCCTCGCCATCTTAACGTCCTATTATTTCGGTGTTTTTGGTGGAAGAGAGTACTGGGAGTTTCATCCCTTATTGGCTTTGCCTATTTTGTCAGGATGGATTTTATTTCTGTTTAACGTCGTAAAATCGATCGGCACCTTAAAAAATCAACCCGTTTATGTATGGATGTGGCTTACCGGAGTCGTGTTTTTTCTGTTCACCTTTCTAGAGTCGTACCTCTGGATATTTCCTTATTTCAGGAATAATATAGTGAATGATATGACGATACAATGGAAATCGTATGGGTCGATGGTAGGGGCCTGGAATATGTTGATTTATGGAAGTAGTTTTTTTCTTATGGAGAAAATCAGCGGAGAGAAAACATATAGTACCTCGCGTATGGGGTTCCTGCTTTATTTCATTGGTTTATTCAACCTGATGTTTAACTGGGGACATCATATCTATACCTTGCCTACCCATCACTTTATTCAATATATTAGTTATGTTGTAAGCATGACGGAGCTCTTAATTTTAGGCAGAATAATTTATGAATGGAGGGCCTCGGTGAGTGCGGCGCGAAGACATTTTCATCATGCTGCCTATAAATTTTTGATTGCTGCCGACGTATGGGTGTTTTTATCTCTTTTGCTAGCCATTTGCATGTCGGTGCCTGCCATTAATATTTACACCCATGGCACGTATATTACCGTAGCGCATACCATGGGAGCTACCATCGGTATCAATACCTTTCTTTTGTTGGCCATCGCATTTGATATACTTCATGAAACCTGCCGAAGTTTTGAACATAATAACAAGCTTTTTAACCGAACCTTTTTTGTAATCAACGGTTCCTTGTTCGCATTTTGGATTAGTTTGATTCTTGTTGGGGTGATGCAATCGAAATGGCAAATGAGTGAGCCACGAATTTTATTTGGTGCGATGATGTTACAATTGAGGCCTTTTTTGATTTCGTTTTTCGTGTTTGGATTAATATTGACCATAGGAATTGTGATCATAATTTATCCATTAATAAAAAATCAATTACTTTGTTATTTTACACCAACAACCAATCAGGACCATACTCCGACGGTTGCCAAGGAGTCAATGTCGGATAACGACTTAAATTAAAATATACTTTCTTCAAAACAACTACCCATGATTCGACTCACAAAAATATTTCATTTCGAAATGGCTCATGCCATTCATGGGTATAATGGGGCATGTAAAAATGTGCATGGGCATTCGTATGAACTTCACGTAACAGTTTGTTCTACGATCGCCAATAGTGGATATATTCCGGCACCGGGCTTGATCATTGATTTTAAGGAAATAAAGAAATTAGTTAAAGCATCGGTCATCGAAAAGTTCGATCATATGCTCATCCTATCGAATGATTTCGTTCTTACTCATCCCTCTTTTAAGTCGCAGGAAAATTTGATTCTTTGGGAGGCCGAACCTACCGCTGAAAACCTATTATTGTTTATTGTGCAGATACTACACCAGGCCTTTTCTGATGAAGTGAAATTAGTTCATTTGAAGTTATACGAAACAAAAGATTCGTATGCCGAATGGATTAATGACAACACCTGAAATGAATGCTAATTTAGCGAATAGGTGGTAAGCAAGGTGTTCAATTCATTTTTAGCCACCACCAATTCATCATTAAATACCGTTCTGTTCGCAATGGAGTCACTCGGGAGATTCTGGTAGTAAATAATGGCGTCGTTCATATTCTGAATGAACGACTGGTAATAACTTTTCCGTTTACTATCGAGTGTGTCTTGGTTTAACAAGTTAAGCTGCTCTTTAAGGTAATTCAGGTAGATTCTCATTTCGGCTATAAACACGTGCGAACGCTTCGGGTTCGTCATAATATCAGTTCTTCCATAAATATGATCTACCATCGTTTGCAGTGATACCACTTCCGAGAAATTAGCAATATTAGGTCCAGGACAAACATTCACCGATTTAAGGTTTTTCACAAAAGGCAAATCATAGTATAACGAAGCCGAATTACTTAGTCCAACACACAGGCACTCTTTCGCTAAGATATTTGTTTTTTGGAGTTCAAACTCTGACTCCGGCAAGTTGAGTGTTTGCAGTTGTTCAAGTTTAAGTTTTTGATACTTATTCGATGCCGTACAAATGGGTTCGGTAGTAAATTCGGTGTTGAAGCCTAAATGTTTTTCGGTGCATGGGCTGCCTGGTTTTCCTTCGGCGATGCGACGTTGTTTCTCTATGTCGGCTGAGGTGCCTTTTAGATAGTGAAACCGAACACCAAGAGGCGAATAATTGCTTAAAATCACATCCTCATCGGTAGCTTCGCTAAGCAGTTTTAGGGTATCCTCATCCACCGTAGTTGCCTCAGGTACCAACAGGAAAGGCGTTCCCCATCCGGTGCTCGACACGTCATAGTAGCGATGAAGGAAGGTGTCTTCTTCATGTGTTCCTATTCCGCCCTGCACCGATAATTCAATTTCCGGAGCTTCTGTGAAATCAAAACCGAGTTTTTTGTTAATCGCAATTTTGTAGATATCGAAAATCATGGTAGCGAGCTCCTTGCGTTTGTTTTTAAACTCCTCCAAAATAGGGCCGAGTAGATAGCCATCCGTAGCAAAGGCATGACCACCACAATTTAGCCCCGATTCGATTCGAAACTCACTAACCCAAATTCCTTTCTTGGCAAGAAACTTCCCTTGTATAAGTGCCGATCGGTAATCGCTTACTTTCACAATCACTCTTTTTTTAACTTCAAAATTTTCATCGGGGTCAAAGGCATCGAAGTTTTCCATATAGCTGTATAACCGTGGATTCATACCAGCAGAAAATACAATCGCAGAGTTCGTGAGGTTGCTTTTGATATAACCCCGTAAGGCCGCTACCGCATCGGAGCCGTCAGGAATAATATTCCCGTCTTGGTCGCGGTTTTCGCGGTCGGTTTTGGTTAAAATATTTACATCGATGCTTCCTGCTGCCAGCTGCGTTCTAAGATAGGCTTGCTTTGCTATTTTTTCTACTTCATCGGCGCAGTGCAGCATTTCATGATACATTTTTTTGAGGCGGCTTTCTAACGGCAACATCTCAAAATACTTTACAATCTCAGAGCCCCGTTCAAAAGCTTCGGATTTTAATTTTTGCATCTGCTCTTGAACAATGGTGTTCATGAGGTTCAAATAATCGGTGATTCTTTTAGCCCTATAGTCAGGCTCATGATGAGAGATTGGTTCAAATGGCTTGTCAATCATCGGGTAATAATGCTTTCGCATCATCTCAATCAAACGGTCTTCAATAATTGAAACTACCGAAGAGATTCCGAAACGGGCTACCTTTATAGGAGAATCAACGGTATATGCGAGCCCCATGACAGGAATATGAAAAATATGTTCTGATTTAGGAAACATGACGGGTATTATATGTTTTTTGGAAAGCCGAAGAAGCATAGAAATATTTCGGCATCGAGGTATTAGCCGTCATTTCTTTTACCTTGCTTAACTCGGATTTCGCAAGAGGTGAATAGTCAGTGAATGGTATGGTATTGAAGGGTTCTACATAGTGTGTACCCAAATTAGTTTTACGTTTTATTGCGGCATTCAGAATTAATTCAGCGGTGATAAAGATACTTTTTAGCTCAATGAGTTCTCTATCCATTTTTATATCTGCCAATAGCTGTTGTATTTGTATTCCAATAGGATGCAGTTTTTGCTTGCCTTCCATCATGCCAACCTCCGTACGAACGATACCCGCTTTCTCCCACATGATGGTTTGAATGCTACGTCTTAGACTTCTGATTGTCAATTCGTCGAATGGTGATTTTCTTTTCTGTATCATTTGAAATTCAGGCAAAAGTACTGAATATTTATAATTTAGAATATACTTCTTTAGATGTTCGGAAACTTGATGTGCAAAAACTAATCCTTCAAGTAAAGAATTGCTCGCCAGTCTATTGGCTCCATGCACTCCGGTACACGCCACTTCTCCAATAGCATAGAGTTGTCGGAGGCTCGTACATCCATCCAAGTCGGTGGCGGCACCGCCGCAAATAAAATGAGCCGCAGGAGAAACCGGAATAAGATGATACTGCATATCGATGCCGGAAGCTAGGCAGGTTTCGTTTATGTTTGGGAAATGTTCTTTAATGGTGGTCGGCGATACCGATCGAGCATCTAAAAAGAGGTGTGATAAATTGAGCTTTTTCATCTCCGCGTAGATGGCACGAGAAACAATATCACGGGGGGCTAACGAACCCATCGTATGATAGTTTTGCATGAACGGTTGGCCATTGGGCAATACCAATTCGGCACCGGCACCCCGCAGTGCCTCACTTATTAAAAAACCATTGGCGTTTTCGTGATGGAAAATAGTAGGGTGAAATTGAACAAATTCCATATCGGCAATGGCCACGCCTGCTTCCGAAGCAATGGCATAGCCATCGCCACAAGCCACCAAAGGGTTGGTGGTGTGAAGGTAGGCTTGTCCGCCTCCGCCACTGGCAAGCACGGTGGCCCTCGACTTAAAAAATACATACTCGTCGTTTTTTAAGTCTAAGGCAATGGCACCACAGCAACACGAATCTTCCACCACCAATTTCACAGCAATAAAATATTCATACGTTTGAATCGTATCCGATAAGGCTACATTTTTTATTAAGGCTTGTTCTATTACCGATCCGGTGATATCGGTAGAATGCACGATTCGGTGATGCGAATGACCACCTTCTTTTCCCAAGTTCAACTCATTTTTTTCGGTTGAAAATTTCACACCGATTTCAATCAGTTCTTGAATTAACCCCGGAGCCTGAGTTACCATAAGTTCTACCGCTTCTTTATTGCAATACCCGGCACCGGCTAGTAAGGTATCATTAATATGAGATTCAAAATTGTCGTGATCGTTATTCACACAGGCAATACCTCCTTGAGCAAGCTTGGTATTGCTTTCGTCGATGGCGGCTTTGGTAATAATATTGATGGTGCCGGTGGCTGCTGCCTTCGAAGAGAAGAACAATCCACCGATACCACTTCCAATAACTAAAATATCGGACTCAATTACTTTCATCACCCCCATAAATTTGTTGTTTTGGTAAAGAAAAATGAAAGCATCATATTAACTTAAATCAATCATTCTTTTTAATGGGATAAAGGCTCTTCTGCGTAGTTCTTCATCCATTATAATTAGCTTTTCTGTTTCCATTGGAGTTCCAATTTGTTGTAAGGTTTCCAGCGTATTTGAAATGGTTATCTCTTTCATATAGGAGCAGTAGATACAAGGCGAGATGAATTGTTTATTTGGGAATTTACCTTTTAAGGTAGCGCCTAAATCACACTCAGAACCTAAAATAAATTTCTTGGCTGAGCTCTCTTCTACATACCGGAGAATATCGGAAGTACTGCCTACAATTCCTTTTGTTGTGTTTAAAACGGACGTTACGGTTTGCTCCGGCACTTCCCAATGCAGCAATACTTCTGCTTCGGGTTCGGCCATGGTCATGTTCTTAATATTTCCCAAAAATTGTTCATGCACGATGCAAGAACCATCCCATAAGATAAATTTTTTATTGGTTTCCTTCCCAAATTTGTGCACCAGATTTTGGCCCATATATTTATCGGGAACGAAAATTAATTCGGGGCTACTAAAGGAGTTCGCAATTTTTATGGCATTACGGGAAGTGCAGATGATATCGCATTCCGCTTTTGTTTCTGCGTTGGTGTTGATATAGGCAATGACAGGTGCGCCAGGGTGTTTTAATCGCATTCTTTTTACATCTTCACCGGTGATGCTTTCGGCCAGCGAGCAGCCTGCCAAGGCGTTAGGAAGAAATACTTTTTTGTTGTCACTCAGAATATGGGCCGTTTCAGCCATAAATTTTACCCCGCAAAAAACAATATTAGCAGCTTGGGCCTTGGTTCCGGCAACACTGAGGGAAAGAGAATCGCCGGTATGATCTGCTACCCCACCATCGATGGTTTCAATTTGCAATTCGGGCGGCATGTAATAATGTGCAAGTATCGTCGCATTCTTTTCTAGCTTTAACTCATGGATTTCTTCCACCTGATGCAACAACGTTTGCAGCTTTTCATCCGAAGTTCCGCCGGTCATCTGCAAATACTTTTCGGTGAATAACTTCTTCCAGTTTGAATTTATGGATGTTTTTCCGGGTCTCATGGTTTGTTCGTTTTTTGAAATTTAACGGGGCTCTTCAAGGAAAGGTTTAATGTTCTTATACCTTTACAGCCTAGTTTACAAAAATACTACTAATTACACAATTTAAAGACCCTATTGTCTTCCTTCGTGTAACTTTTTTAGGGTATTCCCATAATTGAAGTGCTCGTGAAAAAGAACTGAAAGGTCATGTACCACGATGATTTGTTATTTATTTTATTATGTAAAAGTCTCTTTCTCCGATACCCTGTTCATGGTGGTCATGAAATAAGATTCCGTAGACGTTTTTTGATACTCAAATTAGGTTAAGAATGAGATCCTTCCTCCGTCAGGATGACAACAGGGTCAATACCTCCATTTTTCCGTCGCTTCATGAGTGTGTTGATAGCATCAGATGAAGCGGTATTTCTCGTGCTTTTATTGAGATCCTTCCTGCGTATGAACAATACTAATTCATCCAGTCTTCCGTCTCCTTATGAGTTTGATGATGGATTTTCCTGAACGTCATTGGCAATGATTCAAGTAATTCTAATCATTATAAAAGGGGCGTATGGTGGAGAATAAGTCTAGCTCAGCAAATCAAAAATGGAAATATCCCTTTTTTTAAAACCAAAAGATTCTTCATTATTCGTAGGCCATTAGGTATGCCAGGCGTCGAATAAATTGGGATGTGTTTTCAACTTTATTGCACTGCCAGTAGCCTCCTTTTTTCAACGGATTTATTTTCATTTAGTTCATTCGAGCAAGCTTCCCATAATTGGTATCCACCCGATAAATTCAATACGTTCTGAAAATTATTCTGTCTCAAAATTCTCTGTGCCAAATAGCCTCGTAAACCACCCAAGCAATAGATAAATATTTTTTTGTTTTGGTCTAACTCGTGCATTCTTTCACGAAGGTCGTCTATCGGGATATTTATGGCATTAACGATGTAACCGGCCTCAAACTCTTCTTTGGTGCGCACGTCAAGCAAGATGTCGTTCTCCGAAATCGTATCCAATTGGTTCCAGTAGAAGACCCGTAATCTATCGTGCAGTATATTTTCGGCTACAAATGCTGCGATGTTTATGGGGTCTTTGGCCGACGAATAGGGTGGTGCATAGGCGTGTTCAAATTCGGTGAGTTCGTATATGGTGCTATTTCTTTTGATGGCGGAGGAGAGGATGTCGATTCTTTTATCTACCCCATCATAACCAGCGATCTGTGCGCTTAAAATTCTTCCATCGGCAGGAGCGAAGGCTATTTGAATACTCATTTGCTTGGCACCTGGATAATATCCGGCATGGGAGCCATTATGGGTAGTAGAAACGAGATGCTTTATTTGAGCAATTTCCAGATGCTTTGAGGCCATTCCAGCGGTAGCTACCGTAAGGTCAAATACTTTTACGATGGCGGTATTGATGGCTCCATTATATTTTTGCAAATTACCCAATACCACGTTATTGGCACAGATACGGCCTTGTTTATTGGCAGGGCCTGCTAAATACGTGTTCATGGATTTGTTGGTGATCGGATTTGTAAATTCAATGGCATCGCCCACGGCATAAATATCAGGGTTTGAGGTCTGTAAAAATTCATTAACCCAAATACCTTTGGCATCTCCAATTTTCAGCCCCGCATTTACGGCTAATTTTGTGTCTGGCTTAACGCCGATGGATAGAAGCACAATATCAGCCTCTAACGACGATCCATCTTTTAAAAGAACGTTGATGCCGGAGCTGGTTTTTTCAAACCCAATGACGGCAGCGTTCAGTAATAGTTTCACTCCTTTCGACCGAATATGTTGCTGTACGATGGCGGCCATGGGATAATCTAAAGGCGCTAATATTTGGTTTCCCATTTCAATTACGCTCACCTCCAAGCCAAGATCATGAAGGTTTTCAGCCATTTCCAATCCAATAAATCCAGCGCCAATAATAACGGCTTTCTTGGTATTTTTTTGTTGTACAAAGGCTTTGATATAATCGGTGTCGGCTACATTTCGTAGGGTAAAAATTCCTTCACTTGTAATTCCAGGTAATGGGGGGCGTATGGGCTCGGCTCCAGGTGAGAGCACTAATTTATCATAGCTCTCTTCATATTCCAATCCGGTAATCTGATTTAAAGCCGTAATTGTTTTTGATACGCTATTGATGGATAAGACTTCGGTCAAGGTTCTTACGTCGATATTAAATCGCCGATTGAAGGAAG
The DNA here is from genome assembly GCA_947507965.1 of Bacteroidota bacterium. GTDB lineage: Bacteria > Bacteroidota > Bacteroidia > UKL13-3 > UKL13-3 > CAINMV01. Next base: position 9,785 of record CANNQU010000039.1, read on the forward strand.
CCGCTGTTTGTACAAAGAGGGCATTACGGTCTTTAATTACATCGCCTATATAATAAGGTAAACCACAATTTGCGTACGAAATAAATTCGCCTTTTTCAAAGATTATAATTTCCGCGTGTTCATCCAATCTTCTTAATCGTGCCGCGGTACTTGCTCCGCCTGCAACGGCACCTATAATAATATATTTCATCGGGTATTTTTGTGTTGATTAGAGTGCGAAACTACGCACAATAACCGGTGTGGTTTGTAACATTAGTTACGGCCTGAAGAATTTATTTCTTTTTCAAAATATAAATACCCTTCGGCTTCGACCCGCGTCATTTCATCGTTATTAAAATAAAAAAGCAATCGAGCTCGGCTACCTTAATGCTTTACCCTACCAACGGGCATGTTGATAGGCTGTAAAATAAGTTCTTCCGGCGAGTACAATACAGGTTTCTCCATTCTTATTATATGTTTTTTGTAAAGGATAACTCGCCGACTTTCCGGAATACGTTTTGCAATAAAGTACGCTTCCATCATAGGTCCAGGTGCCACTATAATTGCTGTTTTCTGCTACACTTCCGGTATTGCCACTCATTGAATTGTCGGAGTAATACGAGTAGGTTCCATTGCCATTTATGGTGAAACAGTCATTAAAGCTGATGTTGGTCGAGTTGCTCATATAACACCATTTACCCACCAGTTCTTGCCCGCCTCCTCTGCTCCCCGAGGTGGCTGGTGGCTTGGTGCCTTTTCGGTAATAGGAATAAGATCCTTGGGCTGTGCTTAACGTCAATTGATTGCCACTTAATTTACATCCAAAAGTATAATCACCTTTGTCGGTATTCACCACGATTTGATTTCCATCATATTTAAATTTATAGGCTACTCCCCGATATACGCAATTGCCATCGGCCTTTAACTCTATCGTTTCTTCGGTAGAAATCCAGGTATCGTAAATTGAATTTTGGGTGCTTTTTGTTTCTGAATTATCGTTATTGGATGCTGCTTCTTTTTTGCCCAGAATACTCGGTTCGTCTTTCTTCTTATCGTCTTTTTTAGAAAGAATGCTTCCTCCTTCGATACGCGAATATTGCATTGGTATTTTTAAGTCGCCTCCACTAATTTCTAATTGGTCTTTCTCTATCTTATAATGATAGATTATCTTGTTATTACCCTGACTTAAGATGAGGGTGTCGTGAGCGAGTGTATATAATATTTCTGTACCATCGAAGGTGGCTTTCCCATTTTCTTTAAATTCGATGATGGTTTTGTCGGAGGTGCTCCATTTTCCTAGGAGCGGGTTGCTGGATGATTCGGTAATGCTAGCGGCACAGGAAATTAGAAAAAGCAACGAGACTAAAATGCCAGGCGAAAACTTTCTTAAGGTGTACATAGGATATTGAATTTTATAAAACAAAGATAAACTTTTCACGGTATTGTTAGGCATTTGTGCTTTTCTTTTTACTGCCAAGTAAAGCCAACGATAATCGTATAAGAAAAACCTTCTCTTTGTCCATTGTTTGACAGGTTTGATTTATCCATAAATATTCGATACTGTAAATCCAGAGCAAATCTTCCTTTATGCCAAACTTCGTAACGGGTTTTCCATATTTGACTTGCTGAAACGAATCATCAAAGTTTTCAACCAGCCATTGTATTGTTTTAACAATCCTTTGAAAGGCTATTGTGTTAAGCTCCATCGAAGCGCTCTGTTGGTAGCCAATGGTGGCAACATGTATTAAGCGCCATCGGTGCGACCTGAAGGTATCGTCAATTAAACTAACCTGGTTAACAGTCGATAAATTCGAAGTGTATTTTTCATCAAATTCTATTTCAAATTTTTTCATCATATCAATGAATTCTTATTTGAATGTATTTTTATGATGATGTTGCTTCTTGCTCAAAATAGATTTTACCATTCGATCGCAACAAACAGGTCGCACCTACGGTGTTAAATACAAAATCATCTCAATGGCTACAAATAGGTTGCGCCTCTGGCGCTCAAAACAACGAAATTAACCATTCCAAGAATAAGGCCTCTAAAAACTCATCTTTTCAAAACCTCGACAAGCTTTATCCCATTTCACTCCAGCACATCAAATTCAGAATAACCCAACTTCGTAACCTGTTGCAAATGTTGTAAACACGATTTATGGTTCATACTTGAAATTTTACTACCTTTGTATTTTAGTCATCTAATTCATTAAGTAGTAAGGTATCTATTATAGGTCAAAATAAATGAATAAACCATTCCTATCCATTTTTGCCATACTGGCATTTTCTATTGCCTTTTTTTCATGCAAAAGAAAATCTATTGAACCTGTTGTACCCATTAAGCCAAGCGTAATGCTAGCTTGGGCAAGCGTTTCAGCCGGGGTTAATTATAGTATTGGTATAAAATCGGATGGTACCCTTTGGGCATGGGGTTTTAATAATAACGGACAATTAGGTAATGGAAATTTCACAAGCCAATATAGTCCGGAGAAGATTGGTATAGCCACCAACTGGAAGGCCACTTTTGCTGGCTTTGACCAGAGTTTCGGAATTAAAAAAGATGGCACCCTATGGGCTTGGGGTGTTAATACCGACGGTAAGTTGGGTGATGGCACAACGACCGATAAGCAAACGCCAACACCGATAGGAAATGCAAGCAACTGGGCAGAAATTTCTCCAGGCTACCGTCATACGCTCGGCCTTAAAACCGACGGCACGCTTTGGGCTTGGGGAAATAATTCGGAAAGTGAGTTAGGCAATGGTAATAAAATTAATGAATTAAGTCCAATACAAATAGGCCTAGCTACCGATTGGCTTTCCATTTCAGCTGGCGTGGATTATAGTTTGGCATTGAAAAAAGATGGCACCCTATGGGCTTGGGGTAATAATATTGATGGGAAGCTAGGAGATGGTACGGAAACCTCCAGGACCTTGCCGATGCAGGTTGGCGTTGATACGCATTGGGCCAAGATTACAGCAAGTGATAACTATACCCTTGCCATTAAAACCGACGGCACCCTCTGGGCATGGGGATATAATTGTTGTGGCCGATTGGCGGATGCCAGCATTTACCACCTGCTGAGCCCGATACAGTTGGGTACCGCATCCAATTGGGTTAAGATTACCACGGCCACGGGTTTTGGACTTCGGGCTGATGGTAGCATTTGGGAATGGACGCATACTTCAACCGGACAATTTGGTACTGCCACCGACTGGGCAAGCATTTCAGCAGGAAGTGTACATAACTTCGCATTAAAGCCTGATGGCACGCTATGGGCCTGGGGATATAATTTTAATGGAAGATTAGGTGATGGAACTTTAACGGAAAGAACCTCCCCGGTACTCATCAAATAAATCGCATTTCATTTTTCGCCTATAACAATTTTATTGAGATATGTTTTCCATGAAATGAACCGTAATAACAGGGTCGCTTATTTATTTACGATCAACTTTTCCTGTAAAATAAAATCATTTCCCTCTACGGTATAACTATAAATGCCATTGGAGAGTGCATCCAAGTTGAGTTTTACCAGGTGCGCTCCAGCCTGCAGAAACCCTTGATTTAAGGTGGTAATCTTTTTGCCACTTAGGTCATAGATATTTACCATTATTGGAGAACCAGAGGTTAATTTCAGAGGAATAGAAGTGTAGCTGGAGGTTGGATTCGGATAGCTTTTTCCAATAAAGGCAGAGATCGGAACGACGGTTTCATTGATCCCATTTCCAAATACAAACGATAGTTCATCAACAATAATTTGAGTTCCTATTTTAGCGTTATTATAGCCACCGGCAATTACGAATAGCATGGCTGTATCGGGTTTGAAATTGGAAATATATTTGATAGGGAAATTAAAACATCTAAATTGGGTCATTGAAGAATCGATTTTGAAGGTGCAACTATCGAGTGCTGCTATCGAAGAATCGCCTTTGAGTAATGCCATCATTAAAAAGCACATATCACCAGTCATCACTTTCGTTTTTACACAAGCCCTAAATTGTGTTGGTCGAAGGCTGAAAGGGAAGCTTATATTGGCAATGCCGGGCACTACCATAAAGCCGGGGTTAAATGTTCTTACCAGCATCGAATAATTTCCGACGTAGCCGGGCGAATACCTCAGCACACTGGTGTCAGGTAATTCATTGGTGGTCTCCCAGGAATTAGGATTCAAATTTCCATCTACATCCAACGACCAGTTTTCAAAGCCACCATTGGTTATTTGTGCCGATGCTGTAGGGCGATTCAGAAAAATAAAAACGAATAACAAAAAGGTAAAATATCTGATTTTCATTAATTAATGTCGGTGATTTGAGTGCTGACGCCGCACTTTTATAGAATTTAAGGTAATAGGCAAAGGTAATCGTTTTAAATTAAAATGGAACTATTTCAAGTGTCCTTTTCTTTGTTGGAAAAGAGTGGTCGATGATCTTTTATTTCACTAGTGATGGTACCCTAGAAGCCCTTGTTTCCTGCAGCCACGTCGGCCAATTCACTCATTCGAGTGGTTAATGGGTCGTCCGTAATTACTGGATAATTATTTTTTGCCGGCCAATCACACGATTCTTTTCCAATACCTGCACAAAATATATTCCTTCCTTCTGAGTGCCTTTTTCAAGGCGTATTTCTTTTCCTGAGAATGGCATTAGTTTTACTTCCCTACCCCAAATATCAAGCCATTGGAGAATACCATTCTCAATGGCATGGTCGAGGATTAGGTATGTTTCTGTTTGGAATGGATTAGGATAAATGAGCAGTTTATTAATGGTTGTAGAAGTGGTATTCAACCCATTGGAAATGGTATGGAAATAGAAGAATTGGCTGTCACCAGCGTTTATCTCGGTTCCTGTACTATTCCAATATCGGTTAGCATTTGATTTCGCGAAATTATGAACATCGTACGTACTATTATATTCCGAAGCATTTAACCAAAGTGAGCCATCCCACGTTTGAAATAGTTCGCGTGTTAAATTATGGTTGGCATCGAAACGATAGGTCGATTTTGCCCAATCAATCCAAGCGATTCCGTTCCAACTTTGGTCCAACGCTGTTGCTCGATTCTGGTTAACATCATAGGTAAATGTCGACCTGCTTTCATCCATCCAAGTCGCGCCATTCCAAGTTTGGAACAGGTCAGAGGTGAAGTTGTTTTGCGCGTCATAAAGGAGCGTATCTTTACTGTAATCTACCCAGGTATTAATCCAAATCTGAGATATTTCTCTCGTTTTGTGGTTATTGCTATTGTAGAGGAAACTTTTAACATAGTGGTTTAACCACATGGAGCCATCCCAACTTTGATAGCATTCTGTTGATACATTATTGAAGGGATCAAAGGTATTCGTGGTTTTGTCTTGGTATTGCCAGTTGGTGCCGTTCCATGATAATGAAATGGATTGGATGATATTTTTATCGGTATCATACATGTAATTATTTTGAGAGCCATTGAGCCAAACGGATCCTGTCCATGATTGCTCTGTTTGTGTAACTAAATTATCATTTGCATCATAACTGTTTATCAATTTTCGATCATCAACCCAAGCCGAGCCGTTCCAGGTTTGCAGTCGATAGCTTAGCAGTTTAGCATTCGAAGAATAGATATAGTCAATACGTTTTTCAATTGGATTTGCCTTCCAAGTATGGCTCATTTTATCCCATTCAAAAGTAGAGATGCTGTCGAAGCGTTGTAGCAGACTCTCGGGTATATCGAAACTCGTGGGGTATAAGGCTGGATTTTGGCTCATCGGATAAATCGAAGGGTGAGCCGGAGTGAAGCGAGCCGCATTACGGTGAGTCGTGAAAAGTTTTGAAGGGTTCGAGTATTGAGGTAACGCCATCAAATGAAATATGAAGCAGAGCAGATAGGAGAGGAGTGTTTTTTTCAATCGATGGGTAGCGTTGGTATGATGTTGCGTTATCTCAAAAATATTTTCTGAGTAAATTCTTTGCTATTGAGTACTACTTTTAAAAAGTATTGCCCTGGCGTGAGGTCAGATGTGGGTACCGTCAGGATTGTTTTTCCGTTGAGCAGGTCAATTTCTTTAACCCGAATAATTCGGCCCATATTATCAATTACTTCTATGAATGCATGGCTATCTTTCGAATTAATTTCTATGGTCATCTCATGTCCTAGCGACGGGTTTGGGTAGATATTTACAATTTCTAATCGCTCAATTTTTACTTTTATAATTGGTGATAAGGTAACCTTACCATCGATATCTACTTCTTTCAACCGGTAATAACTATAGCCGGGGTATGGGCCAAAGTCGGTATAGGAATAATGACGTATGGTAGTAGAATTTCCACTTGCCGCTGTGGTGTCGGGGAGTTCTTCGAAATCTCTTCCATTCATGCTCCGTTCTACCAAAAAATAGTCGCTGTTATGTTCGGAAGCTGTTTTCCATGACGTATTTACTTTTTTATTTTCTTGGCTGATGGCTTTAAAGCTAATTAATTCAATGGGTGCCACAACGCAATTAAATTCATCGGCGCCAATATCAGGTGCCGTTCCATTGCCGGTATATCCTGCATTACCTTGCCTTATATCCAGGTCATAATCATCAGTAAATCCGGTGATGTTAATGGCTCTGCTTTCTTCCAAATTCGTTGAACAAGGGTTGATATGAAGATAGGTAGCCGATGATCCTATAGTGGATAAAAAGGGAGGCAATTCGGTCACGGAGTTTGATTCAGCGGGGGTAACAAAGGTTTGTAGTGCCGCTAAAGTTTGGCGGCCTGTGGTTGCATCAAAATATAATAATTTGTTGGCTGCCGGTGTTCCAGCGTAAAACAAATTATTATTTGAAGTACTTAGATAGTTGGCAAGGGTGGCGGCACTTCGTTCAAATGCAATGCTCTTACCGGTGCCGTTGGGTGTGGAAATATTTGCAAGAATATTATTCTTCAAGTTGAGTGCTCCAATGTTGCTTACGGCATTGGCTCCATGATAAAATGCGGTGGTGCTAAAATTAGTTCCAGTTGAAACGGCATCTAAATAGATGGTATTATAATATACGTTCAGTGTAGAATTGACCACAGCCCATTCGGAGTATAGTCCAACGATGGCCTGTAACGTGTTGGTGGCTGTTGGCGCTCTTAAGTCACCGATATAATTATTGGAAATTGTGGCGTCAGGATTGATGCTATAGAGATAAACCGCCTTAACGGTTGCATTAGCACCGGTTGATGCAAAGTCGTATATTTTATTTTTATAGAGGGATAGCACCCCGGTAGATCCATACCATAGCCCATAAACTGGGCCTCCATTAGAAGAGAAGGAATACATGGTATCGTACCCAATATTGTTGTCATACGGACTTCCAGAAGCATACATATACATTCCATAGATCCAAGCGGCTCCATTCGCCTGTAAATGATGCACCACATTATTGGTTAAACTTACGCCATTGGAAGAACTGTTTGAAAATCCATAGATATTGCCCGTCGCACTTGCGCCGGTTTGAGTAACGGAAAAATGATGCAATACATTTCCATTGAAAATAACGCTGCTGATACCGGTATAAAAAGCATTCGCCGTCATCATTCCGGTAATGGTTCCACTGGTTCCGGTACCCGTTACTGTTAAATAGGAGATCGTATCATTATAGGCTCGCTGCACTTTGCCATTACTCATGCCAATGCCGGTAATAAATCCCGAGCTCGTGCCATTCACCGTAATATTGTTAATGTTGTTGTTGCTAACAAATAAGCTATCGGGAGTATTGCCTGCCGATGAATAAATGCCCCAGACTTGTGGCCAAGCCAATACCGATGCTCCCACCGTTATTCCGCTAATCGTATTATTATTGATTTTTACTTTCAACGCACTGCTTGCTGCAATAGCGTAAAAGGTGCCGGTTTTCATGGAAGTACAAGTACTGTTAATTACCGAATTGTAATTCACGTTTTCATAAGCTCCTGTGAAATAAACGGATAAGCCATAAACCGCGTGTGTAGTGGCATTCGAGTTTAAGGAGACTAAATTATGGGTTACATCGGCAACACCACCGCCAGCGGCATAAATGCCATAGAGTGCAGCCAATGGATGATTTACGCCTGCTCCATTATTGTTTTGCACGTTATTATAGGAAATGTTTATCGCTCCTTGATTGAGTGTTTGAATGCCGCAGGACGTGTTAACAGCTCCTGTGCCTCCTCCATAATTTTGTATCGTATTTCCGTTTGCCACAGTTAAGCCGCCAATATCATTACTCACATCGTTGAAAGCGCTGTATCCATTAAGCCCTATGCCGATATTGCAATTTTGAATCGTATTATTATAAAATTTATTATAGGAATTCGTTCCCGCTAAAGTGGAAGGTACTAAGGCCGTTGTAGCCGCTGTAGCCGTTGCATTTAGCATCATAATTCCAATACTTCCAATTAGGGTTGAAGCGGTTGCTGTTGCGTTATTGATTCTATTTAAGGTGATAACGCAATTATTTATGGTGTTATTTCGGCAACCGTCACTCAAACTTAATTTATAAAAGCCATACCCATATTCCATGGTTGAAGGGTTGGTGGTATTCGGATCGATTAAATCGATTCCGTTGATGGTGATAAAATCACCGCCAATAATTCGCCATATTCCGTCTTGCACTGCCGTAGCGGGTGTGCCGGTGCCACCGGTATAGGCAGTAATAAGTGGGTTAGTTATAGCAGAAGGATCTTTTTGGAAAACCAAAGGGTTGGAAGCTGTGAGTGAGGCATTTAATGTAGCGCTTCCTAATACGAGCCCTCCAACTGGCGCCGTTTCTGTGTAAGAAATAGAAGCGCCAATGTTAAACACTACGCCTCCAGCACCTACTCCTAGTGTATTTAAATCGGCTAAGGCCAAAGCAATAGAGGAGTAGCTGCCCGGTATTGTTTTGGTACCTGTTAACTGAGCCGCTGACGTTTTGCAAAAAAGCAAAAGGGATAAAAATGAAATTAAAGGGTAAAGTTTTGTCATGTATTAATAAGAGGTGTATTTCAGCGGAGGTGTTTTTAAATGGCCCAATGCCTGCGGCATGTTACATTCTCTCTAGAAAGTTAGATTTCCATTTTGAAATCATTACTGCATTTACCTCAAAGTGTTGACTCAATTCGGCCAGCGTTTTTTGGTTTTTCATAGCTTCTAAAGCTACCTTGGCTTTAAATTCAGCCGTAAATTTGCGTCGAGGTTGTTTTGTCATTCGGTGTAGTGAATAAAGTTTTGCGAACGTTGCCATTGACCCTCTGATTTTGGGTTTTATACAATAGCGAGGTTCGATGAATTGTTTTTTCTTGAATGCTAATTTAGCTTGTGCCCTGCCCGTTGAAATTAAATTTGTTTAAATCGGATACATTTTGGGCTGAACGGGAAGAAATAAGGACTGAGCCGAAAGGGGATTTTACCAATAATAACACCTTAGGGGCGGTTTGGCTAGGAATGGCCATCACTATTGCCATAATAATGAAGGAATAGACGTAATAAGGGTTTACGAAACCAAAAAAAGAGAATATTGGCCTTAAGTTTAAATCAAAGGAATATGACCACTTTTTTTTAGCGTAAAAAATGCAGTGTTCATCAGGTATTTTATTTATGTACCTTTTTAATGAATTCTTCTACTTCCGGCACTCCGCCTTGGAGCACCAAGTAGCCATTATAAGGCTCTCTATCGGTAATATCGGAGCATATTGGGGTGAGCATCATCTTCTTTATTTCTATTGGGTCTTCGGTTTGTCCGAGCACCCATCCTAATTTTATATAGGCTGTTTCCGGAAGCATATTTCCGAGAGGCACTACCCCTTTGGCCATCATATCGCGACCGGTATCATAAACAAACATGTGCACATAACCCCAAATGGTTTGCACTACCATAAAAACACAAACGCCTTCTTCTTTTGCTCTAACGATAGCGGGGTAGAGCTCTTTATTAACATGGCCTAAACCAGTACCTACAATGATGATGCCTTTATAACCGGCGTCAATCATGGCAAACATCACATCCGGTTTCATGCCCGGATAGTAATAGAGCATGGTTGCTTTTTCACTAAAAAAAGGGTAGAGTTCTACGTTGGTATCTTTGCGTCGTGGGTTATAATCTTTTTTTATAGGGGTGATGCTTTTGCGAGTCACCCTAGCTACCGGCGTATCGCCTATCGTTCGGAAGGTGGATCGATAAGAGGAGTGCATCTTACGTACACGCGTGCCTCGATGCAATAACCCATACTCATCGGATGTTGGGCCGAACATGCATACCATGACCTCGGCAATATCGGAGGTGCCGGCCGTAAACATGGCGTGCATGAGGTTTAGGGCGGCATCGGAGCTGGGTCGGTCGGAGGAACGCTGTGAACCCACCAAAATAATGGGTACGGGCGAATTGCGCACCATATACGTGAGTACGGCAGCAGTATGTTGCAACGTGTCGGTGCCATGGCCAATTACAATGCCATCGATGCCGTTGCGTATTTCTTTTACAATGGCATGGGCTAGTTCCAGGTATTGTTTCGGACCCATGTTTTCGCTAAATACAGCAAAAATCTTTTCCGTATCTAAATTACAAATATCAGCCAGCTCCGGTACGGCACCATAGAGTTCGCCCGGGGAGAAGGCAGGAATAACGGCACCGGTGCGATAGTCGAGTCGAGAGGCAATCGTTCCCCCAGTTCCAAAAAGTTTCACGTAAGGCAATCCTTCCGTCACCGGAAACTGTTTTTCAGGTATCTGATAGTTGGCTTTCTTATAGCCGGTTTCACGAATCTCGGTAACCGTATTTACTTCCACACCAATATTGTATCCGGTAATAATTTTCAGTACAATATGCTCTTCATCTGTGTTTTCTGCTCTTGGTAAAATGGTGCCCTCAAATAAACCTCTGGTGGTTTCAATAGCAACGGCTGCCCATACACGCGCCGTATATTTTTGTAATAAAGCTAAGGCATTTCCTTTGTATCCTTGAAAAATATCGTCATTCATAGGTTGTATTCGTTAGGGTATTAAAAGCGGCTCCCTATTTATTTCGGTATTTAATTCGGACAAACTCATATTGCCTAGCGCCATTTCTTTTATTTGTCCGATAATCCATTGATTTGATCCATTCCCTTTTTTCGAAAATTTAATTCTTGAAAACGTTTCTTTTAGGGCAGGAATTTTGTCGGTGATTTCTTTTTTCGAAACGACCTTGAAATTTAGACTAGAGAGGATGTCATTAAAATCTAAGGTAGGATTTCGATAGTATGCTAAGAACATCTTTTCAGCGATGTTAAGATTTAGCTTCTGGTCTTTTAGGAACTTGAAAAGGTCGAAAATTTTTCGGTATTCAAATGCTGGAGAACGGGTGTAATTATTTTCGATGAACTTTAACGTATGCCCCATAAATACACCCGAAAAACGAGGGTTAATGTTTAATTCATCATGCAGAATTTCAAGTAAAGGGACTAGATTTTTTTTGAGAATATAGGTGTAGGTATCGGCTGGCACACCCCATGCCTTTAACTGTTGAAAGCGATCAAAGATATCTGTCGGTATTTGTTTTCTTATTTCTTCTATTTGGTCGTTTTTTAACGGGATAGGAGCGGAGTCGGTGTCAGGATACATCCGATCGGCACCCGGCAATACACGTTCAAATAGCGTTGTACCTCCATCAGACAACGACTTTCTTGTTTCATTGGGAACGCAGGTGAAAGCCATACGACATCTTTCGTCAACGGTTTCAACGGCAGTAGGAAGGTCTGCTTCAGGACCCCAGAGTAGTATCCAGGCATCATCCTTTTTACAGGATAGAAGTTCGCTTATTTTATTTGTTTCTGCTGCTGAAAGGAGTGGATACAGATTCTCTGAATGAATCATATTGGGCTTTTCAAGACAAGCAATTACTTTTAAGCGGGTGGCGATTTCATCCGCAAACATTTGTTTCGGCTGAGTGAAATGCGATAAGATGCCCTTGAACCCAGGTAAACAAAGGGCTATCAATCCCTGCTTTTCCTTGCAAGCCAATTGCAGCAGCTCGCAACTAAAATTCATTTCCTCCGGATCTAGTGTTACCGAATTCAATTTCCACTGTGACACATCACCTGCCTTTTCATTTAATAATTTTATGATATGTACCAAAGCCCATTGGCGGAAACATTCATTATGCGTTAGCTCGGGCATCCATTGGGTATGCGCTACCCCTTTAATTTCTACCCTTGTACCTCCTCGGCAACTTACATTTACGTCGGCTCGCGTAGAGCCAATTCCGGTTCTTACTTTTCCGGTGCTCCTATTTAGAAAACGAATATAATCGGCACCTTCTTTTACTTCGTCGGGGTTTAAAAATTCGGGGTGTGTAACGGTTTCAATCAGCGGCATGCCAAGCCGGTCGGTTTTATAGATTCTTTCATGTCCTATATCAGATATTTCTCGGCTCGAATCTTCTTCAATACTTAATTGAATTAAGTTGATGGTTTTGTTCTGTAATTGAATTTTGCCTCCAACACCAATGATAGCGGTACGTTGAAACCCTCCCGGTATGCTTCCGTCGAGATATTGCTTCCGGGTGATATGTACTTCTCCCACCACATTCATTTTGTTGAGGATGGAAACTTCTAAGGCAATATTAAGCGCAATCGGGTCGATAGGAAACGGAGGGGTATCGTCGATTTCATAGGTACATGCGGTTTCGTTTTTTATTCGATAGGTGATGTTTTTTCGTGTCTTGAATTCCATCAAAGCGGTGCCGTCATATTCTCCCAACTCACTTAACGTTGGGCGCATGTGTCGAACAATCTCTGCATCAAAGTCATCGTGGGAATTAAATTTGCCGGCAGGGCAACGACAAAAAAGTTTACGTAAGGTTAATAATTGCTGATGAACTTCCAAACCCGACATAAACCCGATGCGGTCGTAGTCGGCTTGAGTCGCTTCCTTTCTGCTCACATATCCGATGGCTTCTTTCGTTAACTCGTAATTCAACTTCGGGTTGAAGGACTGGCTCATGTTGGTTTTAGGATGATTTTTAAAAGGGTTAAATAGATCGATATAATGGTAGGAATAGATGCAAAAATAGAAGGAAGTTTAACTTCTAATGGTTTCGGGGTGTTTTAATTGTTATTTATAATTTGTCTATCGAATGAGGAGCATTTTATTTTTTTCATTCATACACAAAAAAAGAGGGTACTGCCGTCGGGTATGTTCCACCTCGTTGATGAAAAAAATGGGTTGCTCCGATTTTTCATTTTCAAAGGTTATGATTCTGTCATCGGCATAAAAACGTGGGATAAAATGAACTAAATCCAGTTCTTGAAGTCTATAGTTTTCGTCATTCAATGTATCCATAAAGTCTTTCTGTGTTTTTGCAAAACCTTCGTCATAGTCGTCATAAAAAGCCATGCTAAATTCTTTTTCTCGTAATGCTATTTCATGAAATAGATGGTTTGTATCTTTTTTGATCAAAGCCTCATGAAAGGCATGAAAATAACGTCTAGCCAAATCGATAAGGGTTGATCTGTTTTGGTCGAGTTTCGTTGCATTCACCCATAAGTAATCAACGAAAGGTAACGTTGCATCAAATTTACCTTTTATTTCAAAGGCTGGAAGTTTTAACGTATCATTGGATGTTCCGGTGGGGAATCCGGTAATAGAAATTTCAATAAACTCATCGGCATTATCAAAAAGGTCTTTTACCAAGATAATAGCGAAGCACTCAGACAACTCTTGAAGATACGTCGATGGTTTCAATGGCGTTACCTGAACTTTAAAGCTATTCTCTCCGTGTTTGATCAAGTGATTTATGGGTACACTTAGGTTGTATGCTGTACCTTGCCTGTTGTTAAAGGCAGGGATGTCGTTTATATAAGCCGTAAATGAACATAAATTGTTCTTCATGGCCAGTGCATATTGCGGTTGATTGAAAAGTTTCATGTTATATATTAATTCTAATTTCACTACCCAAAGGTCTGGCCGCTATCCATAAATACGTCTCCTCACCGCTACCCCCGGCTTGTTCTCGGGTAGTTTCAAATCGGGTGGTCTCCGAGGATCCTGCTCTACAGTAGGCTCTTGCATAGAGTGTAAGCCCATCGAAATTCGCTCCTAGCGAAGCATAAGAGCCCGAACGATCGATTAATGGGCCACGTAACGCAACGGTTACCGACCCTCTTGCACCTCCCGATAGTCCACAGTTAACCGCGAATAAGCCAAAGTCCCTGTTAATCTGTCCTCTGATGCTAAAATCGAATGCTATTTGTCCGGTTAGTCCACCATTAAGGGTGCCCGAATCGCTGTCAGCACTTTTAGAGGCTGTTACATCTACGGAGATGGTGCTCTGGATGGTGAAGGTGATGGCGATATAACGTGAGATAGCAGGACCAGCCATTCCAGCAACCAGCCTGCCAATATAGGGGATGGCCTGAATGGCAACGATGCCTAAATTTACATTGACCGATATTCCTACTAATGGTGTAAATGCGATGGTAAGCGTGTAGTAATAACCACATCGTAAGGTTCTTAAATTTTCTTGCCATCGGCTTCCAATGGTTATCACAAAGGATGGCGGTACAACTCCAAATTCTACGGCACCTGCAGCCACCGTTTGACAGATATCTTTTATAAGGAAGGTAAAGCCGAAAAATCGGGCCAGTAAGTCAACAATTTCTTGCACTCTCCCTCCGTACTGGCTCGTTCTGTTATCATCGGTTCTCGAAAGTTGAATATTAAGCCCTCCATATTCAACATGGCGTGTGCTTTGATTGATGGTAAAGTTAACCGAGGCACTTCCCGACCAGGCATAATCGGGATATACATTGATGGCAATGTTCTCGGCTCTATTATGCGTGTTGGCACCCACTTCATACCGGGTGGGTCTGATATTTTGATTAAAAAATCCTAATTCCGAAACATTACCGGTCCACCCCAAACTCATATCAAGACTTGAATTGCTGGTCAGGTTGGTTCCAGGCAATAACGGTGATACATTCCAAACTCTCTGATTATGGGTATCACAAGATATACTCACGCCACTTAAACGGAGTTCCATCGTAGCTTTTGCACTCACCCGGCCCGCAACTATTTCAATAATTCGAGGTTGGCCCGAGCCCGAACGATAAACCCGATTGGTGTCACCCGATTTATTTACTTGTAGTAGCGTGAAGTTACAATTTTCGGTGGAGAGGGCCTGCTCTCTAAAAGGGCAAGGTGCAACCACGGTATCGCTGCGAGGGGCTGTGGTAGCGGGCGTTGAAACATGAGATGATTCAATGGAAGCGGCGGCCTCGCTATACATCCGTAAAAACTCAGGATCGGATTCCATTCCCTCATTGCTCCTTAATTCGGGGTGTGCAGCGGCATATCTGCTTTCTGCCTGGTTATGCGCTTGCTGTTGCTCACTTTGACTTAACGACATAATGATCTTGAATTAAGGAATCATGTAAATAGTTTAACTTATCGTCGCTGCTTCGACTAGGCCAGGTGAGGATTCTACTATATTTTTCTGGTATTACCAGCGGATTTATTTTTTTATAACTCAAACAAAGATACAGGTACTTTTCAATCAATGCATCGTTTTCTAATTCCCACTTTTTACTCTCTATTATCTTATGATGGAGGTACTCTCTTATTTTGATATCGGTGGTTGGT
This sequence comes from Bacteroidota bacterium, assembly GCA_947507965.1. GTDB lineage: Bacteria > Bacteroidota > Bacteroidia > UKL13-3 > UKL13-3 > CAINMV01. The sequence goes on from CANNQU010000039.1 coordinate 25,336, forward strand.
AGATAGTCGGGTTTGAGCTCTTTAAGCTTGGGTAGAAGTTTTTCTATCAAACCCTCTCGCTTACTTTCTTCAAGCAGGTTTATTTGATGATTCGTAATCGTGTACATGAGATCTTTAGTATAAAACAGTTCTCGATTAAAATGGTTACCAGCACAAAGGTAGGAGAAAAAAAAGAAACAAAGAATTTCGATTTCAAGTTTCCAAGAACGGCACCTTGTCGGATTCTGGTGATGCAGTCAATGGCCGATTCGGTTTGAATGGTTACATTTGAAAAATGCATAAGCTAATTTCTATTTATTTTCTGTTTGTTTCCACTTTTCTTGTAGCACAGAATCCACGACTAGTATTGCCTATTGGACATACAGGCGCGATTCATTCGGGAAGCTATAGTCCGGATGGGAAAAAGATAATAACCTGCTCGGAGGATGGAACAGCAAAACTATGGGATGCGTACACCGGTCTTTTACTGGCCGATTTCATTGGACATGTGCAATCGGTTACCTCAGCAGTATTCAGCCCTGATGGATCAAAAATTATAACGGTGTCGGATACCAGTGCGAAAATTTGGGATGTAAAGTCGGCGACTCAACTTTTGAATTTTAAAACAGATTGGCATCATTTTTATTCTGCTCAATTTAGCCCTGATGGTCGAAGCGTTGTGCTCACAAGTAGCGATTCTACCCGAATCTATAGTGCCATTAATGGCCAATTCATCTTTCACTTAAAAGGTCAAACAGGTGGAGTTCATGCTTCAGCCTACTACAGCCCCGATGGAAAAAAAATAGTAACGGCCTCCTATAGCACATCAGCTAAAATTTGGGATGCCACCACAGGTGAGTTATTAAAGGAATTAAATGAGGTTAGCAACGGCATCACGTCGGTTGGATTCAGCCATAATGGCAATCGTGTTTTTGCAATCAGTATGATCGTTTATGTATGGAATGCAAGCACAGGAGCACTTCAATCAAGCATTCGAACTTCATACGACTCGGATAACGCAGAAACAGCCGAATTTAGTCCGGACGACACGAAGATGGTAATCACCAATTCTTGGCTACACTCAGCAAAAATTGCAGAGGTAAGCACTGGAAAAATTCTTATTGTATTAGCCGGTCATAATCATGTGGTGACAAGTGCAAATTTCAGCCGTGATGGGAAAAAAATAGTAACCGGTTGTGGTGATGGCGTCGCCAAAATTTGGGATGCAAACACGGGGAATGTTTTAGCTGCTTTCTTCGGGCATCAGAAAGGGATCAATGGTGTTAAATTTAGCCCCGACGGGCGAAAAATAGTAACGTTTTCCTACGACCAGACGGCTAAAATTTGGGATGCCCAATCGACCCTTCTTTTGGCCGATCTAAGAGGTAATATTCCACTATTAAAGTCTTCTTTATTTAGCCCAGATGGGAAAAAGATAGTCTCTATATTTGATAACTTCACTGTTAATATTACTGAAACGAACACAGGAAAACTTTTGGCACATCTAACAGGGCATACTTCTAATATTACCTGTGCCGAATTTAGTGAGGACGGTAAGCGAATCGTAACGGGTTCTTTGGATGCCACAGCAAAAATATGGGATGCTGAAACAGGGATATTGCTTGTGGAAATAAAAGAGGTATCATGGGGTAACTTTATTTTTTCTGCAGCTTTCAACGCCGATGGAACTAAAATTGCCACATCAAGCTATGGCACGGTGAAGATATGGAATGCTGTAACGGGGGCGTTGCTGAAAGAGCTAAAAATGCCAAATAAGGATAAGGTGGAGGTCGTTAAATTTAGTCCGGACGGGTTTACGATTGCTACCTGCTCTCAGGATCTAACCATTAAATTATGGAGTGTAAGCCAAGCGAAGATTCTTTATGATTTTCGAATGGGGCGCGATGGCTGGCCTACTTCGATTGCCTTTAGTGCCGATGGTACTAAGCTTGCCGCAGCAGGCAAGAGGGTAGGGGTTGCTAAAGTATGGAATACGGAAACAGGTTTACTGCAATATGAGTTAACAACGCCACTCACACAGGATATAAGTCGAATTCAATTTAGTTCGGATAATAAGAAAATAGTCACCTGTGGTCTGGATTTTTCATACCAAAAGATGGAGTATGATCCCGTTGCACGGGTGTGGGATGCTACTACGGGAGGTCTTCTCTTGGATTTGAAAGGGCATACCTCCGACATTATCTCTGTGGAGTTCAGCCACGATGGGAAGAAAATACTCACCGGTTCAACCGATGGGACTGCAAAAATATGGGATGCCGCATCCGGTATTAAGCTCTTCGATTTACTTGGACATTCCTCTTATTTAAATTCAGCACATTTTGACCGCGACACCAAAAAGGTAATCACAGCATCCAACGACTTAAGTGCCAAAATATGGGATGTAGAAAAGGGTCGATTGATGTATTCCCTTTCGGCCATAGATACAGGCGACTATCTCATTCAGATACCCTTAGGATATTATCAATGTTCATCCAAGGCGGCAAAACTCTTGCATTATGTAGCCAAAGACCTTACCGTAATTACATTCGAGCAGCTCGATGTGAAATATAATCGTCCCGACAAAGTTTTAGAAGCGATGGGCTGCCCCGACACCGCCTTAATTAGTTCGTACCGTAGGGCATACTACAAACGAATTAAGAAACTTGGAATCGACACCGTTTCTTTTCGCGAAGGATACCAAGTTCCGGAAGCCGATTTCATGAATAGAGCTACCATTGAAAATGAATCCAAGTTAGGGCAGATAACACTTCAAATAAATGGGGTAGATACTTCCTCAAAACTCGACCGTTTTAATATCTGGGTAAACGAAGTTCCTCTTTACGGACAACGTGGAATATCAATTCGTAAACGAAATAAAAACAGGTTCGACACCGTTCTCACCGTACAACTTTCGCAGGGAGACAATAGAATTGAAACCTCTGTTATTAACGTTAATGGAACCGAAAGCTATCGCATGCCACTAGATATAAAATATGCACCGGTAACCACTAAACAAGCGAAAGTGTATTTTGTTGGTATCGGTATCGAACAGTTTCAAAACAAGGAATACAACTTAAAATATAGTGCCAAAGATATTCGCGACATAGCCGAAGCGTTGAACGTTAGGTATGGCGATGCGCTAACCGTGGACACCCTTTTTAATGAAAATGTGACGCTAAATAAAGTAAAAGCCTTAAAGCGAAAATTACTACAAACAACCGAAAACGATATCGTCATTCTATCTTATTCCGGGCATGGGTTGCTTAGTAAATCCTATGATTACTATCTCTCCACCTATGGGGTAGATTTTAATAAGCCGGAAGTAAGAGGTATTCCTTACGATGAATTGGAAAATCTACTCGACAGTATCCCGGCACGAAAAAAATTGATGCTGATAGATGCTTGTCATAGCGGAGAAGTGGATAAGGAAGAGGGCATCGCCATGAATAAAGTGGCTGATGCTCTCGGACTTTCAAAAGGAAGCAAACTATTAGAAGACGATCGACCGCAAACACTAGGGCTTAAAAATACCTTTGAGTTAATGCAGAGCTTATTTGTTAATGTAGGCAAGAGTACCGGCGCAACTATTATTTCGGCTGCTGCCGGAAACCAATTTGCATTGGAAAGAGGAGATCTAAGGAATGGGGTTTTTACGTATGCTATTTTGGAAGCCATGAAGGATTCTCCTAGCATGAAAATCAGTGAACTTAAAAAGAAGGTAGGCTTACGTGTAGAACAACTGACGAATGGGCTTCAAAAACCAACATCGAGAAATGAGACCGTTGCTGTTGATTGGCAGGTATGGTAAATGCTGCCGGGTGATCAGAGGTCCTTTCGATTTTTTGCACGAAATACGTATCACGCAAAGAGTCGCATATCTATTTTTCTTTCTTCAAATCCATACCGCACACCCTGCATTTGCCGGGGGAGGTGCGACGGCTTCCCTCACACTTCATCGGGCACTCGTAATAGGTTGCTTCTGTGCCGGGTGGGCATACTGGATTTTTTGTGGTGAAAAAACGGTATGATAAGCCAACGGTGAATTGTGTTTGAGTAACTACTTGTGTGCCATAAACATATTCGTAAATCGGTATTTCATAAAGACCAAAGCAGGTAAGATTTTTAAAGCTATAAGAAACCTGAGGCACTAACATAACTCTCTTCGTTCCGGTAGATGCGGTATCTACATTGTACAAAATCAGCAGGTCCATATTTTTAGCGGGCTGCATTTTACCTATTCGTTCGCCTTTCAGCTGAAGGGTAAGGCCTATTTTTTCAGATAACGTTTTGCTCGCGAAGATTCCCATGCTTGCGTAATTCCCAAATTTCTCGCCTAATGAATTCCATCCTTTGGCAATGTAGGTGGTGTTTGCAAAAATTTTGAAATTATGTTGAGGAAATCCCCTAAGGATGAAACCATAAAAAATAAAATCGTGTGATCCTGTGGTTGGCTGAACCAGTGGAGGAGCCGTTGTATATGATTTTTCACCCGTCAGGAAATTAGTCGATACGAGGGTTTGCACATCATGTTTACCTAACGGAATTTTATAGCCCATTCCCACCGTAATATCCCACCGTTTGGTAGAATCAACCATACTGTAAAGTGTATAACGGGGGAATATGATTAAATCACCGGCACCCGATCCGTTGATCTTGGTACGGCTGCTATCTAATCCAATTTGTGTTTTATTAAAAAAATAGCCCATCTCTACCGAGAAGGTTAATTCTTTGGTTAAGCCATAAGCAACTTTCGAATAGAGATAGTTGCTGTTGTAGTCTTTGAAGAGGGAAACGGTATCCTTGTTTTTGGTTTTAAAGCGATTGCTATTAAGGTGTTGAAAATTCGTTGCCAGCTCCATTTGCTGATACCCTAAAACTCCTGGAGAAGTGCCTCCTGCTATGGGGCTGCCACTTCCGCCCGAACAACAACCTTGCGAACGGGCTTGTTGTACGTGCAAAACCAGGACAAGGCATATCACTATTAATTTTTTAGAAAGTATAATAATATTATTCATTCACGGTGAACTTTAAATTTTGGTATTCTGCTTCATTTCGCCAAATTAGAATGTAATTCCCTTTTGGGAAATTCACCGGAAGATTAATTTCTACTAATCCATTATTCATAAACTCATTTTCAATGATCATCGAATGAACCGTTTCTCCTAAGATATTGCGAATTTCTATGAAACCATTGGAGTTCGTTCTATTCATGCCTTGGAGAACCATTTTGTTTTTCACCGGGTTGGGAAACAATTGAATGCTGCTGTTTGACACTGTATGAGGTGAAATGCCAGTTGCAATTGCCTGAGTAATGGCCTGTTGTATCGCAAGCCCATCGTTGCTACCTGCTCTTTTATTATAATGTATCTTATGGTTCCACCCACCCAAAACCACAACATGTGGCATGGCTGAACCTCCGTAATTAGCCTCATCAATTAAATTTCCGGCATTACCAAAAACAGTAATGTTGGCTGGTACAATGCCGTTTTGACTAGCCCATGAAGTTAAGTTAGCACAGGAGTAATTGCCATAATCATCAGCTAGCCAATAAACCACCCTTCCGGGGTTCGAGGTTGCAAAACTCTGGGCTGCATCATAACCGGCTTTTGCATCACTAATGCAGGTACCGCAAGGCATTACCCATACCAATACAATTATTTTCCCTGAGTTTAGTTCAGCAAATAGGTTATGAGATTTGCCGGCACAATCGTTGGCGGTAAAGTCGGTGGCAGTTTGTGAAAAACAGAGCTTGGCTGCCAGGATAAAAAAGGTAATGAAAGTAAATTTTTTCATGGATAATGGGTGTGATGCTTAGAATGCTAAATTGAACTTCATGCGTGGACTTTTCAAAGATAAAAAAAAACTACTATAGTATTGATATTTAATATGCCAATTGGTAGTATTTTTTTTCAATAATTTATGGGCTGAATTGCTCTAGGGTATGGTTGATGGATAGTTATAAAAAATGCTGAAGCGTGAATGTCTGGTTTATTCAGGATCGTCATGCAGAGGAGCGCGAGCAAGAGCCAAAGCAAGAGCAGGTGCTCCGTGGCATCCGTTGCCTTTATTCGCCGTGTCAATAAAATCCGAACCGGATGCCACGGGCCATTTTCTAACGCACCGCCCCTACAAAAATGTCCCTCTGCATGACGGTGGTAGGCAAGCGTAAATGATAGCGAGAGCCTACGCTCCGTGGAACCCTACGTCCTCATCAGGATCGTCATGCAGAGGAGCGCGAGCAAGAGCCAAAGCAAGAGCAGGTGCTCATCAGGATCGTCATGCAGAGGAGCGCGAGCAAGAGCCAAAGCAAGAGCAGGTGCTCATCAGGATCGTCATGCAGAGGAGCGCGAGCAAAAGCCAAAGCAAGAGCAGGTGCTCCGTGGCATCCGTTGCCTTTATTCGCCGTGTCAATAAAATCCGAACCGGATGCCACGGGCCATTTTC
>CANNQU010000040.1 GCA_947507965.1 Bacteroidota bacterium
TAAATGCTCTAACTCCAACAGATGCATGTTTTGAGACATTATTTAGTACTAGATGAACGTGGATGCCAAAAGGTTGCACTAACCAGAAAATTATACCAAAAGAGTTGAATTCGCCTGTATTTCATAATCCATTTGGTTAATGCATAGTCGAATTACTTTTTCACTTTGATTGTGAATTTCAGTTTTACCCGAATGAATCGTAAACGTTAATAAGGTGTCATGAAATGTAATCTTAAAACTATACTGTTGCCATTGCGAAGGCAGATGTGGGCTAAAGTGCATTTTACCATTTACGATACGCATACCGGCAAATCCCTGAACGATACTAAGCCAGGTACCCGCCATGCTGGTAATATGGCATCCGTCCTCAGTATCATTATTATAATCGTCGAGGTCGAGCCGACTGGTGCGAAGATACATTTCATAGGCCTTGTTAAAATCGCCGATTTTTGCTGCCAAAATACTATGAACACAAGGGCTTAATGAACTTTCGTGAACCGTACGTTCTTCATAAAAACGGAAATTACGTTCAATAGTATCCAAATCAAAATCCTCCTCGAAAAAATAAATACCTTGTAAAACGTCGGCCTGCTTAATAAAACAGCTTCTTAAAATTCGATCCCAACTCCATTTTTGATTTAACGGGCGTTGACTTTCCGGCAAATCTTTAACCAAAATCTGTTCTTTGTCAAGATATCCCTCTTGCTGTAGAATAAGTTCTGAATGGGCATCAAATGGCAAATACATATTGGATGCGATGTGTTGCCATTGCTCTGTTTCCGATATTTCCTCTAATTTTATTTTTTTACTAATTCGCAGATAATCTTCCGGGGTATTATTTTTTAGATATTGAATTACCTCCAATCCGAAATTTAAACACCAAGCTGCCAAATAATTCGTGTACCAGTTATTATTCACGTTGTTTTCATACTCATTCGGGCCGGTAACACCGAGCATCACATACTTATTTTTTTCATTGCTCCAATTGACGCGCTGTGCCCAAAAGCGAGCAATCCCAAAAACAACTTCTGCACCTGCTTCTGCCAGATAGCTATAATCGGAGGTGTATTGTGTATAGTTATAAATAGCATAAGCTATTGCCCCATTTCTATGAATTTCCTCAAACGTAATTTCCCACTCATTATGGCATTCCTCTCCATTCATGGTAACCATAGGGTAGAGTGCAGCACCTTTTATAAATCCTAATTTCTGAGCATTTTCAATTGCTTTATCGAGCTGGTTGTATCGATAGTACAATAGTTGCCGAGCCACTTTTTGAGGTGCGGTAGCTAAATAAAAAGGGATGCAATACGCCTCCGTGTCCCAGTAGGTGCTACCTCCGTATTTTTCACCGGTAAAGCCCTTGGGGCCAATATTTAATCGGGCATCTTTGCCGGTATAGGTTTGGTTTAACTGAAAGATATTAAATCGAATGCCTTGCTGTGCCGATATATCACCTTCAATGGTAATATCGGAGGTTGACCATTTTTGGGCCCATAGTTGTTGTTGCTCTCGAAGCATCAACGAAAAGCCTTTACCGGAAATCGTCTTTAGATATTTCTTCGTTTCGTTTAAGAGGTTTTCTTTTTTATAATTGAGGCTACTTAAATTAACAGCATATTTATAAAGGGTGTAGGTGTTATTGCGCTTGGCATCGAAATTAAAAAGAAGCCCTGCATACTTTTCTTTTACGACGGGCTCCACCTCGACCTTCGTCTCCTCGCCGTTCTGATGAAAAACAAAATCGAATCCGGTGCAAACCTGAAATTCTGTTTTCTTGGTACTTACGGTTACAAAACCCGAATTACCTTGCGCTTCTTGGTGAATTCCGTCCCAAAATTTTTCATCATAATTGCTATCCTCATTTTTCACGTCGGCATCTATAAAAACAGTAAAACGAATGATCTCATCAAAATTCAATGGTGTTATCGAATACTTTATCGCCCCCGATTCGTCATCAGCCATACTACAAAAGCGAAGACTTTCCAATTTAAGTTGCTTCCCACTTTTTAACGTAACATGACACGTGCGAAAAAGTGTGCCATCTTGCATATTTAATACTCTTCTGAATTCAGTGATACTTTTCGCTTGATTTAAATCCACTTCTTCCTCTCCAATTTTAATATGTATGCCAATCCAATGACACGCATTTAACACTTTAGCAAAATATTCAGGATACCCGTTCTTCCACCATCCCACGCGAGTTTTATCAGGATAATAAACGCCGGCAACATAATTGCCGAGCAATGTGTTTCCCGAAAACTGCTCCTCAAAATTACCGCGTTGCCCCATACGCCCATTACCCAAGCTCATGAGACTTTCGGTGATCTTGTTTTCTTCAGGATGCCATCCTTCTTCAATAACGCTCCAAGGATCGTGTTTAATATAATTTTTCATAGGGCAGAATGAATTTAAAAATTCAGAGAAAATGTATGGGTTGAAAACAAACGCGATTTTACGAAAAATGCATCGTATTATTCACTTTCTATAATTTAGCGATAAAAATAAGTTTCGAGTGTTATTCTTTTTCGAATTTCCTTACCCTATCACCTACTTTTATGATGTAAATCCCAGCCGGGAGAAAATCCACATTAATGGGTGTATCTTCCTTTTCTATTACCCCGGCCGAAACCATGGCACCCAGCATATTGGTTATTTCCCAAGGCTTTTTTTCAGAAAACGATTCGATGTTTACCATTAAATAACGGTTTACCGGATTGGGGCAAATTTTAAAATCAACCGTACTTACCCGATTACCAATACCGGTAGCATTGATAATATTGATGGTATCGATACGAGCCCCAATTTGGTAGTTTGAAGGGTTTGATATAAGCGTGACGATGATGCTTTCGGTTGGTTCCATAACCCCATCTTTTAGTATCGTAAAAACAATATTTTGAATGGCCCCGTTAACGGCATTCGCTGGAAAACTCACAGAAGTGGGTGGGCTAACACTGTAATCGACAAGGGATGTTGCAGTGCCCGCCAATAAAAAGTTTACCGTTAAAGCTTTACCTTCAGTATTACTTATTTTAACCGGAATGCTAACCGTTCCAACATTTTCATTTACGGTGATGGAAGCCTGGGTAAAGCGCAAGGTTGGAACTACAGGCGACAAAGCACCTACGGTAGGTTTCACACCTAAAATAAGTTTCCAGCCCGTATTGGCACCACTACCCGAATACGCACCCCGATAGGTCCAGTTATAACTATCATTATTAAAATCGACACCGTAATCGGTATGGATCGAAAAAAGAGAATTGGCCATAATAGCACCCGTAAGCTGGCCTGTTTTCGGATAGAGGTCGAGGGTGGCGATGTCGGGTGTAACCGCATTAGCCGACACCACATAATTGCCGGCATTGGAATACCCATCTATAATATTATCGGATATTAATGTATTCGATGAAGAACCCGAAGTAATAGCGTTGCTCACCGATTGAAACACCACATTTCCAATGATGTATTGTTTGAAATTGGTATCGGCATTATAAATTCGGATTCCCCCGGTAGAACTATTCGACCAAACGGTATTATGATAAATGCTGATATTTTGAGGTAACTTTCCTTCATGCGGCGTAATGTATATCGTGCGAATACCGGAAGGGTCGAAATGGTTGACCAAAATATTATTGTAAAACATGATATTTCCACACCCTTGAAACAAGGCTTCTGTTGGATTATTATAGAAAAAATTTCCATAAATTTCATAATAATCCAGCACCCCTGAACCTAGTGTAGGAAAGCCACCTACCAATACATTGGGCCTTGCATTGGCACCGGTGGAAGAATTTGCACCTTTACTAAAAACATTATGCCGAATCAATGTTTTTCCACTTCCATCACAGCCGGCAAGAATGGCATCAGAAGAATCGCGCCATCCATTGTCTTGACGCTTTATTTCGATATTATAGCCGATGGCGTTATCGATATAATTATTTTCTATGATACCATTTGTAAAAGGGGCACTGCCGGTAGAGTTACCTAAATACATGCCGGTTCCAACTCCATCTATTTTATTTTTACGCACCACCCAATTGGATGAGGGGCATTTCGTGCTGATACCCACTTGTTGCTGATTATTAGAATAATTTACAATCGTCAGATTTTCAATCGTAATATGATGCGTCCAATTTCCAGGAGTACCTTCCGCCTTTACCCCATCGGGGCCAGCCACATTTTGTCCATCTAACTTCAGGTTTTTGATAATTATATATGAGCAGGCTTTTAAACTCACCGTATTGCAACATGAGTTGCCATTAAAAGCAGTGGCATCGCCAACACCCATGATGACAATAGGGTTATTGGCATTTCCATTAATATAATATACATTCAAAGCCGAGGTGTAAATTCCGGCGGCAAGAAGCAATGTATCATTAGGTATAAGTGTGGGTACCTTGCTGGCGAAAGTAATTGGAGTACCATAAATGGTCGTTGCTTTTACTTTAGCAATAGAAAAAAAAACAGGAACGAGAGCAAAAAAAAGAAATTTCTGTTTCATCAACTATAATTATTAAAAATCATGAACGAAGATACGATAAACAGCATCTTCATAAGGAAAAAATCATTCGATTTGAATTCTACTCTTTCGTAAACCGATTCATCAAATTCCCGATTTTAATAAAATATACTCCCGGAGATAGTGAAGAAATATCCACCTCTGTATTCTCTAGCGTGAGTGCCCCATGACTAATTTTCATGCCTAGGGTATTTAATAGCTCCCAAGATGCATCGTTCAACAAAGAAGGGTTTGTAATGGTTAAATAATGCGTTGCCGGGTTGGGATAAACGTGAAATAATCGATCGGACACGAAAGCTTCAATTCCAATCACATTATTAATATTAATGATTCGTAATGAATTGGCTAAATTATAAGCTGCAGCATTTGCGGTGAGTGTAACCTTGATGGTTTCAGTAGGTTCGGCAAGCTTATCATTTACGATGGTAAAAACTATATTTTGTACCGAGCCATTGATGGCATTGGCTGGAAAGCTTACGGAAGCCGAAGGGCTAACACTATAATCAGAAGTCAAGGTAGCCGTTCCCGACAGTGAGAAATTAACCGTTACAGCCGTGCCTTGTACATTATTGATCGTTACCGGCACACTTACAGTGCCTACGTTTTCGGCTACTGTAATTGAAGTAACATCAACGCTAACGGTAGGCAAGGTGGTATTAATATTTTGATATTCATACGCTCCTGCATCAATTATACCGGAGGTGATTCGATTGGTAAAATTTACCGGATGGGTGTATTCATAAAGAGGTGTTAATGAATATAAATTAATGGCAGCTCCGGCATTCTTTCCCTTATTGATGGCCGGAGAAGAAATTTGCAGGTGATAGTCATACGATGCACTATTTACAAACCCAGCATCGGCAATAGCAAGCAGATACGTATTATTGGACGTATCTAAGGTAGTTGCCGACCCGGAAAGCAAACTACCGGGGCCAGCGATGATATTATTGTACCCTTTGTACAGCTCGGTGCCGGCACCAAGAGAAACAAAGATGGCAGTACTCCGATCACTCACTATGGTATTATTAATTAAGTATAGATGATGAGGGGCAGGATTGGTTATGGCTTCCAATTTATAGCCAATAAGGTTGGAATTATTGGTCGTCGTCGATTGGTGAATAAGATTACCCATTACAATGGCTAATCCTCCTTGAGGTAAATCGATATTACGACTTGCTGTGCCCGTTGCTTCATTGCTAATACGGTTGTATAAAATGTAATTTACATGCGCCCTGCTTTTCAACTCATGCCCTTGTTTTGCGTGATGCGAATAGTTGTATTGAAAAACAAGCGTATCAATTTCCCCGATATAAAGATTATGAGAAAAGCCATCAGGGAATCCGTTATAGGCAAACTCCGAATATTCTATTACTATTTTGCTTCCTACTTTAGTACCCGCCAAAATCCCATTATCATTATCATGAAAATAGCAATTACGTACCGTTAATCGAGATCCTTCTTCACGAATTCCTGCCCAATTTTTATCATTTGCAGATACGTCATGACAACCTGAAAACTCAATAAACTCAACGGTCGCATTATTTCCTTCCATCACCCAAATTGCTTTACTACCGGATGCGGTATTGTTCGCTTTCAGATGAGCCATTCCACCAACCCCACGAAACACCAAATTATCTTTCGTCCATTTAGCTACGTCGGCAGTATAAGTACCCGCATCAATATTGATGGTATCACCATCTTTTACAAGGAGTGCCACCGTACTTGGGCTGGTATATGTTCTGCCGGCTCCTACCGGCCAAACGGTGGCACGGCTATTAAAAGAAAAGAGTATCGTAGAAATAAAAAACGAAGCCCATTTTAAATTACAGAGAGGGTGAAACTTTTTCATGATGATGGTCGATTATGAACGTTTAATTTGACCCGACAAAAGTACGACAATTAGTGGAAATCGGCATGGAAAGCATCGAGTAACATGGCTATAGTTCCTTCACCTCATACAAATCCAATCTTCTGTCCTTCCAGTTTAAAACCGTACCTGTATTGCGTGTTCGTTCCAATGTAGCCAAATCGAGATCAGCAATAACCACGGTTTCCAAATTGGGGCTGCATTCTCCGGCAATGGCTTCGGGAGGGAATGAGAAATCGCTTGGAGTATAAATACCGCTCTGCGCATAGTTTATATCCATATTATCCACCGATGGAATATTTCCGATCGTTCCTGCTGTAGCAACAAAGATTTGATTTTCGGTAGCCCTTGCCTGAGCACATATTTTCACTCTAAGATATCCGTGACGCTCATCGGTGCTAAAGGGCACAAAAATAATCTTCGCTCCTTTCGATGCAGCAATACGGGCCATCTCAGGAAATTCAACATCATAACAAATATTGATTGCCACTTTACCACAATCCGTATTAAAAACATTTATTGAATTTCCAGCTTTCACGCCCCACCATTTGAGTTCGTTGGTGGTGATATGAATTTTATATTGTTTCTCAAAGGTACCGTCGCGCTTAAAAAGGTAAGCCACATTAAATAAATTATCATTTTCAAGCTGCAGATGGGTGCCTGCAATAATATTTATATTATAGCTGATGGATAAATGAGAAAACAGTGTGATGTATTCTTCGGTATATTTATCTAACGAACGAACACTGCTTTCGGGAGAGATATCTTTACGTTTCTCAAACGATAAAAGCTGCGTGGTAAACAATTCGGGAAAAAGCACAAAATCGGATTTATAATTACTGGCTACATCCGTAAAATACTCGCATTGCTGAGCGAACTCCTGAAACTTGGTGATTTTACGTAACTCATATTGCACACAACATATTCTTACCTTTTTCATCATCACACTGCGCTCTCGTGTTTCCGGCAGATAATCGAGATTATTCCATTCTAAGAGTAACGCATAGCCTTCACTTTCTTTATCATCGGGCAAATAATCTTTGATCACCCTGCGGATAGCAAAGTTTTGCGATAGTTGAAACGTAAGCACTGGGTCGGTAATTTTTTTATCCATCACCCTTTTTATATAGGCTCGTACACCAAACTTATCGGAGAACTTATGAAAATTTGGCAACCGACCACCGATGATGATACGACTGCAATTTTTTTGAATACACAATTCCCGGCGCAATTCATATAGACGACGACCAATTTTGAATCCATGATAATCGGGATGAACCATGACTTCTATGCCATACAAGGTGTCGCCGTCGGCGTCATGGTTCGTGATAAACCCATTATCGCAAATTTCACTCCAGGTATGATCTTCATCATATTCATCAAAATTAATAATCAGGGAAGTGGCCGAACCAACGATTTTTTTATCATAAACAATAATTTGCATCCCTTCAGGAAAAAGATGATGCTGACTTTTAAGCATCTTATGGGTCCAAGGTGCGCTATCGGGAAAACAAATTTTGCTTAATTCAATAATCTCATCGAAATCATCACTATTGGCAATGCGCTGAATGAGCTTTGGCTTTTTAGGCGATTTTGTTTTCATCTTTTTTAATCGATATTATGGATAATTTTAAACAATCGGTTCCAACGTATTTTACCAAAAAAACTAGGATTGTCTTTATCGTAACTAAACCAGATGATTAATGCTTTACCTACCACATTCTCTTCGGGCACCATGCCCCACATACGTCCATCACTTGAGTTGTGACGATTGTCGCCAATCATCATATAATAATTTTGTTTAAATGTGTATTCTTTAATTTCCGCCCCATCAAGAAAAAATTTACCTTCCTTAACTTCAAATGTTTTATGATGCTCATAGTCGCGTATTACTTTTTCATAGATGGCAAAATTTTCATCGTTCATGCTCATCGTTGCACCGGCTTTTGGAATATAGAGAGGCCCAAAATAATCTCTGTTCCATTCTATTTTATGACTTCTTGGGTAGATAGACATCGAGTTTCCTCCGACTCCGGGCTTTTCATAAACGCCTAAACTCAACGAATCAATTTCCGTTAAATCATATAACTCTTTGTATCTATTCGGGTCGATTTTAACATTCCACGACCTCGAGATGATAGCGCCTCGTGCATTTCGTTGAAGCCCGGTAGGTTCGATATCGTCAATAGCAATATTATGTTTCAGCAGCTGTTTGAGGCTGAAAGGATAAACCACATCAAGAGCTCCGTCTCTCGTGGGTTTTATTATCGTTTGGCTGATGTATCGATTATTGGCTTGCTCGCTCACCCAGATATCCACCGAAAATTGCATCTTTTTATATTCCCGTTGGGCTTCACCATTAATAAATATTTTACTCTCTTTTAGTAATAGGGTGTCGCCTGGCATCCCAACACATCGTTTTACGTAATTCACTTTTTTATCCAATGGATTCTTCTCCGTTACGGTGAAGTCATCGTAGCGGGAATCGCCCTCAACCGGAAAATTAAAAACTACGATATCATGTCGTTTAATCGTTTCCAAGGCAGGCAACCGGTGATAGCCTATTTGCGGCCATTCGGTATACGAGGGCCAATCGGTTCCTGGTATTTTGTTGTGTATAAAGGGGATGGCTAATGGGGTCATTGGTAAGCGGGCTCCATAATTACATTTACCAACAAATAGAAAATCATTGACAAGCAATGTTTTTTCCATCGAACCGGTAGGTATGGTATAGGCTTCAAAGAAAAACGTACGAATTAATGTAGCTGCTATCACAGCAAATAAAATGGCATCTAACCATTCTCTTAAAGCCGATTTCTTTTTATTTGATCTTTCTTTGGTGATGTAGTAGAGACAAATCATCATTTGCCACATAAAAAAGAACAAAATGCTGCCGGCAACAAAATATCCAACAATAAAAAAAGTGAATAGTAAACCCAGGTTGATCATCGAGGTACCCCAAAACCAACGTTTCTCTGATTGGTCCAATAGATTATAAAATTTCCAGTTCCAAGCCATAGGAATAAAATAATTGTTTAAGGTTAATAATTAGTTTAAAAATAAATCTTCTTCTTCTTCTTCTTCTGCTACGATTGATAGTCCTTCATTACATCGCGCATCGAATATACTCCTTTTTTTGATTGTAAAAACTCGGCTGCCAGTAGGGCACCAGATGCAAATCCTTCTCTATTCAACGCTTCATGTTTAAGTTCAATACGATCCACCTTGCTTTCAAAAGTAACGATGTGAGTGCCCTTAACATCACCCTCACGTAAGGCCTCTATACCAATGATATGTTCCTTATTTACGACCCTTTCGTTTGTTAAAAGCCATTGGTTTTTTGTCGCCAATTCTTCCACTAGTATTTCAGCCGTTGTTATTGCTGTACCACTGGGAGCATCCTTCTTTGCCGTATGATGAATTTCAGTGATACGCACGTCGTAATTTTTAAACTTATCCATCATTGTTGCAAGCGATCGGCAAGCTTCCCAAAACAAATGAACGCCCACACTAAAATTAGTGGCATAAAGTAAAGACCCATGATGCGCATCTACATTTTTTTTAACGATATCGAATTGATCATACCAGCCAGTAGAGCCAACAACCACCGGAATATTGGCCATTAAGCACCGGTTAATATTACCCAATACAGCTGCTGGATTGGTGCATTCAATAGCCACATCGCAACCCGTCAACTCATACGAATCAGCGTTCGCTTTTGTTACACGTAAAACAATTTCATGACCCCGTTTTAGGGCCATTTCTTCAATTGCTTTTCCAAGTTTTCCATAACCGATTAATGCAATTTTCATAGCTTAGAATTGGTAACGAAGGGTAAGAGAAGGAGTCATACTTTTAGTATAAAGATTATAATTCGGAGTAAGATGAAAGGTTAAATCATCAACATTAAAATAGTACAGGTGTGCATAAACATTCGCATCGATAATATTGGCTGCATATACCAAAACAAATCCGATGACACTTTGGTCGCGATATTTACGAAAGGAAGAGAAGGCATTATGCAAGGCGTCGGGTGAAGCACCGCTAAGTTCGTCTCTAACATTGGTATTCGCATCCAAATCGGTTAAATAAATCCACTGTTGTCGATAGTCTTTATAGATTTTGTTGTTGTCATAAATTAAATACCCTAAAGCACCCAAACCACCATAAAACAAGGCAACTTTCCATGCCTGATGGTTGTAAACCTGACCACTTCCAGGCAGAATCGCAGAAAACAGAGCAGCTTTTTTAGGAGAATGAGCCTTCGCTACGGTATCCTTTTTTACGGTAGGATGCGATACCGGCATTTTTTGCACGATGCTATCCTTATTTTGCGCAAGCATGGAAACAGAAAACAGAACACAAAAGAAAACAGTGAGTAGCTTCACGCTGCGAAGATACAAATGAAAAAATGAAAGGATAAACGAAGAGGGCATGTAAAATTCAATAATACAAGCAATAAAAAAACAACCCTAGCAATATATGGTCTCATTTTAACCCATGAAACCCCTACAATTTACTGTTGCAGCAAATTCATCAGTCGTTCAAATTCACTTTCTGTATTAAATTTAATGACTACTTCGCCTTTACCCACTGCCTTTGTTTTTATATTTACCGGCAACTGATATTGAGAAGTCAAATGTTTCTGAATCGTCTCAAACTGTTTCAGATACTCGGCATTTAGGATATTACTACTTTTATTTATCGCTTTGGGTTCCGATTGATTTACTTGTTTCACGAGGCTTTCAACAGATCGTACCGATAAGTTTTCACGCAATAAATCTTCATACAATCGCAACTGTTCATTCGGATCGGTAACGGCGAGCAAGGCACGAGCATGCCCCATACTCAGTTTACCATCACGCAAGCCAACTTGTATTTCGGTTGGCAACTTTAACAAACGAAGGTAATTATTGATGGTGGTGCGATCTTTACCCACCCGTTCGCCAAGTTCTTCTTGTTTTAAGGTACATTCATCAATTAAACGGCGATAACTTAAAGCCACTTCCATCGGGTTAAGATTCTCACGCTGTACATTTTCGATGATGGCCATCTCCAGCATATCCTGATCTTTTGCAATACGAATATAGCCCGGCACCTCATTAAGCCCGGCCAAGATACTAGCACGTACCCGGCGTTCGCCCGAAATAATTTGATACTTTCCTGCTCCTACCTTACGCACGGTGATCGGCTGAATGATGCCATGCAACTTAATTGACTCTGCTAATTCGTTAAGTGCCTGCTTCTCAAATTCGGTTCGAGGTTGAAAAGGATTGGCTTCAATTTGACTAACAAGGATATTGGAAATGGAGCCCACCCGTGGTGAACTTTCTTTATTCATGACATCCAAATTACTATCCTGTAATAATGCACTTAGACCCCTGCCTAATGCCGGTTTTTTAATTGTTGACACGTTATATTAATGTTTAATGGTTAACTATTATTTATTCTACTTCCATCCGACGGTCTTTGTTTGGAATAAGCGTCATATTGTTCTTCTGTAGAATTTCTCGGGCTAAATTCATATAGTTTATGGTTCCTTTACTATCGGCATCGTGGTTAATTACAGGCACTCCAAAACTAGGAGCCTCGCTTAATTTCGTATTCCGTGATATGATGGTATCGAAAACCAAATCCTGGAAATGGGTCTTTACTTCTTCCACTACCTGGTTACTTAATCGGAGGCGTGAATCGTACATCGTAAGCAATATACCTTCGATATCTAATTCTTGGTTTAAGTTGTTTTGAATTATTTTTATCGTATTCAAAAGTTTGCCTAAGCCCTCCAACGCAAAATATTCGCATTGCACCGGAATAAGCACGGAATCGGATGCGGTTAGGGCATTGGTGGTTATCAACCCTAAGCTTGGAGAACAATCAATAATAATAAAATCATATTTATTACGCACTTTCTCCAGTAATTTCTTCATTAATTTCTCTCGACCCGAAAGTTCAATTAACTCCAGCTCCGCCCCTACCAAATCAATATTGCTCGGAAGTAGATAGAGATTATCGAAATCGCTCTCCAATATTATTTCCTTTGCTTCATTGCCGTTAATTAAGCATTCATAGAGCCCCGTTTTAATAATTCTGGGGTCAAACCCAAGTCCGGAAGTACTATTGGCTTGAGGGTCGGCATCTACTAAGAGTGTTTTATACTCTAAAGCTGCAAAACTTGCTGCCAAATTAATGGCTGTGGTGGTTTTTCCCACGCCTCCCTTTTGATTGGATATACTTATAATCTTTCCCATTCGTAAAAAATCACTTGATCTCGTTTAAAATTTACCGTGAAACATTCAAAAGTAGGTGTTTCACGGCAGCTAAAAACTTTAATATCAAGGAGAACGAGGAATGCCTAGAGCCACGTGGGTTTTTGTTTTTAACATATTCACAAACATGTGGATAACTGTCGGAAATATCGAGAGACACCAAACTCGAACGGATGGATTTACATTCTAATACATGAAATTCCGTTGAGCGGCATTGAGTCGTAACCCGAAGGAAAAATACTGGTTTTGATTATTGAAGGCGGTCAACGATGTATGTTTCTTTCGAAAGGTGAAACCGGCATCGAGGTATAATTGTTGCCCTAAACGATAGCTCATCGCAACCTCATAATAGGCGATGATGGTTTTTAACCCTTGTCCGGTGAAATTGCCAAACTCACCCCTCCGAATATGATTTGCCTTTAGCAAATCGGCACCATAGCTTATGGCTTCTGAAGTATCAATACCGGTTAATGCAGTAAATGTTTTAAACTGAATATGAATTTTTGACGTTGGCTGATAAAAAAAGCTGGCCACAACCTCTTTTAAATTAGCACCTAATGGATGTGTCATACTCTGATTGAAATCGGTGAAGCTCAACGACAAATTCGTATAGCTGTAGGTGTATGGACGAATATGATTATACTCTAACTGAGCATCCAAATTATTAATTCGAAACAGATCTATTGCTTTCAATCCGCATTGAATTGAATATTTATTTCCCCACCACCCCCATTCAGGATTGCTTTTCGACTTTAAAAATTGTGCTCGCATGTGAGCTAATAAAAACTCATCGAAAACAATTTGCCCATAGAATTGAACGCTACGTTTCAAATTCCATTTATAATTTAACCCTAATAAAACATTATCGGGGCTACCAAGGCTATGCTCTACGGCACGGTAAAAGATAATGGGATTTAAATAATTCAGCTCGTACGCATTATGGTCTCGCTTAAAAATTACGGTCTCGAAAAAGCCGAGGTTGAAGCTTTTAGTAATATTGATACTCAAATGATGTGTGGCTGCAAATTTCTTAGCGTAGTTGCCCGCTCCCGTATTATAAGCCGAGTCAACGAGCTCATAGAAAAGATTCTGGTAGTTTATTTTCCAAACCTTGGTATTTAGCTTTAAAAACAGATGTTGCTTCGAAAAATCGCTCAGGATGAGGCTTCGAATGCCATCGCCGATAAATTGCCGTGCACTTCCAAATTGCATACTAATATGCTTTGTAATGGGGGCCGAAACATACCCTTCGGCATGAAAGAAATCAACGCCATTGCCTTTAAAATACTTAAAAAACGATTCTCCGGGTAAGGCATACTTTTGTGCCCCAAACGCCTTGGTTTGAAGAGGTACACGCATTTGATTATCGGTGGCAAGAGCATAGAAAGAAATTTTATCATCCACCACTCCTTGCAATTCAGCGCCACGAGTATTAATATACAAGGTTTCATGGTAGCTTGTTGCCGCATTGCTTCCTGTTTCGCCCGAGCCGGAGAAATAAAGTACAGGATTCACACTGACTTTAAAATGTTCGGCAGCTACGCTGAATAAGGAGGCATTTTGCGCATAGAAATACTTCAAAAACGGCTGCTTCCTCGTACCATTTTCAGGATTAAAAAAAAAGGCCTGATTTTTAAAATATTCGAAATTTAAGGAATCTATGGTTGAAGCTTGAATCGACTGCGACTTAAGAGAGGTAACATCTTCATAAGAATAGGGTTTGTTGCTGCTATGAAAATTCAGACGATTAAAATCATTTAATTTGAGCTCCATTCGATCCAATAAATGATACAAATCATGATCGGAATTAAGGTATAACTGTGCATTCGTAAAACCAAACACAGAAAAAAGAAATGAAATAAGGAGAACGATTCGCATGCGCTTGCTATTTCCATTTGATGGTACAACCATCCGCTTTAATTTCAGGGTAATCAACTTCTATCCCATCCAGTGCATATTCGATGGCATCTTCCAGATACACATGGGTGACGTTGTTTTCATTGTCCCAGCTATCGTCGATTGCGCCTTTATAAACCAGTTCGCGTTTGCTATTAAACAAATATACTTCCGGCGTTCGTTCGGCTCCAAAGGCTTTGGCAATCTCCTGTGTGCTATCAAAAAAGTACTCAGGGAAAATACCTACCTGCCTGGCGATGGTCTTCATATTCTCAAAGCTGTCTTCGGGAAATTCGGTAGCATCGTTGCTACTGATACATAATATGGCTAGGTTATCTTCTTCATAACGTTGTTTTAATTTCACAATCCGGCTCCAATAGGAACGAGAATATGGACAGTGGTTGCAGGTAAATATGATGGCAACAGCATATTTATCGGCAAAATCAAAGTTATTATACATTTTATCATCCACTCCCAATAAGCTAAATTTGGGCATTTTATCACCTATGTTCATGTTAAATATTTCAATTAAATTGCAGCCAAAAATAATAATAGTTTTTGTATGTTGAAAGAATTGTTGAATAGTAAGATGTTTTGGCTCTTTTTAGCCACCTTTTCCGGCTTCCTTTGTGGTGTCCTTCTAAAACGGCTAAAAGGCTCCAAACAGAGTAGCAGCGCCATTGCCATACCATTCATCGCACTGTTTCTTACCTTGCTTGCCTTAAATTTCGTAAAACTTAACGTAGAATATTTCCAATTGAAATACACGCTTATGGGCCTTGGATTTCTACTCTCTTGTAGTATATTATTGGGATATGTCACCTTTATTTCCAACGATAAAAAAATAAGTTACTTCAATAATTGCGCATTTTTATATACCGCTTTATGCTATATCGTCTTTTTTATGTTCTATAAAAACGAGTTACCCATCAACACCACCTCATGTCCGGAAACGAAAGACATCTATTTGCTTTTAAAGAAGGAAGATGCCGGATATTTTGAAATAAACCCGGAAGGCATAGGGTATATCGGATTGCAACTATTCACCGATGGATTTCGGCCCGACTTTTTAAGCAAAGGAATCGACCAAGGGATTTATGATCATACGCCAACAGCAATTGAGATACCCACTCCATACGGTGTTGTGCATGCCTTATATTTTCATTCGAATCGCAGCCTTAATCAATTTAGTTTGGAGGAGCTAGTTGCCCAAGGAATAGTTAAACCGGATGAACTTAAACTAGGCGACCTGAAAGGGAATCAGTAAAAATTAAATCGGTCATACGCTATTGTGGCCTCATACTATATTTTTAAATTATTTTTTTAACCGTACTCTTGTAAAATTCAATCCAACACTTACCATCCTTTATCATGAAATCAATTTTAAATTCCATCTTTTTGCTCTTCCTGGTTGTCACATTAAAAGGGCAAAAATTATTTACAGAGGTGAAAACAACCGGTACGTATCCATATACCTACGTTACCAACGACCCAACCCAAACCCGCACCTATGTTCTAAAGAATGGTTTAACCGTCATGCTTTCGGTTACCAAAGAGAAGCCAAGAGTACAAACCTTTATCGCCACCAAAGCAGGCAGCAAGAACGACCCGAACGATCATACCGGATTAGCGCATTATTTGGAACACATGCTATTTAAAGGAACCGATAAATATGGCTCGTTGGATTGGAGCAAAGAGCAACCGTTGCTCGATAAAATCAATTCGTTATATGAAGTCTATAACCATACCACCGACACCAATCTTCGCAAGGATATTTACAAAGAAATTGATCAAACGAGTGGCGAAGCCTCCCATTATAGTGTTGCCAATGAATACGATAAAATGATGAGTAGTATTGGGGCTACAGGAACGAATGCATTCACCAGTTTTGAAGTTACAGCGTATGTCAATGATATCCCCTCCAATCAACTCGACAAATGGTTAATGGTAGAAGGAGAACGCTTTAGGAATCCGGTTTTCAGGATATTTCACACCGAATTAGAAGCGGTTTATGAAGAAAAAAACAGAGGCATCGATAACGACTACTGGCAATGGTATGAAATGGCGTATGCTGAATTATTTAAAAAGCATACCTATGGCACACAAACCACCATTGGCACCATTGACCACCTCAAAAATCCATCCTTGCTAGCCATACGAAAGTATTATGAGACCTATTATGTTCCTAATAATATGGTGGTGATTATGGTTGGTGATTTCAATCCAGAAGAAGCCCTAAAACTCATTGAAAAGAATTTAGGAACGCTTGAGCCAAAACCTATTCCAACGTTTAATTATGAGGCAGAAACGGCGTTTACTGCGAATATCGAAAAAACAATTTATGGCCCGATGGAAGAATTTACAGGATTGTTTTTTCGCTTACCGAGTGCTGTTTCAAAAGATAATCGCACGATAAAGTTATTGACATCGGTACTAAATCGTTTACTGACATTGAATTTGAATCAAAAACAATTGGTGCTTTCTACTGATGCCGGGCTCGATGCATTAAAAGATTACAGTGTATTATATGTTTCAGGATATGCGCGTGATGGGCAAGATTTAGATGATGTAAAAAAATTAATTCTTTCACAAATCGACCTTGTTAAAGAAGGCAAGTTTGATGATGAAATGCTAAAAGCAATTATTAATAACTATAAGCTGGAGCGCATACAACAAGATGAAAACAATAATAGCAGGGCATCGAATATGTTAGACAATTTTATTCTCGGAAGAAACTGGAGTGAAGTATGTGCCGACCTGGACGAAATATCAAAAATTACGAAGAAGCAAATTTCCGATTTTGCAAAAGCCAACTTAAATTATTATGTATGTGTTCACAAAAAAAATGGCACGGTGGATGGCCGTGCAAAGATTTCAAAGCCTTCGATTACACCGGTTGAAACCAATAGAGACAGCGCTTCAACCTTTGTAAAGAACTTTATCAGTATAAAAGTGCCACCTATTGCACCAAAATTTTCTGATTTCAAGAACGATATGACCATCAGCACGATTAAAAAAGATATTCCATTACATTATGTACAGAATACCGAGAACGGCCTGTTCACCTTATATTATGTATTTGATTTCGGAAGTTATAATAATAAGAAACTCCCTTTTGCGTTTGATTATTTGAATTATGCCGGCACCGATAAATATACGGCGGAAGAAATAAATAAAGAGTTTTATAAACTAGCTTGCAGTTATGGTATTAATGCAGGAACCGAGCAGAGTTACGTTTATTTAAGTGGCTTACAAGAAAATTTCGATGAAGCATTGAAGCTATTTGAACATTTTATTAATAATGTCAAACCTGATGATGAGGCCGTAAAAAAAATGATGGAAGCCGAGTTTAAAACCAGAAGTGATAATAAATTAAATAAAAGCATCATACGACAGTCGTTATCGATGTACGCAAGTTATGGCCCAATAAACCCAATGAATGACATTTTGTCGAAGGATGATTTGCTTAAAATAACCGCTACCGAACTATGTGAAATTGTAAAAACAATAAAAAATTACAATCATAAGACCTACTATTACGGTCCACTGAAGATGAAACAAGTACAAACTAAAATTGCAAGTAGTCATGCAACGCCAAAACTATTCAAAACATACACCATAGCCAAGGCTTATCCACGAATTACCACCACGTCAACGAAGGTATATTTCGCCCACTTCGATATGGTACAGAGTGAAATCGTTTGGCAACATAATAATATGGCAACCTATAATGCCGATAATGCCTCTTCCATTGCCATCTTCAACGAGTATTTTGGTGGTGGCATGGGTTCGCTTGTTTTTCAAACCATCAGAGAAAGCAAAGCCCTTGCCTACAGCACGTATGCCAATTTTAATTCCCCTGCAAAAAAAACCGACCCGTATAGTGTTACCGCATACGTAGGTTGCCAGGCCGACAAATACAAAGAAAGTATTGAAGCCATGAACGATTTGCTGCACAAAATGCCACAGGTGGAGCAATTAATGCAGGCATCCAAAGAATCGATACTGAAAAAGATAGAAACACAACGGACGACGAAAACAGCTATCTTTTTTAAATATGATTCGAACGTCAAACTAGGATTGAGTTATGATATTAACAGAGACCTTTATGCTAAAATACCGCTAATGCAAATGGATGATTTGATGAAATTTTATTCTCAATTTATGAAAGACAACATATACAATTATTGTATCGTAGCCAATAGAACCAAAATAACCCAAGAGAAGCTAAAGGCCTTGGGCACCTTCGAAGAAATAAGTTTAGAAAAGCTTTTAGGTTATTAATTTTTACCAACCCGGATAGCTGTCTTCTATTGAAACACCCGATCATGCATTGCATAAATACGCGTTTAGCATCCATGCCGTAATCGTTTGAAACGAATGGGAACCACAAGAAAAAACCTGGTACAAGCAGAAGCGAAAGCATTACGTTTATTTAATGAGATAGAAAAACGGGGGCTCATTAAAGCCGGACGAACAGAAGAACAATTAAATAGCCAGGTATTTAATTTAGCTTTTGAGCTCTTTGGCATTGAAAAATACTGGCACAAACGAATTGTGAGGTCGGGTAAAAACACCTTAGCTCCCTATCATGAAAACCCGCCGAATTTAATGGTGGAAGAAGACGATATTTTATTTTTTGATTTCGGGCCTGTTTTTGAAGATTGGGAGGCCGACTTTGGGAGGACTTACGTACTGGGTAACGACCCCTATAAGATAAAATTAAAAGAAGATATCGAGACGGCCTGGTACGATGTAAAACGTTGGTACGACAGCCGAACAAGTACCACCGGAGCACAGCTTTACAACTATGCTAAAGAACTTGCAACACAGTACGGGTGGACCTTTGGTGGCGAAATTGCAGGACATATTATCGGTTTATTTCCACATGAAAAAATAAATAGCGAAAACTTCCCTTTGTATGTGCATCCTAAAAACAATCTTGACATGCATCTTCCCGACCCTAAAGGGAATAAAAGGCATTGGATATTGGAAATTCATTTTGTTGATACCCGTAAAAACATAGGTGGGTTCTTCGAACAATTATTAACATCGTAAAATAATACCGGAAGCTCCTTCACCTCAATCGTAACTAGTATATTTGTGGCCATCTCATGCGAAACACCAATTTGAATCCAGAAGAAGAAAATTTAACCACTACGGAGAAGGAGTTAGAACGTGTTTTGCGTCCTCAGCAATTTGACGATTTTACCGGTCAGGAAAAAATAATTGAAAACTTGAAAATATTTGTCGCCGCGGCTAAGCAACGGGGTGAAGCCTTAGATCATGTGCTTTTGCACGGCCCACCGGGATTAGGTAAAACAACGCTGGCCACCATTATCGCCAACGAGTTAGGGGCAAGCATGAAAACCACGTCGGGCCCTGTATTAGAAAAGCCCGGCGACCTTGCCGGATTGCTCACGAACTTGGAAAGTGGTGATGTTTTATTTATTGATGAGATACACCGTTTAAGCCCCATCGTTGAAGAATATTTATACAGTGCCGTAGAGGACTTTAAAATTGATATTATGATAGAATCGGGGCCTAATGCACGCTCGATACAAATTACCTTAAATCCATTTACCTTGATTGGAGCAACCACCAGAAGCGGGTTACTCACCTCCCCCCTACGTGCTCGATTCGGCATCAATTCAAGGCTTGAGTACTACGATATTAATTTACTGACCACCATTGTAAAGCGTTCGGCCATTATCATAAAAACGACACTGCATGAAGAAGCAGCTTTTGAAATAGCGCGTCGCAGTCGTGGCACCCCTCGTATAGCAAATGCTTTGCTACGCAGAACACGCGATTTTGCACAAATTAAAAACAATGGAATCATTGATATAGAAATTGCAAAATTTGCCCTTACGGCCTTAAATGTTGATGCCAACGGCTTGGATGAGATGGATAACAAAATTTTATATACCATCGTGGAAAAATTCAAAGGCGGACCTGTTGGAATTAAAACCATTGCAACGGCTGTAAGTGAAGATGAAGGGACCATCGAAGAAGTGTATGAACCTTTTCTCATTAAAGAAGGCTATATAAATCGTACGGCACGAGGACGAGAGGCAACAGAAAAGGCATATAAGCATTTGGGGATACTGCCAAATTACAAGCTAAACCAACTGTTTTAAAAAATTAACATGATGAATCGTATCTCGTTCGCAGTAATGATACTACTGGCACTCAACGCCTGTAAATATAAGCCAGCGTTTACTAAAATACAGTCGCCTGAATTTATTTCATTTATAAAGAATTTCGATACCGTTCCTATTCCTTTCGTCATCAGCAACCCAAACTTTCTAAAAGAGAGTTCCAACCTATCCCAGCAATTAAAAGTTATAGATCCTAAAGATATGTATGCCTTTATGAAAATGGATTCTTTAATTCCGTATCCAGTTTTTTATTTCGGTCAATTACCCATGAAGGACTCCATGTATTATCTCATTAACTATTTTGAGATAGATAACAAACACAATCCTAGCCGATGGTGGACCCTCATGAAGTTTGATTATTTTGGCTCCTTAATAAGCGAAACGAATATTAGTTATTGTGTAAAAGACAGCAACGAAGTAAGGGAGCGGTTTTGCAAAATTATGCCCAACTATCAATGTTTTTATTTGGAAACAACCGGCTTATGGGATGAAAAAAAACGAACCGTAACCGATACGGTATTGAACACCAAAACCATAAATTTGACCTATGACCAAAACAGATAATCAAATTTATGACTCCATTTAATTCTCTTCAACTCAAAGACGAAGCAAAAAAAATGGGGTTCAGCTTTTGCGGCATCAGTAAAGCTACCGAACTTACCGAAGATGCCTACCGGCTGGAGTACTGGCTAAAGGCGAATAGACATGGGCAGATGGGGTATATGGAAAACCATTTCGAAAAACGTATCGACCCTAGAAAATTAGTTGATGGCGCGAAATCGGTGATCACGTTATTGTATAATTATTTCCCTGAAAAAGAACAAAATAAAGAAAGCTACAAAATTTCGAAATATGCCTATGGGCATGATTATCATCACACCATAAAGACAAAACTGAACACTCTTTTAGGCACGATGAAAAGTGCCGTTGGCGACCTCCATGCCCGTTGCTTTGTTGACTCCGCCCCTGTGCTGGAGCGTGCGTGGGCACAACGCAGTGGGGCAGGATGGATCGGTAAAAACGGGAACCTGATAACAAAAACACAAGGCTCTTTTTTTTTTCTGGCTGAAATTATTTGCGATGTTACTTTTGAATACGACCAGCCTATGGCGAAAGATTATTGTGGCACTTGTACCGCTTGTATCGATGCCTGCCCTACCGAGGCCATCCTAAATCAGAAGATCATTGATGGAAGCAAATGTATCTCGTACTTCACCATTGAATTAAAGAATGCCATTCCGGATGAAGTAAAAGGAAAATTCAACGACTGGATATTTGGTTGCGATGTTTGTCAGGATGTTTGCCCTTGGAATAGATTTAGCAAACCCCATGGTATTAAAGAGTTCGAACCGAATGAAGTGATATTGAATTTCACCAAAAATGATTGGAACGAAATAACGGAAGATGTTTATACGCTGGCCTTCAAAAATTCAGCCATCAAGAGAACAAAATTCTCGGGATTGAAACGAAACATCGAATTCTTAAAATAGGGTAGGAATCAAAGGCTTACCATAAACACTTCGACGTCATTCGAATACCCCATCAAGGAATAAGGAACCCGTTTTCAATAGGCACATAATCGCCTTCCTACCACGACGTAGATGCAGCAATGGTTTTCAAAAAAAAAACGAAGCCGAACTACTTCTTGTTTTTAGAACTTAAAGAGGCCATGGTAATCCGATCGACCATACGTGAGAACGGAACACTTTGTAAAAATAATTTGCCCGGGCCTGTGAGTTTGGTTAAAAACAATCCTTCACCTCCAAATAATATGTTTTTAAACCCTCCCACAAATTGAACCTCGAATTTAATAGTAGGCTGCATGGCAACAAGGCTACCGGTATCAATTTGAAGTGTTTCACCTTCCTTTAAATCTCGCTCCAAAAGAGTTCCACCGGCTTGAAGGAAAACAAATCCTTCACCGCTCAATCGCTGTAAAACAAACCCTTCACCACCAAAAAACCCACTACCAATTTTTCGGGTCCATTCCATTTTTATTTCAACAGAACTAGCAGAGCATAAAAAGCTATCCTTTTGACAGAGGATAGTGCCCCCGAATAATTTCAAATCAATCATCATGATTTTACCTGAATAGGGAGCAGAAAGAGCCAGGTGTTTTTTTTCGTGTGCTGACTTATTTATAAACGAGGTAATAAAAAAAGCATCTCCCGTAACCATCCTTTTAAATCCAGAGAGAACACCGGCACCAGAACCTATGAGCATCTCAATACCTTCTTCCATATAAAGCATGGCTCCCGGCTCGGCCCTCACCAATTGATTCTTACGAAGTGCTATTTCCACCACTTGGGTAGTCTCACCAACAATATTATATTCAATATTTGGGGTCATGAATTAAGAAACTTATTTTATTATTAGATAATTGTTTTGATTGACTTCGAAAGTAATCAATAAAAAATCCATTTGTAACAAATAGAAGCCACGAATGAGTAAAAAATAGTAGACAGAAGTACAAAATACAACCTTAAATTCGCAGCTTAATACGATACCGTAATGCATAAGATACTTGTTTTAGGGGCTGGGATGGTAGGCCGTGCGATTGCCATTGATTTAGCAAAAAACCATGTGGTAACCGTAACCGATAAAGATGCTGAACGATTAGAAAAGGTAAAAACAAAATGCCCATCCTTATCGACTTTAGTGCTCGATGTATGCGACCATCCAAAACTTCAAGCAACGCTGCCATCTTTTGATCTGGTGATTTGTGCTGTACCGGGGTTTCTTGGCTTTGAAACCTTGAAACAAATCATCGAAGCCAAAAAAAATGTCGTCGATATCTCCTTTTTTCCCGAGAATGCCATCGATTTAGATGCCCTTGCCAAAAGCAAGGGAGTAACGGCCATTGTCGACTGTGGCGTGGCTCCTGGCATGGATAATTTGATACTTGGATATTATAATGAAAAACTAAAATTAACCCATTTTGAATGTTTAGTAGGTGGCTTACCAAAAATCAAAAAATGGCCCTTCAATTATAAAGCCCCTTTTTCACCAATTGATGTAATTGAAGAATATACCCGTCCGGCACGATATGTTGAAAATGGAAATATCATCACAAGGGATGCACTTAGCGATTGTGAATTGATAGCATTTGACATGGTAGGCACACTCGAATCGTTTAATTCGGATGGGTTGCGGTCGATATTATTCACGATGTCCCATATTCCCAATATGAAAGAAAAAACACTTCGATATCCGGGTCATGCACAATTGATAAAGGCATTACAAGAAAGTGGCTTCTTCAGTAAAGAAAATATTATCGTTAACGGACAAGAGGTTACGCCACTCGAGGTTACCTCTAAAATTCTGTTTGACGAGTGGAAACTTGGTGAAACGGAGGAAGAAATAACGGTGATGCGGGTAACGTTAGTGGGCCAAGATACAAACGGGGATACGGTGACTATTGTTTATAATTTACACGCAAGCTATTGCCTTGAAACACAAACATCATCGATGGCCCAAAGCACCGGTTATACCGCGGCTGCGGCGGCCAATATGCTCATCGATGGCTTGTTTAATCAAAAAGGTGTATTTCCTCCTGAATTGATAGGAAAAGATGAGACCTGTTACCATTATATACTTAACTATTTGGCAGAAAGAAATATTCACTATCGAAGAACATCAACACTGAAGACGAATTGATAAATAGGGCATGCGCTTTTCAGGGTAGTTAAAGCAACACTCAACCAATATGCTGTAAAGCGTTGATTTTTGGGGTTTGAAAACACATGACGTGAACAAAACATCCTTTTCGATTCACTTCCATTAAAAAAAACCGATCTTACTTTTAATACGGTCTTCAATATTTTTTAATTGAACGTTAATGGCGGTTATCGATTGGAAGATTTCTACGACAGAAATCACCAGCGAAAGTGCCATTAAAACTAAACTCCCGGCAAAAATGTATTTAGCAATTACGCCATGATTAGCGAAAAGCAGAAACATGCAAATTACGCTAAGCAGCAAGCTAAGCACTCCCAATAATTGCATATTTCGTATCAGTGCCAGTCGAATACGCAAACTTTTTAGCTGTAATAAGTCATTTTCATCATGCGTCTCCATAAAATCGGTATGTAATTCACGAATCAGCCGGGCAATGGCTAAGAAACGATTGGTATAAGCCAACATGAGCAAGGAGGTGGTGCTAAAGAGCAACGCCGGCGTAGTTAATTCTAATTCCATAACAAGGTAAGCGTAAATATGACAAATGTAATGCAATAAACTTTAAGATATTACGTTTTTATGTTTTGAAATAAAGAGTACATTTACCCACCACAACCCATTTAACCCATGAAACAAATTTTTACCCCCAATGATTTATTGCGTTATCTTTATAAAGAGATGGATTTTGCTGAAGAGAAAGCCATTGAGCAACAAATTGAAAAAGACGCTTCCTTCGCCCTTGAATATCATAGCCTTCAAGAAGGAATTACCTTACTAAAGAAAGCAGAAATGAACCCTGGAAGTAGCTTACTTCTGGATTTAAAGCAGCGTTTGCATCTTAATATCGAAGAGCACTCGATGTGAATGGATACGAAAAGCGACATGTTACTTTAGTGTTCTTCGACGGTTTTTTTCAAAATCCTCGAAAAGAAAATCACCTAGGTTATTTAAACTACTGTAATAGGCTTTCCCGTTATTTATTTGAGTAAACTCTTTCACGAACTGTTGTAAATACGGGTCTTTAGCAATCATAAACGTGGTAATCGGTATATTCAATCGACGACACTGAGCCGAGATATTCAATGTCTTATTTACTACCTTTCGATCCAAACCAAAACTATTCTTGTAATATTTCCCATTCTCTTTCAGGCAGGTGGGCTTGCCATCGGTGATCATAAATATTTGCTTGTTATTATTTTTTCTTCTCCTCAAAACATCCATCGCGAGTTCCAACCCCGCGTAGGTATTGGTATGATATGGCCCTACCTGAAGATAAGGTAAGTCTTTAATTTCAATTTGCCAGGCATCGTTACCAAAGACAACGATATCCAAGGTATCCTTTTTGTATTTTGTGGTAATCAGTTCAGCGAGCGCCATGGCAACTTTCTTTGCAGGCGTAATTCGGTCCTCGCCATACAATATCATGCTATGTGAGATGTCAATCATCATTACCGTACTGGTTTGCGATTTATGTTCTCTTTCCTGCACCACCAAATCATCCTCTGTCATTTGAAAATCGTCGATGCCATGATTTATATGAGCATTACGAAAAGAGTCGGTATAATTAATGTTTTCTATGCCATCGCCAAACTGAAAAGCTCGGTAGTCGCTGCTCCATTCATCTCCGATACCGGTATGCGGTGTTTTATGACTGCCTTTATTACCTTTTTTTAATTTGCCAAAAATCTCCTCTAGGCTTCTTTTACGAATTACCTGCTCCGTTTTTCCTGTAATTTTAAAAACCCCTTCCTCACTTTGCTCTTCAAGGAACCCTTTTTGTTTTAAATCCTCAATAAAATCGCCCATGCCATATTGATTATTGGTGAAGTCGTATTTTCTATCCAATTGACTTAACCACTCTAAAGCCTCATTAGCATTACCATTGGTGTAATTAAGCAGTTGCATAAAAAGTTCCAGCAAATTCTCATACGTCGATTTGTCGGGCTTTATAAATTTTGAAAAGAGAAATCCTCGCATTCGGAGATAGATAAATGATGATTGTAAAAAAAAGAAAGCACTATAATCTTAAAAATCGGGAAAGTTCGTTCACCGCCATGGCTCGGTGGGAAATTTTATTTTTCGCTTCAGGCGTCATTTCTGCAAAGGTTATATTATACCCATCGGGTAAAAATACGGGATCATATCCAAACCCTCCACTGCCCTTTTTCTCCCTTGTTATCACGCCATGAATAACACCATTAAAATAGTTGATTTCACTGGCCTTATTCAGATAACAAACCACCGTTCGAAAACGAGCTTTTCGGTTAGAATGAAATTGAAGTGCGGTTAACAACTTATCCATATTTTTAGTGTGACTACCCTGTTCGCCCGCGTAACGAGCACTATAAACTCCCGGGGCGTTGTTTAGCATTTCTACTTCCAAACCACTATCATCACTAAAACAGGGCAATCCGAAATTTTTATGGATATAGTCGGCTTTCAGCCAAGCATTCCCTTCAAATGTTTCCGAGGTTTCATCGATTTCCACTGTACAATGAATATCGTGAAGGCTCAAGACAGTATATTCTTTACCCAAAATGGCTCTCACTTCAGTTAGCTTATGTTGGTTATTCGTAGCAAAAACAATTTCCATATTACAAAATACGAATATAAATAATTTTGTTCACCGTAGGCTAAACAAATTTCAATTCTTCCATAAACGCACAGCTGTTATCATTAAAATTTACACGGGCATAAATATGACTCAATCCATTGGTAACCATTAAATAAGGCACTTTAAGTTTCATATTATAACGAGCTATCTGATCGAATACCTTCTGAGAGATCGGAACGCTGGCTGCTTTACACTCCACAATAAGTTGGGGAGCGAAATCATCACCAAACACCACCAAATCGCAACGATGTGTCATCGAATTCCATTTTAAAGAATATTCTACCGAAATTTTATTGATCGACACTTTATGTTCGGAAATCAAAAAATGAATCACATGTTGCCTTACCCACTCTTCAGGAGTGAGTGCCACCATTTTTTTTCTCACGATGTCGAAAACTAAGGTTTTGTGTTCTGAGAATTGAGTACGTAATTCGTACATTGGAAATTCAAGTTTCGGCAAATTCACTTTTCAAAATTAAGATAATTTTACTATATGGCTAAGGCAACCAAAGAGCTTGGATTGAATGACATCATCAAGAGATTAAAAAGCAACGACGTATCCCCTATTTATTTTTTGCACGGTGAAGAGCCTTATTATATTGACGTGTTAAGCAACTACTTCGAAAATAATTTGCTTACTGAAACCGAGAAATCATTTAATCAAACCATCCTCTACGGCAAAGAAGCCGATGTTTACGCTATTATTAATGCCGCCCGACGATATCCGATGATGGCAGAGAAACAATTGGTACTCGTAAAAGAGGCGCAAAATTTAAAAGAGATCGATAAGCTATTACCATACGTCGAAAATCCTTTACCCTCGACCATTTTAGTGCTCTGCTATAAGCATAAAAAGATGGATGGACGGAGTAAAACGCTAAAGCTAATAAAAGAAAAATACGTAGTTTTTGAAAGCACACCAATACCTGATTACAAATTGCAAGCGTGGATTGAAAATTATTGCAAGACCAAGAAAATCGCAATTGACCCTTTAGCCTGCAGTATGCTCACCGATTTCCTTGGCAATGATTTAAGCAAAGTAGTCAATGAAATTGAAAAAGTGCTAATCAACATAAAAGATCAACAAGTGATTACCGCACAACATATAGAGAAATATGTAGGTGTGAGCAGAGAGTTTAACACGTTTGAATTACAGAATGCATTGGGTGTTGGTAATTTCTTTAAAGCGCAAAAAATAGTTCAATATTTTGCTTCCAACCCGAAAGAAAACTCCATTATCCCGGTTTTATCTTCTCTCTATAATTTTTACGGCAAGCTGCTGGCCATACATTATAGCAAAAACTATAGCGAACAAAATATTGCCGCCATAGCCGGTATTAATCCGTATTTCGCAAAGGATTATAGCAAAGCTTGCAACACCTACTCATTAGAAAAATGCGTTCGGATTATTGGCTATATCCATACCTTCGACCTCAAGAGCAAAGGCATTGGCAGCACGGATGTTTCTGACGGATCATTATTAAAAGAGCTGGTATTTATGATCATGAAAATGTAATTCGATATGTGTACTAAATTACTCCTTAAAAAGTTCCTTTTCCTCATCCTATTATTAACCACCATTAGTAGTTGCGCCCAGCACAAAAAAATAGTCTCAAAAAAAAGACCGAAGCAAAAAAAAGAGACCCAGAAGAACGCCGTAAAAAGTGAGGTAAAAGCGAAGAAAGAAAATGACACAAAAGATTCGGATACGATTATATTAACCAACAAAGCCGACAGTATTGTAGCTTTTGCAAAGAAATATTTAGGTATAAAATACCGTTATGGTGGGCAAGATTTAAATGGATTTGACTGTGCCGGATTTGTATGTTATGTGTATTCACACCACGGTATTACGCTACCCCGTACTGCCGATGCGCAATCGCTGCTGGGAAAAGAAGTAACCCGAAAATCGGCGCGTGCCGGCGATTTGGTTTATTTTAAAGGAAGAAATATACGAAGTAAAACCATTGGGCACGTTGGAATTGTAATAGAAAATAACAATGGGCAAATAAAATTCATTAGTGCCACCGTGAGTTCAGGCATACATATCGACGATATCGACGGACCTTATTGGAAAGAGCGCTATGTGATGGTGAAAAGAATACTATTAAAGAAGTAACGGGGTAAGCGAAATCTCAAATCGCATCGATTTCTTCCTGCTTATCGATACCCATCATTTTTTTTGCTTTATAAGAAAGCATGGAGATCAACCGGAAGGTGATGGAAAAAGGGTTTTTGTTAACGATAAACTTAACCACCTCATTGTTTTTCAATCCGAACTGGAGTCGTAAGGCATCAAACGGAGTGGAGTCTTCCCATACATCTTGCAAGTTTTTTATTTGTTTTGACATCATTTCTAATATTATAATACAAAATTACATCATTGAAATTATATTCATATGATGTTTTCAATAATTAATTGTAAAAT
Organism: Bacteroidota bacterium; assembly: GCA_947507965.1. GTDB lineage: Bacteria > Bacteroidota > Bacteroidia > UKL13-3 > UKL13-3 > CAINMV01. The sequence goes on from CANNQU010000040.1 coordinate 29,433, forward strand.
TTAGGTAATTTTTTTTATGTTTACCATTGATATCCAACCCAACCTAACCCTTGAATAACCTAAAATCTACCGTAAAACTCTTACTTGTTGATGATCACGTGATGCTACTCGATGGACTTAAAATGCTGCTAAAAAACGAAAGTGGAATTGAAATACTGGCAGAGGCAACGACAGCTGAAGAGGCATTGCTCGCGTTGGACCGTTATCCTGTAAATTTTGTAATTACCGATATAAATTTACCGGGAATGAGTGGAATTGCGTTATCAAAAAAAATAAAGGAACTCCACCCATCGATAAAAATATTGGTTTTAAGTATGTTTAATGAGAAGAGCAAAGTAAACGAGATGATTAACCATGGGGTAAATGGCTATATCTTAAAAAACACCGGGAAGAAAGAGCTGTTGGAAGCCATCGGCAAAATATGGAACGGAGGACTGTTTTTTAGTGACGAAATTATTGAGACACTCATGAAAGCCAGTGCATCGGAAGATAAACCAGTGGATGAAATAAATCTGACCAAACGAGAGATAGAGATTGTAAAAATGATAAGCACCGAACTCACCAATGGAGAAATTGCAGAAAAGCTGTTTTTGAGTGAGAGAACGGTAGAAACACATCGCAAAAACATCTTCAAAAAGACCGGTTCAAAAAGCGTCGTAGGGTTGATGAATTACGCCTACGATCATGGTATGATTGAAAAGAAGTGAGATTGACCGAAATTAAAATCTAAAATTAAAACAATATGAATAACCCGCTTAACCGAAATGCCATTTTTCTAATGCTTCTCAGTCTCTTTATGGGAAGCGTATACAGGGTCAATGCCCAAATTACATTAACCGATATTGGCCAAGCTCCAAAACTTAAGAACGCCATTGTATTTGTAGTGTTTACCGATACCGCCGCCATGGAGGCATTACCATATATCAGTGCCATTAGATCTGCTTGGACATTTTCTCGACTTGAATTCATCAATAGGGTGGATATGACGGATAATATAAAAAATGGCAACTACTTTTTAAGCATAGAAACCGTCGAAAAAACGTCAAAAAGCCTTCATTATTCAGGCTCCGGGAATACAGAAAAACAATATGTTCAACATTATTCTTTGCCCTATTTACGGTTATGGTATCCCACTTCTATCAAAAAGAAGAAAGATGGCGTTAGCTATTCCATAAGCGAGATCGCACATCTTGAATTGTATATGGATATCACCAAGATTAGGCTCAGTAATCCAGTTTATCCTTTAGATATGGATGAGAATTCAACATACCTAAATTTAAATCCAGGCTTTTTGAAAAATTACATCCAGGTGTTAAATAATTTATTAGCCAGCAATAAAACCCTGAAGCTCAAAACGAACTATTATGATGTATCAAAACTGCAAAAACTAAAGGACGATACTTTGTTCGTCCCAAAGTTCGTCCTGAAAGGATTAAAAGTATCATCATCCCTCGATCAGGCAAATAATACGCTTACTGCTACTGTTACTCCTACAAAAAACAAATCAGCCGATCTATTTAAGGATTACCAATTCACCTATAAAATGATTTCTTCGAAGAAGTTAAGTACAAAAATCATTGAATCGGAAAATCCCTTTTATTATTTAATGTTCGTTAATGAAGTTTATAGTCGTTATATAACCATTGTAGATTCACAAACGGGTGAAATCATCTACTGTCAATATAGCAATCTAAAACCTAGAAAAGATAAAACAAGAAGTTTGATGAACAGCGATATTCTATTACTCCAAAAGAAGATTAACACAAAAATCAAAGAATAAGATTCGCTTCTTTGGGGTACTTTTTCATTTCGTTTAATAATCCTATTCCTTCTTTTCGACAAAACAGGCTAAGCTCGGTAACTCTTGGCATCCAATTACTACGTTTAAATCCACCAAATAAGGATTGAAATCGTTAATTAATACCTAGAAACAAGGTGTTCAGCCCCCTCTGGGCTACCTGATGGGATCTACCCCCGGGTATTTCAGTATTTGATGTGCTGGCGAAAATAAAATGATCCGAAAGGACCGTATCAATGGTGTTTCGTCATTCCTATTCTGAAGCCCTCTTTTCGCAGATCCTAGGTCCATGAACAAGTTACCATTGACGTATTTTGATGCTAACGTTATTTCCATTAAAAATGAGATCCTTCCTTCGTCTGGATGACAATACAACACTGATTATTAGA